>NZ_PUIA01000069.1:300000-488650 GCF_002967715.1 Blastopirellula marina
ATGAAGTCCTGAAGGTTCTCGAAAAATGGCATACCGGGGACGACCTGGATGCCGGGGGCCCCGACTCCGAGAACTGGTCTTAAACTTAACGGATTACCCAGGCCATATGTGCCATAGAAAAAGGACCTGACCGCTAACCGGCCAGGTCCTTATTTATCAGAGATCAGCGTCTTTCCCGGATCCTTCCACCAGGCAGCGAAGCAGACTACTTTTTGGCAGCCTTCTTCTTGGCGGCCTTTTTCTTAGGTGCAGCGGTGCTCGCCTTCTTGCCGCTCGTTTTCGCAGCGGCCTTGCTCGTCGACTTCTTGGTGGTGGACTTCTTTTTGGCAGGGGCGGCACCGAAAGCCGACTCCCAACCGGAAGAATACTTTTCGGTGGAACCCACGCGAATGATAGACACGGTAAAAACCTCCTAGGAACTGCTGATGCCTGAGCCAATGTCAGGCTTGTGAATCATTGTGTTAGTTAAAAACGTTTTTGGTCGATTGGTCAAGGACTAACCTTTTAGCGATTAGTCCGAACCTAGCCGATTAGCGCTGCAGCTTCTTGTACTTGAACCGATGCGGTTCATCCGCGCTAACCCCCAAACGTTCCTTGCGTTGACGCTCGTAGGTATCGAAGTTCCCTTCGCACCAGTGAACGTAACCATCCCCTTCAAAGGCCAGGATATGCGTTGCAATACGATCCAAGAACCAGCGATCGTGGCTCGTCACAACAACGCAGCCGGCGTAGTTCAAAATGGCTTCCTCGAGCGCTCTGAGCGTATCAACGTCCAAGTCGTTCGTCGGTTCGTCCAACAGCAGGACGTTCGAACCGCGACGCAGAAGCGTGGCCAGGTGGACGCGGTTGCGTTCACCGCCGGAAAGGACACCGACTTTCTTTTCCTGATCGGGGCCTTTGAAATTGAAGCGGGAAACATAGGCCCGGGCGTTGATCTTCCGCTTGCCCAGTTCGATCGTATCGTGGCCGCCGCTGATCTCTTGGAAGACGGTCTTCTCCGGATCCAACGCATCGCGCGACTGATCGACGTAACCGAGTTCGACCGTATCGCCGATGACAATCTCGCCTGCGTCAGGCGATTCCTGACCGGTCAGCATGCGGAACAAAGTTGTCTTGCCGGCACCGTTAGGACCGATGATGCCGACGATACCGCCAGGGGGCAGACGGAAGTTGAGGTCTTCGACCAGCAGCCGATCGCCATACCCTTTGTTGACGCTTTTGACTTCGATGACCAGGTCGCCCAGGCGTTTGCCCGAGGGGATCTGGATTTCAAATTCGTCGGGCTGGTCATCATACTGTTCGGAGACCAGCTTTTCGTAGGCGTTGATACGTGCCTTACCCTTGGACTGCTTCGCCTTGGCGGAAGAGCGAATCCATTCCAGTTCCTTGGCCAGGGTCTTTTGGCGAGCTTCGCTTTGCTTCTCTTCGACGGCCAGACGCTTCTGTTTCTGTTCCAGCCACGACGAGTAGTTCCCCTCGAAAGGAATGCCTTTGCCGCGGTCGAGTTCCAGAATCCAGCCGGCGACGTTATCCAGGAAGTAACGATCGTGGGTCACGGCGACGATCGTGCCGGGGTAATCGGCCAGGTGGTGTTCGAGCCACAGAATCGATTCGGCGTCCAAGTGGTTCGTCGGTTCGTCCAGCAGCAGCAGGTCAGGCTTGCGAAGCAGCAGTTGGCACAAAGCCACACGGCGGCGTTCACCACCAGACAGGTTCGTGACGCCAGATTCCGGCTCGGGAAGGTTCATCGCGCTCATGGCGATTTCGATCTCGCGATCGAGTTCCCAGCTGTTGGTCGCTTCGATCTTGTCCTGCAAGGTCGCCATCTCTTCGTAGAGGGCGTTCATCTCGTCTTCAGGCAGATCTTCCCCCAGTTTGCCGGTGATTTCGTTGAAGCGATCGAGCAAACCACGGCGCTGGGCGACCGCTTCCTCGACGTTTTCGAGGACATTCTTGCTTTCGTCGAGCTTTGGCTCCTGAGGCAAATAGCCCACCGTAAACCCATCACTAAGACGGGCTTCTCCGTCAAATTCCTTGTCGATCCCGGCCATAATCTTGAGCAGGGTCGATTTACCGGCCCCATTTCGACCAAGAACGCCAATTTTTGCCCCTGGATAGAATGCTAGCCAGACTTCCTTTAGTATCTCGCGAGGACCAATCTTCTTGGTCAACTGTTCCATCTGGAAGATGTATTTCTTGCTCATTGAAATCGCCTAATCCCGATTTATGGGAAAGTTACTAGTCCTTGCGCTTTACCGTACTATTAAGCTTCTGCGATGCCTTATGCAAAACATGGCACCACAAACCGTTTTTCGCCGGAAAATAATCTACCATCAGCTAGTTTTTAATGCTTGCAAGCTGGTGATTCTCTGGTACGATCCGAAGTGTTGGAAGCACACTCCAACGCTCACTAATCTCATATCTTTTCGGTACGAAAAGAATTCGGTTTCGAGGATTTCCATCCCCTTCCTCGCCCCGCCAAAACTGAATTTGAATCGCACCTTCCCGATCAACAGCGTGGCTAGTCCCCCTAGCCACGCTTTTTTCGTTTCTTGCCGTCATCTACCGGGAAGCTTATTCCCACTCGATCGTCGCGGGGGGCTTGGTGCTGATGTCGTAGCACACCCGATTCACCCCTTTGACCTCGTTAATAATACGAGTCGAGATGCGAGCCAGGACCTCGTAGGGGAGGTCGCTCCAGGTAGCCGTCATGAAGTCGTCGGTATCGACGCAGCGAACGCACACGGCGTTGTCGTACGTGCGGGCATCTCCCATCACGCCAACGCTTTGCACCGGCAGCAGCACCGCGAAGCACTGCGAGGTCGAACGATACAGGTTAGCCGACTTGATCTCGTTAACCACAATCGCGTCTGCTTCTCGCAGCACGGCCAATTTTTCCTCGGTCACTTCGCCCAGGCAACGCACCGCCAAGCCAGGGCCTGGGAACGGATGCCGCCAGACGATATCTTCCGGCAGCCCCAGTTCGATCCCCAGCTTGCGGACTTCGTCTTTAAACAAGTCACGCAGCGGCTCGACCAGATCGAAGCCCAGTTCCTTCGGCAGACCGCCCACGTTGTGGTGCAGTTTGATCACCGCGGCCGGGCCGTCTTGAGCGGCACCACTTTCGATCACGTCGGGATAAAGCGTCCCTTGCGCCAGGAACTTGGCGTCTTTGATCTTGGTCGCTTCTTCCTTGAAGCACTCGATGAATTCGTAGCCGATGATCTTCCGCTTTTCCTGCGGCTCGGTCACGCCAGCCAGCTTCGTCAGGAAACGCTCTTTCGCGTTCACCACGTGCAAGTCGGTCTTGAAGTGCGAGGAAAACTCGGAGATTACCGCACCCTCTTCGTCTTTCCGCAAAAGGCCATTATCGACCAGAATGCAGGACAATTGATCGCCAATCGCCCGGTAGAGCAGGGCGGCCACCACCGACGAATCGACCCCGCCAGACAGGCCGCAAATGACGCGGGCATCCCCCACTTCTTCGCGAATGCGGGCAATTGTTTCGCGGGCAAAGTCACCCAGCTTCCACGTTCCTTCGCAGCCGCAGATGGTGATCACGAAGTTACGCAAGATCTGGCTACCCAGCGGCGTGTGGGTGACTTCGGGATGGAACTGAATGCCGTACTGCTTGTGCTCGACGTGACGCATCGCGGCCACGGGGCACGTACGGGTCGAAGCCAATGGGCGAAACAAACCGCTGATCTGCTCGACCTGGTCGCCATGGCTCATCCAGACGTCAGTTTCGTCAGGCAGACCGGCTAGCAGGTCTTTGGCGTCGTTGATTTTGATGTGGGCGTGGCCGTACTCGCGGGCCGAGGCGTTACGAACTTTGCCGCCAAACCGATCGCACATCAGCTGCATGCCGTAGCAGATGCCCAGGATCGGAATGTCGAGGTCAAAGATCTCGGGATCGCACTTCGGAGCGTCCGCTTCGTATACGCTGGAAGGCCCGCCTGAGAGGATGATTCCCTTAGGAGCCAGTTCCTTGATCCGCTCGGCAGTAATATCGTGCCGCACGATTTCGCAGTAGACGTGCTGTTCCCGCACGCGGCGAGCGATCAACTGGGCGTACTGCGACCCAAAGTCGAGCACCAGCACGCGTTCCGAGTAGATGTCGTTGGCCGGAGGGGAACTGACGGAGGCGGTATCAGGCATGGTTTCCGTCCGTGATCGTCAGGCAAATGGGCCTGACCGGGAAATGAAAAATCCCGCCAAACTATCGGGCGGGACATGGAAACGGGCGATTATATCGCGACTTTGGCAGCCGTCCAACCGTCTCGTAACCCGTTTGGGGTGAACTCGCGGGAAACCTTGCCCTTAGTTTGGGAAGTTTTAAGTGTTCCGTTTTCAGTAAGGGGAACCATGGTAATCAGCAGGCCAGAATCCGCCCGTTCGGGTGGGGTTTGTGGTATGATGCTTGGGCAGGACGATCAACCGGACATCTACACAACCATAGGCGTATCCATGCAGCAATATCGAAAGTGGGCCGCTCGGGGACGGATGGTCGTTTGGGGACTGCTTGCCCTGGCGGTCTTCTACTTTAACGTTCGGCTGTATGGCACCTCTCCGCTGGTGAAAGAAGTCGACCAGGTGCCGCCTGAGTTGGTAGCTCAGCTTGCCGCCAGTCGGGCAGCGCTCGATGCAGGCAGTGCCTCGCAGATGCAAGAACATTTCCCGGAAGGCTTCTACTTCAGCTATCTCTTTCATGGCCTGACGTGGGTCGAACTGGCAATGCGTGATCCGACTTATACAGACCAGGCCACCGACGAGGCCAAACTCTGTTTGGACAAACTCAATTCCGCACAGGGGCGTCGGCCATTCCCGGTTCAATTGCCGCCGGGGCATGGCATGTTCTACTGTGCTTGGAAAAGCTCGTTGCGGGCTGGCTTAGTCATGGTCCAACAGGGAAGCGACGTCGATCAACTCGCGTTGCTTCAAAACGAATGCGATGCGATTGCCGAGGCGATCGAAACTTCTCAGACACCATTTCTAGCGTCTTACTATGGATCGGCCTGGCCGTGTGATACGGTGCCGGCAATTCATGCGATGCGCGTTTACGATCATGTGACTGGCGAAAATCGGTACGATGAAACCATCGACCACTGGCTTCGCGAAGCCAGCCAGCGACTCGATCCCGAAACTAGTTTATTGCCTCACACGGCGGAATTACCGAGTGGCCAGGCAGTCGGGGTCGCTCGGGCAACTTCGCAAATGATTATGCTCCGCCTGCTGCCCGACATCGAACCGGCGTTCGCCAAACAGCAGTACGAAATCTTTCGCGAGCGTTTCCAGACGACGTTACTGGGTGCCCCATGCTTACTTGAGTATCCCACCGGTATCTCCGGCAGCGGAGATGTCGACAGCGGACCGCTGATCTTCGGACGAAGTTTATCGGCCACCGTGTTGATGATGGGTATCGCCCAGATCTATGGCGATCATTCGGTAGCCGATGCGATTGCCGTTACAGGCGAAGCGGTCGGCCTGCCGTGGACCACTCATGGGCAAAAGCAATACGCCGGAGGCATTCTCCCCATCGGCGACCTCATGGTGACCTACGCCCATGTTGCCCGCCCTTGGATTGCGAAGCAGGAACACTACCCAGAGTCTATGCACCATGTCTCGGCCTGGTGGCGTTGGTCCATCCACGCGGTGTCGACGATTGTCTTGCTGCCAGCGGTCGTGTACCTGGTATGCTGGCGAATGCGTTCCGCGAAAGGGACTAACGTTGAAGAATGAATGCCTAAGTTCGACGACCAATAGGCCGCTTATTCCCCAGAAAGCTAGGTGCCTTGCCCACGTCCGCATGGGTATGCGAAGCGTCGAATGACGGAGCCCGGGTCAACAAAGTATCACGATAAAAGTTCAGCCGTATGACGCAAGACAAGGGTGTAAGACAGGCCCACGAAGACGTGAGCCTGGCACCCTGGCTCCCGATAAGAAAAACTCACCCTGCTACAAAGAACAAGCTACCATGCGTGGGAAGATGTGGTTCGGGGGACGGTTACATTCATGCGTTATAATTTAGCGCCGGGGAATCGCATACGGAAGATTGGTTTTCAACAGGGCAAATAATCATCGGCGGAAATAGGAATGTTAATCGTTGCGTACAGCGTGTTCCTGTGTGTGTTACTTACGTTGTTGTTATTCGTCGCCAAGTTTAGCAGGCATCCAATTTCTCTGATAGGAAGCCTTATTGTAGTAGAAATCGTCTTGGTTTCGGCATTTTCACCAGCTGATTTGGGTGAATTTGCCGAGGCTGCCTTTACACGACTTTTTGCGTGGAATATGGGTACAGTAGGTGTGCTTTTTGCGCTGCGTGGATTTATATTGAACGATTCAATTAGAGGTTTAGCATGGAGGTTTTTTCTGCTAATAGCACCCATCGGGATTGTTCTATTTATGGCTATTCGAGATCAATAGCCGGGTGCCATGCCAAGACACCTCGAACCAACCACCGCTAAGCATTATGCCGCGGATTGCTATCGGTGGGTCTTGCCCCAGCCAACGCAACTAGCTTTTTCCGTAGGAAAACACCAATGGATGACCGATGGAATGTTGCCCCAGATCCTCTGCAATATCTCCGTGAAGCTTCCGAGAAATACAGTGCGAACCTAATTTGCCCTTATGATGAAACGCTTAAACGCCACGTCCGCTTCGTGGAACGCATGTCGCAACAGCAACGAAACGTCTTTGAGCAAACTTGCAGAAAGATCGTATCCCCAGGAGAGATGTCCGTCATCGGTGATTGGTGCGAGTCGGTAAGCCATGGCACTGAGACGGAGAGACACGTCGCAGATTCAATTCGTCAACTCCTTTGGTTCCTGATGGAACTAGCCGAAGATGGCATGCCTCCTTTTGACGAGATACTGCGAGGCGTCGAAATACCCTTTCTTTATCAGAAGGACGCTTGGAACTGGGACTTACCCAAAGACCTACGCTATATCATCGGACCAGCTTTGTACTTTGGAGAAAGGTTCCCTAATGAATCTAAAATGCTGCACTTCTTCGAACGCTCTTCACGAAGTGAGCAGGAATGGCTCACAAGTATCGCGACGCGAATTGGTGAGAATCACGACTGGCCGAGGATTTCCCAATGGCTATCGGACAGCAAGTCATTACACACTCTTGACGTCTGGCGACTTGGGAATCTCATGGACCTCTGTGATATGGATTGTTTTGACTAGCAGGGTGCCAGGCCCACGAAGACGTGAGCCTGGCACCCTGGCAACTTAATCCTTCGTCGTATCACGAAACGAAATCGCCGGGACATCGTGTCGGTCGACAAACATTTCCTGGATTGCCAGTAGCGATTCGAGGAGCGTGCGGGGGCTGGCGGGCTTTTTGTGGGTGATCGACAGCTGGCTGGGGGTCACGCTGACTTTGCCTGGGATGCCGGCGATGCTCACGCTGCAGTAGGTTACGTCGGGATCGTAATCGAGGGTGATGCGGTCGTCCTCGAAGTCTTCGAGTCGGTCGATCAGTTCGGTTAACTCTGCCCGCTGAGGCATCTCGAAGACGACGGTGTTGAAAACCTGATCGAACAGTTGGGCGAATGGTTCGCTGAAGATCTGATCGGGCTCTTTGATGGCGTCGACGGAACGCAGCCAGATGGCCATCGAGGGATCGTTTTCGTCGAGATGAACGGCGATCGAGTAGTTGAAGTACGGCGTGATGATTGTGGCGGTCCCGTCGCCGTGATTGCTGACGTTCATCGCGGTTCGCTTGAAGCGGAAGAGATCTCGCAGGCTGCGGAAGACGGTGTTGATGTCCTCGTCGATTTCCTCCTTCGCGATCTTGGCAAGGAACGCGTCGGCCGCGGTATTGTTTTGGGTAGGGACGGTGTGATTACTACGCCGGAAGCCTGCCAGGTTACGCACGCGAACGGCCTTCTTGGCCAGAAGGGTTACACTACGTACGGTGCCTGCGTCGGCCTTGGCGGTCCCTTTTCGCTGGGCCAGAAGCTCGGTCATATCGGCCAGCAGGAACTCGCCCTCGGATGAATCAACGTACCACGGCGTTTGAACGCGCTTGGTCGCGTAGAGCGTTCGCAGGGTGCCAGGGACCGCTTGCTGCAAATAGTTTTGCAGCGACCCGGCCGTCAGCGACTTGCTCCTTTCCAAGGCCCGGGGAGCATTGCCGCCGAGCGTTTCGATAAGGTGATACGCCCACACTCCGTGACGCAGCTTCGCGTTCGCATGCGACGTTTCGCCGGGCCTGCACGAGGCGAAGCAGGCGCGGTGCTGACTGGCACCGAAGAAGGTTTCGAGTTCAGCATCGTTTAGCGGCGCGTAGCGATCACGCAGATCATCGGTCGTCAGCAGGCCCTTTTCGCACGCGTCGAGAAAGAAGGCGACCTGCTGACAGGCCGACTTCTGAAACTGATCGAAGAGCCAGGCCAGCTTGATACTGGTGCGGGTCAGGTCATCGGGGTTGGTGTCGTGACAGGTGAGGTAGTTCACCCCTTTTTTCGAGAAGCCATGGCCGGCGTAATAGACGAACAGTTCGTCATCGTGATGCAGCCCCTTGATGGCCCGCTGCACGCGTGACTTGACCTGCTTGTGAGTTGCCTCACTGCTGAGGATGACCACACGATCGGCACCCGCGAACTCATGCTGCTGGAGAACGCCTGCCAGGGCGGTGGCATCGCTTTCCGCATAGCGGGCACGTTTGATCCGCGAATCGGCGTATTGTTCAATCGCGATGAGGATAGCAAGTTTCACGATGGCTCATATTTGCGGGATTGCAAACTGGGAAATCACGCATTGTAACGCCGAAAAGCGGGTCTTTGAAGCGAGTGTGGTCGCAGGGAGAGTCGAACAGGGCAGTGTTATTACTCGGCCTGTTTACGTTCTCTCGGAACGAACCAGCCAACCACAAACGCAATAACGCCGGAGCCAATCGCGGCGGCACCTAGAAACAGCAGGGCACCCAGTCCGGGGTACTGGGGCGAACGTTTCACTTCTCGCAGACACCAGAAGTAGAGCAACCAGAAGCCAGACCAGGTACCGACAAACGAGACGGCCATCAGCGCGTACCAGAACCGGTTGCTGCAGAAACGCTGCTTGACGACCACCGGAATGAATGCACCGAGGGTGCCCATGATCCAGCAGCCACTAAGAACCCAAACGGAGAACACCTCTTTCAGGCGCGGAAACTGCGGCAGCAGCGAAAACGAACCGAACATCAACGCGATGAACGCGACGATGACAAAGAAAGTGCGAAGATTAAATCGGTTCATATTGTTTGCCTTGGTGCATCGAGTGATCTCTGCATCGTGACGGCCCCGGTCATATGGCTATGCCTGCCTCGCTTGCCACTCCGATGCCAACAGCCCGTAGACGACGTGATCGAGGTAGCGTCCGTCGATCGATTCGGCGGAGCGGATGGTTCCTTCCTGGGTGAAGCCCAGTCGCTGGGGGATCGCGCGGCTTCTGGTGTTTTCGGTCGCGCAGCGGATTTCGAGGCGGTGCAGGTCAAGTTCGGTGAATGCGTGGGTGATGTACGCCGAGCAGGCCTTGGTCATGATGCCTTGGCCCTGGTGCTTTTCGGCCAGCCAATAGCCGAGCGAGGTCGACCGGTTGGGCCAGTCGATCTTGTGCATACCGATGACTCCGACGATTTCCTGCCCGGCGCGAATGGCCGTTTGAAAGCCGTTGTTTTCAGCCATCTGCTGGCGGGTTGTGGCGATGAAGGACTCGACATCGGCGACCGACTGAGTGGTTGCCACCCACGGCATCCAGGGGCTGAGGTGCTGCCGGTTTTCATTCACGGCGTTATACAACTCGGGCGCATGCTGCCGTGTGAGCAGTTCGAGCCGGAGGTTGGTGTCGAGTTGATACGAGAACATCGCAGGTTGCCTTGGCGGGGGTGCTGTTGCGTTTGATTATCTCAACAGTGCCAGGCCAATGGCAAATGGTTCGCGATGTTGCCGCTTGGGCTTGCTTAGGTTCCGTTCGCCGGGGCGGCGGCTGGGGTGTCTCGGCGGATCATGCTTTGCATAACAATCACGGCGTCGATTGATTCCGGGTCATTGGAAAGAAGCGAGAAGTCGATTTGGCTGTTCGTGTTCTTGTGCGTCGTGGAATTGAAAACGAGCTTCCAATCGGGGGCTCTGCCCGAGAACTCCAGGCCGGTTGCCACCATTGGCAGCGAAAACCGTCCGTCCCAATTGGTGACCACCGGGGTGACTCCTTCGGCACTGCCTTTGATTCCGACGACGACGCCTGGGATGGGGTCGCCGGTGAGGGCATCGGTGACTCGGCCGCTAATCTTGATCGGATAAAGCCGTGAACAACCCAGGGTTGCCGTGGCGATCGCCAGACAGACCAGGAACAAGCTTGCTCGCGATGCGATCAGGCAATTCATGATTTCACTTCCTCGAATACCGACCGTGGGAAACGCGGCGAGACGAACTCCGGGGCTTCTCCTGGCGAAGATCCCTTGCTGACGCCCCGTGAGGCGGTGCTCACCCTAAAAGACGAGCTTCTTCCACGAATAGTTTTTGGGCGTGTGAGACATCGTTGTTGCTGCCCCAGACCAGGGGGAAGGCACTGTATGGCCCTTAGAAGAAACGCTGATAGTGCTGACGAATGACTTAAGGGGCTTTGAGCAGCCACCAACCCGCAAACTGCCTATTTTAACCGGCAAAGATTCACAATCTTTTACCGCAAAAATACATTGGGTGAAATGTAATTTCTTGATAGTATCTCGGTTGTGCTGCCCCCCGAATTTCTGGTCATCCATCCACCTTTTCTTCGATTCTGTCCTAGTCGAAACAACCAACATCTTGTCATTTGAGGTTGCCATGGACGAACTTTGCAGACCTGCTTTGCATCGTGCGACAAACCGTTTTCTTGTGGCTACGTTGTGCTCAGTCAGCCTTGTTTGCCTGACGCTGACAGGCTGCGGCCAAGGTCGAACATCGGCCGGAGCGACCGCTTCCGGCATCGTGACGGTCGAAGGCGTTCCCCTAACCGGTGGAACGGTGGCCTTCTCGCCGGTTAACTCAGGGTCGTCCGCATTCGGGCACATTCAGCCCGACGGCACCTATCATGTCGAAACCGATTCGCAGACCACCGGCCTGGCCCCTGGTGACTATCAGATCGCGATCTATTTCTCACCGCCAGAAACGGAAGACGCCGCGGGGAATACCGTGGTCGGCGAGAATCCCGTTGCCAAGAAGTATGCCGACTTCGATCGCTCTGGTTTGAAGGTCACGGCCAACGCAGGGGACAACAAGTTTGACTTCGATCTCGATCCGAAGAAGGCAGGTCGCAAAAAGTAATTTCGATTCCATCAGGTAGCCCGCCGCGGATTGTTGTCGCGGGCAAACCGTTCTCTTCTCTTCTTTTCTTATCTAGATTTTGCAAGGAGTTGTCATGTCTTATTCTTCTTTTCGAAGGCATGCCTTCACGCTGGTTGAGTTGCTTGTCGTGATTGCGATTATTGGCGTGCTGATTGCGTTGTTATTGCCGGCGGTTCAGCAAGCCCGTGAAGCCGCACGGCGGATGCAGTGCACTAACAACATGAAACAGTTGGGGCTGGCGATGCATACCTATCACGACGTGGTCGGCAGCTTGCCGCCTGCCTACGTCTTCACCGGCGACACGACACACGATCGGATTGCGCTGTGGGCCTGGGGAGCGATGCTGGCTCCTTACTTCGAGCAGAACTCTGCTTACGACATTCTTGAGGTAAGTAGCGATTCGGCAGTGAACGCGGTCAATAAAGGTGCCAAGCGAAAGGTGATTCAAACGCCAATAGCTGGCGTTCGTTGCCCTTCGGATGCTGGTCCCGAAAAGCACAACGACTCGGTTGCCAACCGCAAATATCGCGACACGATCGCGGACGTGAACCGCCATGGCATCGTTTCCAACTACGTGGTGAACAACAGCAGCGGCCAGATTCGCAACGACCGCGGCACTCCCAACGGCAAAGCGGACGGCGCATTCTTTCGCAACAGCTACATCGGTTTCCGCGACCTGACCGACGGGACTTCGAACACGATTCTGATTGGGGAACGCAGTTACTTCAATCCGCTTTCCGGCAACAACGAACCCCAGGGAGCGATGTTCTGGGGAACGAGCGGGTATTTCGATAACGACGGCAAAGGGCTGGGTGCGGTTTCCGCCGGCGGCCATCGCAAAATCAATTGCCCGGAGAACGATCAATGTCGCCGATCGTATACCAGCATGCACCCTGGCGGTGCCCAGTTCTGCCTGGGAGACGGTTCGGTTCGGTTCATTCCGGAAACGATCGAGCACAACACCAACGCCGCGGTGAACTCGACGTTTGAGTACCTGCTTTCGATCTCCGATGGCAACGTGATTGGCGATTACTAAACCGCCAGGTTCGATTGGCATGTGCGGCCCCGGACTTAGCTTCCGGGGCCATTGACACGCGCGAGCAAAGTCAGCATTTTCCATCGATGGCGGCGTGTTTCGTGGTATCTTAGCGGCAGCTTTTCACCACGACTTGTCCCTCTCGGAAAATGCCGCATGCCAGGCCGACTTCTCATCGCCGCGATCGTTCTGCTGCTGGCTGGTAGTGGATCATCGTTTGCCCAGCCAGCGGATCATTGGCGAGTCACGGTGCAAGATGTTTCCTTGCATCCTCTCGCGGTTTCCGCTGACGGAAAGCTGGTTGCCGGGCGGGGGAACTGGGCTCAGGCAATCTTTTACGTCGTTGACTACGAAAAGTCTCAGGTGCTACTTTCCGTGCCTATGTCGCATGCGATTCGTGCGGCCGCGTTCTCGCCCGATGGCCAGTGGTGTATTGTCTCGACGTACGAGCATGTCTATCGCATTGACCTTAAGGATGCTTCTTCCCAACTGCTAATCGAGAAGGTGGCCGGAGCAGTCGCGATCGATGCCACTGGCGAACAGTTAGCCGTACTAGGCGACCTGAATCTTGAGTTCCCCGTTTCGCCCAGCTACGAGACTAAGCAAACGCAACTAGGAATCTGGGACCTGAAACAAAGTCAATGGAAAACGAAAATCGATACGCCTATCAAGGTGGATCATTTGGTCGTGTTTGACGGCGATAGCGTGATTGGAGCAGGCGTGGGAGGCAGGATTAGAACCCGATCAGGAACAGGGAGTTTCCCGTGTCATGTTCAGTTCCACGTGACCACCGGCAAGAAGAGCTACGGTATTGGCGAAGGAGGAGACTCGCTTGACTACGGTGCTCCTGAAAACCCGCTGGGAACTCCGATACCAGACTATGAGTTCCCGCCGGCGATCAAGCGATTGCAGGCCGGCATCTCTGCGGTGACACCCCGCACACCAGTAGAACAGGCAAAGTTTACCGCCCAGAGCAATGGCCTCACTGGCAGTGTTTGGGCGTTGGTGGCAGACAATCAGCGCATTGCCGCCGTAATGGATCATGGCGATCAGAAGCGTAGCTTATTGACGATTCCCATCACCGGAAATCTCACCGCGAGTGATGCCAAGGTTCCATACGACATCGAGGTGTGTCGCGGCCGAATCGTGCAGGAATTGCAAGGTCGCGTCACGGACATCGAAACGGGTCAACAAGTCACCCGTTTCCCTGACTTCCCCCGCAATCGCGACAGAGACAACCGCTGGGATCAGTTTATTGGGACCGGCTGGCTCATTCGCGATGGTGTCCGAATGAGCTATTACGTACCAGGGCACCAGGGTCCTGTTTGGGAGCGTGAGTGCCCCGAAGGCTTACGCAAGTTTATCCCTGTCGCATGCAGCTCGGATGGCAGCCGCATAGGCATGTTTGCGCTACTTGATGGCGCTGCGTTCCAGGTGCTGGACTCCGCCACGGGAAAGGTTCTGATGCAGCCGCCGTTGGATCCTGAAAAGGACTCAACGCCCCCGGTGAGACTAGGGGCACTTAGTTCCGACGGCAGCAAGGTGTTGGTCATTTACCACACTTTTCGTCGCGAGCGTTACGAGTCGTTGCTAAGTAAAGTTCGCCCCGATCTCGAAACTACGCGGACCGTCCACATTCAGTCGCTCCGCGAATACGACGTCGCGACCGGAGAAATCACCTACGAGCGTGTCCTGAAGGAGGGTGAGTATTACCAAACGATCGTTCATACGGGACAAGCCTGGGTTTTAGGAGGCTATGGGAATTCGCTTTACCTTGCTGACAAGACACATACGGAGTTAACGATTCCGTTTGCCAGAATCGACTGGGTAACGCCGATTCCGAATCGGCAGGATGATGCCCTATTGGTCGAATACCGGAAATCAGCAAATGCCGTCGTCACACCCGACGGAAAGCTTCTAGGCACGTGGTACGGATATTGGCTAGGCCCTGGTCGCAATGGCCGGAATTTAACGCCGATGTCGGGTATCGCGTTCAACGGCAAAGTTTTCGCCCGGCGGACCGGAGCAGGTGAAATCGAACTGCGCGACGCCCAAACGTTCGATACCATCGCGTGGGTGCATGTCCTTCAACAAGCACAAAACTACGAGTGGATCGTCTACACGCCAGACGGGTACTGGGATGCATCGCCCGGTGCCGAGAAGTTTGTACTGGTGACCAGGAACGGAAGCGCTGTCACACCGGCCGATCTCCAGTCGCGCAGGGCTGCGGCACTTTTGAAATCACGGTTGCCGCAGTGATAGGATATGCCCACTAGCATCCTGCCAGCCAAAAGGGAAATCTTATGCCCGATCAACCAGCTTCCGATTCGGTGGAAACCCTTCTCGACGACATGCTACAAGACGTGGGGCACTCTGCGTTGAAGTATTCCACTTGGAAGAACACCGTATTGTCAGCATTTCTAGGAACCACAGGTAGCGACTACCAAAACGAGCTTATGATCGTCGGTCGAGCGCTCAATGGAAATAATGGGACGTGGTTGCCTCCAGAGATGCAAGATCAAGCCAGGCGAAGTGAAGTCGTTGAGAACGCAGCGCATCAATGGGACAATCGAGGGCTCAATTGGGTACTCAAGTATTGGAAACAGATTCGTGCTTGTGAGGACTGCCAGGAGAACTATTTCGGTCGGAAATCGCAATGCCCTAAGTGCCGGAGCTCGAAAACAAAGCGGCTATATTGCACGCGGACCTCCGCGTTCTGGCGAGTGATCCGCCATGTGGTACGCAATATCCCATTTCCAGAATCGCTCTGGGACACGTGGGCCAATCACGTTGCATGGACGAATCTCTATAAAATCTCACCCAGTGGCGGCGGCAATCCCACAACCTCATTGCGACAACTTCAGCATCCGTACTGCGAGCAGATTCTCCGTCTCGAAATCCAAGCCTGGCAGCCTCGACGGATCTTGTTTCTTTCTGGCTATGACTGGATGAATCACTTCTGTGAGGGGCTCGGAATCGCAGGACAAATCACCGAGAATGCCAAGTTCGTTCAGTTTGCTGGCACGCTAACCTCGACAGGCGCGAAGGTGGTCGTCGGGCCTCATCCGCAAGACCGAGGAGCAAAGCCTGAACGCGACTTTGCCAAGGAGATTGCCACTTACTTCCGCCAGTCGTGAGAAAATAAAAATCTCAACCGATGATTATGGCTTAGCTTTCACCGCGACCAAAATCTTATCGGCCACTGCGGCGGCCAGGCGGTCTCGGCCGGCGTCGTTGTAGTGGACGTCGTCTTCGCCCAGTTGGTACTTGGCTCGGTCGTCGCCGATCACTTCGTAGAGGTTGTTGATCGTTACGCCGTGCTTGTTCATCACGGCGATGGCGGCGGCGTTGAACTCTTGGGCCTGGGCTTCGCTGACGACGAACTTCACCTTCTTTTCCGGACCGATGCAGGGGGGCGTCGTCACACCGAAGATCAGCGTGGCGTCGGTCTTGGCCTTCAGCTTGGTGACGATCGTGTCGAGGCTTTTCGCGTACGACTCAGGCGTGGCTTTGACGGACTGGCTCCAGCCGTACCAGTCCCACAAGCCGAAATTGAAATGAACGACGTCCCACTTCGAATCCCCCACCCACTGGTCGATGTGCTCGGCACCGAATGCGGACCAGCGGCAATTGGTGTTGGGGCGATGGACGTTGGCTTTACCGTCGAGCAGCTTGCGAACGCGCGGCGTGTAACCGATCGAGATCGAATCCCCCACGATCAACACGCGAGGCAGTTGGGCGTTATCGACCGGGTTGGCAAACGGATCGCGAAACGGATCCGGCTTCGCTTTCTCTTGAGCCAGAGTTGGTGAAACAGAGAGGCCGCATAACAAAAGAGCCAAAAACCAGGTTCGCATGAGGGTGCTTTCCAATCGGTAGGACTTGCCTTGAGGACGAGAATCTCGCTAGGCCAAGTCTAACCGCCACGGTTGGCAGATCAACTACGTGCAAGAACGGGGAACGCGGGCCGAGCGTTACTGCGGCGATTCGACCTGGAAGTCGATTGTGTTGGTGCCAGTCACAGGCAAGTTATTGAACAAGCCATATCCCCGAATCGGCTGCGATGCCAAATGGCTTCGGCCTGGCCATGTGATCTAAATCGGGCAGAGCAATCCCCCGTTTTTGGCATTTTTTATGTAAGCGCCAAGCCCGAGAAAGCCCTGACATATCGCCCGACGCGATACCTGCCAACGTTAAGCCTTTGCGAGCCACGTGTACCGACGTTCAAATTGCCGTAAGATGGAAGAAAAACCCGAGGTGGAACCACGATGAAAATTCTTCTAGCGAATGACGACGGCATTTACGCACCTGGCCTGGCGGCCATGGAAAAGGCGTTGCGGGCCATTGGGGATGTGACCGTGATTGCTCCGGCAACCGAGCAGAGCGGGGTAGGGCACTCGATTACCTTCTTGTCGCCGCTGGTCTGCAAAGAGATCTACGATGGCGATCGAAAGCGCGGCTATGCCGTGGAAGGGAGCCCGGCCGACTGCGTGAAGCTGGGGGTGGTCGAACTGATGGACGAGCGGCCTGACCTGATTGTCAGCGGCATCAACGGCGGACTGAACGCCGGGATCAACGTGCTTTACTCCGGCACAGTCGGGGCGGCAATCGAAGGAGCCTTCTTTGGCATCACCAGCATTGCCGTGTCGCTGGAATGGGACGAGCATGCTCAATTCGACCGGGCAGCGGAGATGGCTCGGCAGATCATCAGCCAGATCCTCGAGCACAAATCGAAGTCTCCCAGGCTGTATAACCTGAACATTCCCACCCCCGCCACGAAACTACCGCCGGGCGAGGCCGAACTGAAGATCGTGCCGATGGGGGTGGCCCGCTACGGCGAGCACTTCATCAAGCGGAAAGACCCCCGAAACCGTGACTATTACTGGGCTACCGGCGATCCTCGGCCAGAGCATGGCGAGGAAGAAACCGATCTCTCGGCGCTCGAAAAAGGGTATCTGACCCTCACGCCGCTGCACTTCGACATGACCGAACGTGCGCAAATCGACGAAATGAAGCCTTGGAATCTGAAAGTCCTTGATTAGGGTAGAAGTACCCCGATTCACTTTTCAATTTTATTTACCGGCAACTGAGGCCGGCGTCGAAGTGCGCACCTGTGCGTGGATGGATTCCGCGTCGCTGCGCGTGATTGATCGACACTATCATGTTTGCAAGAAAAGTGACTCTGCTTGGACTTCTGTCCCTGGCCTTTGGCCTTATCGCAATTAGTACCGCGTCGGCAAACGACTGGTTGCTCGCGCCCAGCTTTTATAGCCACGACCCACAAACGGGTCAGCGGGCCGTGCAATATTCGCAGCCGCAGCCAGCGTTCGTGTACGAGAACCCCACCTATTTGAAGTCAGGCTATCACCATCGCCGTTCGAGCATCCGCGGCGTTGACGGCAGCCTGGACCAATTGCACATCGTGGAAGAATGGGGCCGTCCGGTGCGTCCGTATGGCGAATGGGAACGACCGTTCCGTCCGTACTCGGTTCCGTATCAATTGTGGGGACCACCGTACGGCGGCTTAGGCCCGATCTATCAGAACTTCCCCGGGCAGTTCCCGTACCCCACACCACTTCCCGGCCAGGGTGGACCGGGCCAGGGTGGTCCATGGCAAGGTGGCCCTGGCCATGGTGGTGGTTACAACGGCGGCCCCGGCGGCGGTTACGGCGACCAATCGATCTAAGAACTAAGAAGCAAGCCGCTACGCCATACACGGCTCGTAGGATGGCTACGCCTTCCGAGGCGATAGCCATCTTGAAGCATTCCACCAACTTAAGGTGGCTATCCGCCAAAGACGTCGGTAGCCACCCTACGACTTTCTAATTGGCTTCCGCGAACCAGTCCGGTGCATTGGCCGTGGCCTGGTCGTACTTCTCAAGCAAGGCCTTCTTCAACTGGGCAACGATCTGGGGATGATCGGCCGAAACATCTTTGGTCTCGCCGATATCTTCGGTCAGGTTGTAAAGCTCGAACGCGGTGAACTTCGCGTCTTTGATCTTCGAGTAGTCTCCCTTTTGATAGGCGGCACCAGGTTTGACTTCCCCTTGGTCCCACAGGGCGACCAGCTTCCAGTCCCCGTCACGCACGGCGACCTTGGCATTGTCGTAGGCTCGATAGTAGTGCCAGAACAGCGGCTTGGCGCGCTGGATCGGCTGGCCACGGAAGAGCCCGACCAGGCTGGTGCCGTCGAGCTGCGCATCGGCCGGAATCTCGACGCCAGCCATTTCGCAGAACGTGGGAAGGATATCGAGCGAACAGACCGGCACGTCCGACTCGATCCCGGCGTCGAGCTTCCCGGGGAAGCGAGCAATGCCGGGCACACGAATTCCACCATCGTAGATGTGCAGCTTCATCCCTCGCAGCGGGCCAGGCGAACCGTGCGAACGCCAGGCATTGGGATAGCGATCGAGCGTTTCCGGCCCGTTGTCGCTGGTGAATAGCACAAGCGTGTTGTCGGCCAGGCCCAGCTTGTCGAGCGTCTGCATCAAGCTGCCGACAGCCCGGTCCATGTTGGTCACGTTGGCGTAGTACAACGCCTGGCCGCGTTTGTCGGCGTCGGGATAGGTGTTCACCAGGTCGTCCGGCGAAGCGATCGGCTCGTGCGGTTCGTGAAAGGTGACCAGGGCGAAGAAAGGCTTGCCGTCGTCGTTGATGTCTTCGAGCCAGTGGCTGGCCTCAGCGGCCACTACCTGGCAGGAGAAACCGGTCGTGGGGCCAACCTCTTTGCCGTTACGGACGAAGTTCTTGGGGTTCTCGTGCGAAGGGGCCGCGTTGTTCTGCGTGGCGAACCAATAGTCGAAACCAAGATCCCCCGGCTGCGGCTGCTTGGGGGAATTGAACATGCCGTTGCAGTGCCACTTGCCAAAGAGCCCCGTCTGGTAGCCGGCCGATTTAAGCAGCTTCGCGACGGTGTGCTCGCTGGCTTTCACATGCATGGGGGAACCACCGGGGATCCAATCGTAGATTCCTACCTGCGTCGGCGTTTGCCCCGTGACCAGGCCAGCACGCGATGGCGAACAGACCGGCGCGGCGCTGTAGCACGACGTAAAGCGAACCCCTTGCGAGGCCAGCTTGTTGAGGTTGGGCGTTTTGATCGAGGGGTGGCCGTAGCACTGCAAGTCGCCGTAGCCGAGGTCGTCGCACTGGATGACCAGGAAGTTAGGCAGTTCTTGAGCGGAAGTCACCTGCGAGCCAATCGCGAGCAGAAGCAGCGCGATGAAAAGGGAAAGTCGCTTCATGGGAGGCATCTTTTCGGGGTGGGAGTTGGATGAGCGTGAGCCGTGGGGACGCGTCCCAGGATAACGCACCCAGGCGTGCGATGCTACTTTTCGCCGTCGGCCTGCTGCTTTTGACGCCGGAGAATATCGCGATGGGCGATACCGGCGGTCTCCCACATGTAGGTGCTGATCCGCGAAGGACCGGCTTCCAACAGCTTGGGATCGGCGGCCATCTTCAGGTACTTGGCCGCCAGGTCGTCCTTTCCTTCGGCGACGTAATACAGCCCGACATAAAGCAGAGTGTAGAAGCGATAGCCAGCGGCGGCTTCGCCGGTGAGCTTGGTGGCTTCCATCTGCTCGAGCAGTTTCTCTGGGGTCACGTTGCCGCGATAGAGTTCCAGTACTTCTTGCAGGCCGGGTCGCGAGTCGCGTTCGATGTTGATCAGCGTCTCGCGGGCCTTCGCGAGGCTATCGGACTTGGCCAGGCACAAGTAGCGCCAGACCGAGTTCTCGACGTCTTGATCGTGGTAGTTCTGATAGTCGAGAAACTGCTTCGCTCCGTCGGCATAGTCGCCGGCGTAATAGCACGAGATGCCGCGTTCCCACAGGCTATCGCTACGGGCTGGCTGCAGTTTGATCAGTTGATCGAAGTCGTCGACCGACTGGCGGAAGTTCTCGGCAAAAAAGTTTTCAGTTGCACGGTAGTAATACAGATTCGGAATGGCCGGCTTGAGCTTGATCATCTCGTCCAGCAGAGTGATCGCCTGCTGGTGATCGTCTTTGTCGAGGGCCCCGCGAAGCTGCACGTTCAGCTTGTCGAACGCGTCGTCTTGGGCAAGCCCGAGAGCCGGGCGGAGAAGCACCAGGCTAAGGACTATCAAACAGCGGAACCTGGTCACTGAACTGGCGATGAACATCTTGAACGATCCGTTGCAGGGGCTTTCGGCGGATACGTCGCTGGGCTTCTTCCAATAGGCACCAGCGATAGCGGAAGTCGAGCGGTCCGGTGGCTTCCGGTTGCTTACCCAAATATTGAAACACGTAGGCCTTGATCACGCCAGGATCTTCGTTTCGAGAGCGCGGCAGCGTGGCGACAGGCTTAGATGCTAGCGAAAGCACCTTGAGATGCCAACGGTCTTGGATGTGATGCACTATCTTATGGTGGTCGCTATGGTCCACCAACAAGAAGTCGGGAAATGCCCATCGCGAACGCTCTTGGTCTGATTTCAACCAGAATTCCATTCCCAGCGACGTTCGTCGAACGACCACTGCACAGATCCATTTTCCCTGGGGCATTCGAGGTCGTACTAAGATAAAGCCAATTCATAGCGGACTAACGCACATAGCCCAATAGCGGGCCCCTCTGAAATGGTACTATATAGATAGGATTTCGGCAATGATTCAGAAAGCTAAATAGGATTTTTCTGGAAATTGCCACCTAGGCGAGGGAGCACCTGTCCTGCTAGTTGGTGCTCCTGACGGCTTTCCATCCACGCCCCTAAATGTCCGGCATCTGCGGTTTAATTCGTTGGTTTTCTGTAAACCGACTTGATTGACAAGCGACCAACGGCCGGAACGGCTGATAGGGGCTTTCACCTGGCGTCTGAGCTGGGCAGACTAAGAGTAGCTTACCCCAAAACCCATCGCACCCCTATATTCAACTATTTATAGGCCCTGCACGAACAACAATTGACCACTTTGCGTCGCTTCAACGCGTATAGATTGCTCGATCAGTCAAAATGAGAAGGGGGTCAGGACACCCCAAACCTGGTTCTAAGAGCCCGGAATCAGGCGAAAATGATCTCAGATTGACCGTAGGATCTCATATTAAGACAGCGTGTCGGCCATGCGATCTGATTTCTTGAGCCAAATCGAACAAATTTTTCCAATCGAAAAGCATTGAGACAGAATAACTTACGAGAAACTCAAGGTCATCCCAGACAGTTTTTTCAACTTCTGGCCCTTGAGTTGCGTTAGTTGGACAGCACGGCGAGGGTGTTCGACACGCAGGGTGTCGAGACCTCACCAAGGGCACAGTACCCGGTCAAGACGATCCAGTTTCATTAGCCACGGAGGAGTGAGGTCATGTTAGTTCTGAGTCGAAAAGTTGGCGATTCCATCAAGATTGGCGACAACATCGAAATCGTCGTGAATCGCATTTCTGGCAATCGAGTCACCATTGGTGTTGATGCTCCGAAGGATGTCCGTATCCTGCGTGGTGAAGTCGAACTGGAACTCGACGAAGACGCTGTCCTGGCCCTGACTGGCCTGATGAACGCGAATCAATCCAGCTATAGCCACTCTGCCAGCTAAAGCCTTTGCCCCAACGCCGTTGGTTATGACAACCATGAAACTTGATCGCGGCGTTGGGAGTCAGATGCTCTCGCTGTCAGGGCTAGTCCCGCTTCGGATCGCGGCATCCAGTTCTCGCGAGATCCACTGGGCAATCCAATCGATTGCCACTGGCGCTTGCAGCAGGATGGGATGGTGAAGAATCAACGTTCGGGACGAGGCACACTCAGCCGATTGCAGGGTTCCCACTTTACGAGCCTGACTACTTGGGCGTTTCGTAAAACCACGAAACCCACTTGCCAGTGGCACTCCCGCTGCTTCTGCTTTGGTCACCAGCAAGCTGGCAACTTGCTCTGAACTGGCCAGCCAGGCGTGCTTGTAGAATGCTGGCTCACCATCTGGGTGTAACTCAATGGGCTGCAATTGGTCTTCGCTTGCTGCGAGAAGTTCCCGCAGTCTTTGCACGTTATGAAATCTCGCCTCATTCTGCGCGACGAGTCGTTTTAGTTGCGGTAGCAGCACGGCCGCTTGCAGTTCGCTCAACGGAAACGCGTGATTTCCCCGTTCGCAGAAGATCTTGGCCCGCTGTAGCACTTCGGCCCGTTGGGTCAGAATCGCTCCGCCTCTTCCGGCCGTCAGCAGCTTGCTTCCCCCGAAGCTGAGCACACCTACGTCGCCAAAGGTCCCCAAGCGATTGCCGTTGAGCTTGCCACCGGGGGCCTGACAGGCATCTTCCACGATGGCAATCCCGCGGCGATCGGCCATTTCACGGATTACAGGCATGTCGGCGATGCCTCCATGCAGGTGCGAAACGATCACGGCCGAAGTCTTCTTGCTGATGGCCGCTTCAATCGTCTCGGCATCCAAGCACCAGGTACGTGGGTTGATATCGACCAACACCGGAAACAGCCCGCTGTCTTGAATGGCGCGGAAGTTCCCAGGGAAATCGTACGCCGCCAGAATCACTTCAGATCCTTCCGGTAAGTTCAAACCACGTAGAGCGATCTGTACGGCGATGGTGCCCGAGGCACACGACAGCGATGCTGGCACCTCGTGGAACACGGCCAGTTCAGCTTCGAGCTGCTCGACATGGGGACCATGATAGCGGCCCCAACTGCCGTCCTGGTAAGCGCGGAGCAGGGCCTCTCGAACGGCCGGGTCATCGGGCAGGGGCCACTCGCTCCAACGGGGATCAAACGGAGGAAGATCGTTGCGATCGCTGATCGTAAAACTCCTTGGCAGCAACCAACAATTTCTTGCTGATCTCACATTGACGTACTTTTCTGGATCTTTGTATTGTCTTCCGGCCTCTTGCCATGTCCAGCGTAGGACGTGACTTCCAGGCATTTGTGCCCCTGGAGTTCCTAAATACACGATTCGAGATCGCGTACCATGATCCATCCTCAACACTGGTTCATGCCTGCCATCATTGGGCGAGGTTCGCGCTGGGAAACCAGGTGGATCGTCGTATTGCTATTGGGAATCTCGATTACCTCGGGCTGTGCAACGCAAAAGTGGGCCAGTGTTCGGAAATCGCCGAGCAATCCGCTGGAAGGTCCGCTGCAGTTGATGTCGCACACAGGCCCCAAAGTCACCGACCGAACCCGGCAATCGCTACGTGTGCTGGGGCTGGAAAGGTACGCCGACGGGAGCTACGAAAAAGGGCTGGCCGAACTAGCCGAGATCATCGAGCGCGAACCGACGCCTGAAAACCTTTATACGTTTGCCGAACTCTCGTACATTGCGGCCACACGGGCCGATGCGATGGGCAAGGACGCGACCGCCTTGGAACTGTACGCCGGCAGCGTGTCGCACGCCTATTACTTTCTGTTCGAATGCAAAGAAGGGGTCGCGGCCGACGGCTACGACCCACGCTTCCGTCAGGCCTGCGACATTTACAATAAGTCGCTGGAAGGATCGTTGCGGCTGGTCAAAGCTCAAGGCCGCTTGAAGCAGGGAGAAACGTATCGGATCAAGACTCCGAATCATGTCTTCCATGTGTCGCTCGATACCGTCGGCCGATGGAAGGACACCCAGTTTCAAGACTTCAAGTTCACTTCCGACTACCAAGTTGAAGGGCTCAAGAACCAACATCGCCAGTATGGTCTAGGCGTGCCGCTGATTGCGGAATGCAAAGACAACCCGCCGAAAGCCCCAGGGTCTGAATACTTCCCGCCGAACCTGACGTTCGCGCTGACGGCGTTCTTAAAAGTGGAACACACGCCGCAAATCGATCCCGAGACGAACAAGAAAATTCACTACTGCAAGATCTTGCTATACGATCCGCTCGAACAGCCTGAGCTCGAAATCCACGGCCGCGAGATTCCGCTGGAAGCCGACATCAGCACGCCACTGGCTTACCTCTTGGATGCAGGCAAGGTATCGCAAACTTACCTGGCAACGTTAGGCATGTTGACGCCTGGCGAGCAGCAGGAACAACGCGGCATCTACATGCTCGAGCCGTACGATCCGAAGAAAATCCCGGTGGTGATGGTGCATGGCTTGTGGTCCAGCCCCATGACCTGGCTCGAAATGTTCAACGACCTGCGTGCTCAGCCCGAGATTCGCAAAGATTACCAGTTCTGGTTCTATCTCTACCCGACAGGGCAACCATTCTGGATCTCAGCCACTCAGTTCCGATCCGACCTGGACGCCATGCGAGCAGACCTCGACCCGCAGCATGCGGCGATAGCACTCGATCAGATGGTGCTTGTCGGTCACAGCATGGGAGGGCTCGTCTCGCGCATGCAGACGATCGAAAGCCAGAACGACTTCTGGAACCTGGTTTCCGATCAACCACCGAGCCTGCTCAAAGGCAGCCCAGAAGACACCGAGGCGCTTAAGAGCGTGCTGTTCTTTGAACCCAGCACCTCGGTCCGCCGAGTGATTACCATGGGTACGCCGCACCGCGGAAGTGACTTTGCCAACTCGACCACACGCTGGCTGGGCAAGAACTTGATTGCACTTCCGAGCTTTGTCACGGGCAGCAGCAATCGGTTGATCGCCGAGAACCCTGGCTTCTTCCGCAATCGAGACCTGCTAGAAATCAGCACCAGCGTCGACTCGCTGGCCCCGGATTCGCCGGTATTGCCAGAGATTCTGGACGCCCCGAAAGCACCATGGGTCAAATACCATACGGTGATCGGCGTGGTCGATCAGGATACCTGGCTGGGGTATTTCTCAGGACGCAGCGATGGTGTCGTGAAGTACGAGAGTGCCCACTTGGACGAGGCCTTATCCGAGAAGATCGTTACTGCGGATCACAACACGGTCCATCGCAATCCAGAAAGCGTGATCGAAGTTCGACGGATCTTGCGAGAACATGTCGACCAGTTGAAAGCGGAATACTTCAGTTCGCTTCAGCAGCCGGCGATCGAACCCATCATGCACGATCCGGTGATGCCGGCAAATCACCTGGCCCCAGTTGAAAGAGTTGCCCCTGAGCAGCCCAATCCGCTACGGACCAGCATCTATACGACTCCCCCGTCGCCCAATTAAGCGTCTTCCAGGGGAGTCGTCTGCGTCCGCTTAACCTACCGAGTTAGCAGCGCGGGCAGCGAGAAAGTCACGCATGCTGGCGGCTCGCGGCGAATCGTTTCGCTTGACGTCGGTCGACTCTTGCTTCACGCGGAAGGAGAGGACGCGGTAGTCTTCCTGAGCCTGGCTACCAGCGGTCGCTGTTTCGATCTGATCGATCCGCGACACGGTTGACTGAGGCTCGACTTCGTCGGCAGCAGGAGCAGCTTCCTCTTCAGGTTCCAATTCGGCACGAACGATCTTCACGTCGTTGGGGGCTTCGATCCCAATACGAACCGTGTTTCCCTTCACCTTCAAGATGGTGATGGTGACGCCTTCGCCGATTTGGATTTGCTGCTGCTGCTTGCGAGTCAGAACTAACATGGGTTTACACTCCGTTGCAAAAAGGGGGAAATCCTTAAGTGGTTGTTTTGGTATCTCTGAGCAATTGCACAGACCGTGCCAAACTATGACCAAAAGACGCGATTTGGTCTTAAATGGTTCATTTCATTGGCTTTAGTGTAAATCTGTCCATTTGCCGAGCTGCCAAGTAGTGTACAAATTTCCAATGTTTTGGCAACTAGATTTGTCGAAATGACAATTTGGCAGAGGAAGAATTGCCAAAGTCCCCTCAGTTGGAATAGTGACCGTGGATAAGAACTGCTGGCAACCGTGCATTAACGCACAGTGAGGATGCGAGAGAAGATTTTGACCACCGATTACACAGATGGCCACGGAGAGGAAGAAGCGGTAACGAATAAGGATCCCTTACATAGGGTGTCCCAGGGCAATGGTCGCGGCTTCTTCTCATCCGTGACCATCGGTGGTTACTCTTCTTCCGTCCCCCCGGTCTTACTTAGAGAAGACCTTTTATAGCCCGCGCAGAAAAAGTGCCCAGCCACATGACCAAGGGCAGCGTGCCGCTGATAAAGCGACTCAGGTCATATGGCCGGGCTGGGGCTTGGTATTGAGCGGTGATGAAAGTGTGCGCTGGCAAGCGACGCCTTAAGCCCCGATTTACAAACCGAAGTTTACCTTCTCTTTGACTACGGAAATTACCGTAATTGGCATTCCGCGTAATATTTTTCAAAATCCCGGAAGCAACACAGCCGAAATAGGTGGGGTTATCTCGCCTGCCTGTTCTCCGCGCGGGTCGAAAAACTGGTAAGAGATCACGCGCCACTCGCCGTCGGGATCTTGCTGAAAGGTGAGAACCATGAACGTGGCGAAATCGCCGTTCCATTCCTGGTTGTTCTTCAGATGCCCGGTCATTTTTACGTTCAGCTTGGCCACCCCAATGATGGGTGTGCTGCCGGGGTTGATGGTGACTTCCAGGTTTCGTTTCAGCTTGACGCTTTCGATCTGCACGTAGGCCATCTGCCGTTGGGCTTCGGCTTTGAGCTGCGGCGAGTCGTCGGAGATATACGACTTCACCGCTTCGGCATCGTTGGCCTCCAGGGCTTCCGCAATCTGATAGATCACCGCTTCGATGCGTTCCCCTTCGGTAACGATCGAGTATTCCACGGCCAACAGCAGGGCACAAACAGCGATCCAACCAATCAGCAGGTACAGGAAAAGCTGCTTACCGGTTTGCAGCATCGTGCCGGCGAGAATCGCGCCGCCGATGACGGCCATGATGATGATTGGCAATGATTGTTCGAAGATCCACATACGCTAATCACCGTGAGGTTGAAGTCTCGGGCGTCTCTTTTCCCCAGTTGCGAAACCGCACATACCACAGCCGGATCCATCCGACCGCAACCAATAGGCCCAGCACGGCAACCAGGTAGTTCCACCCGATCAACGTGTTGCCAGGGCTCGATACCACCACCGATGAATCGCTGGCGACCTCGTCCCCATGATTGGCAATCTGACGTGCCTGGTGCTGCCGTTCGATGTTGGCCTGCCGGATATTGAGCTTCCCTTGGAAGACAATCAGCAGGATCAGCGCCACCGTGGCAAACAGATACAGCCAAAACCAAGGGGAATCGGTAATCGGCTCTTGCTGTGGGGTCGAACTCTCGCTCATGTCACTAGTCTAACCCACCCCAGCACTTTGGGCGAAAGAAAAAGCAAGGGGCCTCACTGGGCCCCCTACTATGGTTCTATTTTACGGATGCAACCGTCGAAGTACCGTCGTCGACCGATGGGTGCCACGCCCAAGTCTGTTTTGGGCGTATGAACAAAGATCGAGAAGGCACGCCCAAGCAGACTTGGGCGTGGTACCCGGTACATGAAATCGTTGCGAGTTACTTACCGCGACGCTTCAGCAGAGCTGGGCCGCCGTACAGGGCCAGGTCGCCCAGTTCGGCTTCGATTCGCAGCAACTGGTTGTACTTGGCCATACGATCGCTACGCGAAGCCGAGCCGGTTTTGATCTGACCGGTACCCAGAGCAACGGCCAGATCCGAGATGAACGAGTCCTCGGTTTCACCGCTGCGGTGGCTGGCGATGCTGGTGTAATCGTTGGCGTGGGCCAGTTGGATAGCGTTGATCGTTTCGGTCAACGAACCAATCTGGTTCACCTTGATCAAAATGCTGTTGGCGATGTTTTCGTCGATACCACGTTGCAGACGCGTGGTGTTGGTGACGAACAAGTCGTCGCCGACCAGCTGGACCTTGTCGCCGATCTTGTCGGTCAGCATCTTCCAGCCTGCCCAGTCGTCTTCGTCGCAGCCGTCTTCGATCGAGATGATTGGGTACTTGTCGGCCCAAGCAGCCAGGAAGTCGACCATGCCGGCGGAATCAATTTCCTTACCGTCGATCGTGTAGGTCTTCTTTTCCTTGTTGTAAAGTTCGCTGGAAGCAACGTCCAAAGCGATGTAAACCTGCTCGCCGGCCTTGTAACCAGCGGCTTCGATCGATTCCATGATCAGGTCGAGCGCTTCGATGTTGCTGCCCAGGTCAGGGGCGAAACCACCTTCGTCACCGACAGCCGTGTTGAGGCCCTTACCCTTGAGCACCTTCTTCAGGCTGTGGAACACTTCCACGCCGCAGCGAAGGGCGTCGCCGAACTTATCGAAGCCCAGCGGGAAGACCATGAACTCTTGAACGTCGACGTTGTTGTCGGCGTGCGAACCACCGTTGACGATGTTCATCATCGGAGCTGGCAGCGTGCGAGCACCGACACCGCCGAGGTAACGGTACAGCGGCAGGCCGGAAGAAGCTGCGGCGGCCTTGGCAACGGCCAGCGAAACACCCAGGATCGCGTTAGCGCCCAGCTTGGCCTTGTTCGGGGTGCCGTCCAGTTCGATCATCAGTTCGTCGATGTGCGTCTGGCTGGTAGCGTCTTCACCAATCAAAGCGTCGGCGATCACGTCGTTGACGTTCTCGACAGCTTTGGTGACACCTTTGCCCAGGTAAACGCTCTTATCACCGTCGCGAAGCTCCAAAGCTTCGTGCACGCCGGTCGAGGCACCACTGGGAACGGCAGCGCGGCCAACCACGCCACTGTCCAAAATCACTTCGACTTCCACCGTGGGGTTACCGCGGCTGTCCAGGATCTGAAGTCCGCGAACGTCGACAATCATGCTCATGGTTTTGGCTCGTCTTCTTACAAAGTTGAAAAATAGAGAGTGTGTATTTCCGAATTCCATGCGAACGCGTCGGAATGCGGCAAAGCTCGAATCGCCCTAGTGATTCAAGCGGTTTTTTAAAATTCGCCGCTATTTTGACCCATCTTAGGGGCACTTGCCAAGGATGGGACGGGTCGTTGTGGGGAAATTTCCCTGCCGTTAAATTCGTGAGTAGTCATTACCACGCATGCGAAACCCCAATTGGGACTGCCCAAGGATCACCATGTTTACTGGCCTGGTTGAAACGCAAGGAAAAGTCGTCGCCCTTAAGCCCGAGGGACCGGGGGTTCGACTGTCATTAGAGAGTCCACTGATCGCCGGCAGCGCCGAGATCGGGGACAGCATCGCCGTCAACGGATGCTGCCTGACCGTGGTCAGTATTGCGGAAAATGTTGTCGATTTTGAAGCAGGCGAAGAGACGTTAAAGAGAACCAATCTTGGCCAACTTGAAAATGGGAGCGTCGTGAACCTGGAACGCTCCCTTCAATTGGGTGCTCGACTCGGCGGCCATTTGGTCACCGGACACATCGATACGACCGCCACCCTAGTCGAGCGTAACGACGACGGCGAGTGGTGTACGATGTGGTTTGAAGTCCCGAAAGAGTATGCCCGGCAGATGGCCAGCAAAGGGAGCGTAGCGATCGACGGTATCAGCCTGACGCTGGTCGACGTGACCGATACGCGGTTCAGCGTGGCCTTGATCCCCCATACGCTGGACGCCACCACCCTGGGTGGGCGAAAGCAGGGAGACACCGTCAACATCGAGACCGACCTGCTGGCCAAGTACGTCCAGCGGCAACTCGAAACCACATAGAAACCATTCCATCGGGTGCCACGCCCCCCGGATTGTTTTGGTCACCGATATTTCAATTCAACTAAGTACGACTTACAGAAACCGATTTCGCACATGCCTGAATTTCGCAATCAAACGATCTCGTACCTTACGAGCAAATTCCGCGAAATCGGAATCCGCCCGGTCTCGAAGCACGGGCAGAACTTTCTGATCGACATGAATCTGCTGGACCTGTTGGTTCGCTCGGCGGATATCCAGAAGGATGACGTCATCCTGGAAATCGGCACCGGCACCGGGACGCTTTCGACCCGCATGGCCGACCAGGCCGGCTACCTGGTGACGGTGGAAATCGATCCGCACATGGCGACGTTCGCGACCGAGGAACTCGACCCGTTCGAGAACGTCGTCCTGCTAAACTACGACGCTCTACGCAACAAAAACAACTTCCGCCCCGAGATGATCGAGACCATCAAAGAGAAGATGGCCGAGATCGGCACCGATCACTTCAAACTGGCAGCCAACCTGCCGTACAACGTGGCGACACCGATCATCTCGAACCTGCTGCGAACCGAGATCACGCCCAAAAGCATGACGGTGACGATCCAGAAGGAACTGGCCGAACGGATCATCGCCACGCCAGGGACCAAGGACTATAGCGCCCTGTCGGTGTGGATTCAGTCCCAATGCCGCTGCGAACTCGTTCGCATTCTACCGCCAAGCGTTTTCTGGCCGGCCCCCAAAGTGCATTCCGCCATTCTGCACATTGAAGTAGAACCAGAACGCCGAGCCGCGATTCCCGACCTCGAATTCTTCCACGAGTTCAACCGCTCGCTCTTCTTCCACCGCCGCAAGTTCCTGCGCAGCGTGCTGCAAAGTTCGTTCAAAGGAAAGCTGGATAAAGCGGAAGTCGACCAGGTGATGGAGCAGGGAGGCCTCGACCCAAGTGCCCGAGCCGAGAACTTTACCGTCGACGAAATCCTGGCGATGACCGAACTGTTCCGTCATAAGCTGGCCGAGAAAGACGCTTAACGGAGATGAAATGAGTCGTGTCGGGAAAGAAGCGAGGCACTAGACGGCATCGAAAAAACGGGGACTCGCCAGAGCAGTCTGCGGAAGAGTCGTCGCCACCTGTTTCCTGGTACTGGTATGCCGTGGTGATCGCGATCAGCCTGGTGCTGTTTGCCGTCTTTATCGTGACGCAATTCGACCCGATCGATCGGGTCACGATGGCTTGTGCCTCGATTGTCTGTATCGGTCTGGCATTTCTGATCATCGGTGCCGTTACGGCCGTGGGGAATTTCGAGTTTACCGACGATTCCCCCACGCAAAGTTTTTTACTGCATCTGTGGGGGCAGGCTCAGCCACAAAGGCGTTTCGGAGAAGTGTTCTACTCGCGCGATGCCCTCTACGTGGTATTCGAGAAAATCCTGATCGCCATCGTTATTCCCCTGGGAATCATCCTTGCCTTCGTACGCCCGAAACAAACCTGGCCTGCCATCCTGTGGGTCGGAGGAGGCATCCTGGCAATCTTGGGCGTTTACCTGGGAAGCGTCATCTATCAAGAGATAAACTACTGATTCAAAGCTCTCGCTGAGGATAAGCCCATAACGGGCTACCCAGAGATCGCAGGATGGCGAATGCCTCGGAAGGCTTAGCCATCAGATCGCTTACCGCGTCAGCTTGGCCGTAATTGGCAAGTGATCCGAAGGGGTGTGGCCGTCGCGATGGATGGGCAGGATCTTCGCCTCGACGACGTTCCAGCCGCGGCCGACGCCGATCCAGTCGATGCGGGCACCACCGGTGTTCTTCACGTCGAAATTGGAGAACGTTCCTTCGCCTTCCTTCTTTTCGGGATGAATCGTGCGGTAAGTATCGACAACCGGGGACTCTTCAGCGAACAGCGCGATGTAAGGTTTCGAGCCTTCATCGGCGTTGAAATCGCCGGTCAGGATGACGTCGGCATCGGCGAATTGACTGATCTTCTCACGAATCATCTTGGCCGACTCGAACCGGGCATCGGGGCCGCGGTGATCGAAGTGCGTGTTGATATAGACGATCGGCTTGGCATCTGGGGCCTTCTTATCCTTTAGCTTCACCCAACTGGCCATCCGCGGCAGGCTGCTGTCCCAGCTTTTGCTGCCAGGGACGTCCGGCGCTTCGCTCAGCCAGAAGTGGCCGGCGTCGAGTTTCTCGAAGCGATCGGTGCGATAGAAGATCGCACACATTTCGCCCTGTTCCTTACCATCTTCACGAGCAGCGGCGTGTACCTGATACCCAGGCAGATGCTTGGCTAGAAAATCGCGTTGAAAGCCCAAACATTCCTGCGTCCCCAAGAGATCGGAGTTTACCTGCTGGATGGTCTCGGCGACGAACTCTTTGCGTTTGTCCCAGTGGTTCTCGCCATCTTTCGCGGTGCCATAGCGGATGTTGAACGACATCACTTCAACGGCGTTCTCGTTGGGCTCGGCACCAAACAGGGTCGAAACCGTCATACCGGCCAGCAAGGCCACGCTCAGTAGCAGGAAAGTACGCATAGGTAAGCGTTGCTCTCAAAAAATCTCGGGGAAGGGGAGGGGGCGTGTCACTACTGGACGAGCCAGTAGTGACACCGGGATCTTGTCGTTAGTGGGCACGCTTCGCACCGGGGATACCTGACTCGACCACGTACGATGCCCGCGTGATCTTGGGGGCCCCTGGCTTGTCGACGAACTCGACCACCTGGTAATCGCTGCGCCATTCTTCGGGAGTGACCGTGCAGCTGACGTAGCCGCGTTCGGCATTGAAGAACTTGACGAAGGGGTTCTCGCTGGTGAGGATCTTGGCCGCCGCTTCGGCCTGTTCGCCGTTGCCGCCTGAGGTGATCGAGGTGCAAACGAATTCGGTCCCCATGACCGGGTCCTTCTCGTCCTCGAAGTTCACCTTCAGATCGTTGACCCAATTCTTATGGATATCGCCGGTCAAAACCACCGGGTTAGGCACTTTGCGGTCTCGCATGAAGCCCAGCAGTCGGTCGCGCGAGTGGGTGTAGCCTGGCCACTGATCCATGCTGAAGGCCTTTTCTGCTCCTTCTTCGCGATCGACAGGGGCCATCATGACCTGCTGTCCGAGAACATTCCAGTTGCTTTGCGAAGCGATCAGGTCTCGCATCAGCCAATGCTCTTGCTTGTCTCCCAGCAGCGTATTCTTGGGGTCGCGCGCCGCATCGTTCAGCGGGCTCTTTTTGTCGCCGTTGGGCTGATCGGTACGATACTGCCGCGTGTCGAGCATCTCGAAATTCGCCAGGCGGCCGTAAGGAATCCGGCGATAAAGCTGCATGTGCGGTCCGCGCGGCATGCAGCGGCTTCGCAGCGGCATCATTTCGTAGTAGGCCTGGTAGGCAGCCGCTCGACGCAACAGGTACTCTTCCGGATTGACGCTTTCCTCTTCCGAAATATCCCCGGCACAGTTGTTGTCGAACTCGTGGTCGTCCCACACCAATAACCAAGGGCACAACGCGTGCGCCGCCTGCAGGTGCTCGTCGGTACGATAAAGAGCATAGCGATTGCGGTAGTCATTAAGCGACTGAATCTCTTCGCCGATATGCTGGCGAATGGCCTTGCTGTTGCCGCGGTACTCGTAGATATAGTCCCCCAGGTGCAGCACCAGGTCTAAGTCTTCCTGGGCCATGTGCTCGTAGGCGGTAAACAGGCCGTGTTCGTAATGCTGGCACGAAGCAAATGCGAACCGCAGCTTGTCGGCCATCACGTCGTAACCAGGGGTCGTGCGGGCGCGGCCGACAGGGCTGATCGCGTCGCCACATTGAAAGCGATAAAAGTACCAGCGATCGGCCGGCAACCCTTGTACTTCGACATGCACGCTATGTCCCAGTTGCGGAGTCGCCAATGCTTTGCCGCTGTGCGCAATCTTCTTGAACGATAGGTCTTCCGAGATTTCCCAGGTGACCTCATAGGCTTCGCTGGGCATGCCGCCACCGCCCAGGGGTTCTGGAGCGAGCCGCGTCCACAGCACGAAACCATCGGGCTGAGGATCGCCTGAGGCAACGCCGAGCGTGAAAGGATCCTTATCGAAGGAGGTATTCGACTTCATCGCCCCTTGAACACATTGCCCCAGCCAAGGAAGTAAGGCCAACGAGCCGGCCCCTAATACGAACTGGCGACGATCCGATAGAAACGCATTGGCAGTCGATTGAAACGAACGAAGCGACACAGGCGGGACTCCCAGGAAAGAATGTTGCCGAAGGTGGGTGGCATCGGTGTAGGGTATCGCGATCGCTTGCCCTGGCAACCAGGATGACTTGTTCCGACGAAGATCTCAACACGATCTTCACACGAATTGCGGCTGCCCCTGGGTGCCTGTCCCCCGAAAAAACTACCGCCACCCTTAGTTCGCATCCCCCATAGGGCCGGTTTTTCAATGGCAAATCTCCATACGTGATACTCCCCTTGCGGTCGGTTTACGTTATCATGGACGATTGCCCTTTTCTGGGCCGAAAGTGTCTTAAGCTCGTTCATAGCCGAAAGTTTGCAAGCCATGCAGTTCATCGAAATGACAGGCAAAGAATTGATGGATGCCTTGACCGATGACGAATTGACCGCCGAAGACCTGAAGAAGTCCCATATCACCGAGACTTCCATCGTTCGCATCAACCGCCAGGGGGACATCGAAGTTCGTCGTCCTGACTGCTGGGATGTCGTCGGTGGCCTGATCGGCGAGTATGAAGGGCGTATCACCAAATGCAGCGGTCGTACGTGGGCTTGATGATATCAGCCGTGAGAATGGAATGCGGCTCGGCCGCTCTACTATTCAATGCACCAATTTGATACCTACTCTTGTCCTACTGCTCACTACTCGGCGTTAAAGTGCCGGTTGCCATCTCGAGCGTGACCACCAAAGACGTTGGCCCCCTCGAACTTCCATGGCCCTTTGCGATTTGTCCCAGCGGAGACTGAAAAGCTCGTGACTCCAGAGATGCTTAACTCGTTTACTCCTCCTTCCACCAGCATCGTCGATCGTTTGCGCCACCGGGCCGAACATCTGGGATCGCAGGTAGCTTTCACGTTTCTGGTCGACGGAGAAGACGAAGAGATCAAGCTCACCTACGAGCAACTCGACAAACGCTGCCAGGCGATCGCCGCAGAACTTCAGGCACGCGGCATGGAAGGGGAGCGAGCCCTGCTGCTGTTTCCACCGGGCCTCGATTTCATTGCGGCATTCTTTGGCTGTTTATACGCCGGCGTGATCGCTGTCCCCGCCTATCCTCCGCGTCGTAACCGCAACATGGTGCGTATCCAGGCCATCGCCGAGGACGCCCAAGCCAAAGTCGCGCTGACTATCTCGGACGTCTTCGACCGCATGGTCCCGATGTTCGAGGAAACCCCCAAGCTCAAAACGATCGAGTGGATCAGCACCGACAAGGTCGAAGACAATCTAGCCGCCAAGTGGAACCAGCCCCGCATCACCGCCGAGACGCTCGCCTTCCTGCAGTACACGTCCGGTTCGACGGGCACGCCTAAGGGCGTGATGCTGAACCACGGCAACATGATGCACAACTCGGCGCTCATCTCGTACGCGTTCGAGACGACTCGTAGCGTTCGGGCCTGCTTCTGGCTGCCCATGTACCACGACATGGGCCTGATCGGCGGCGTGCTACAGCCTATGCAGATCGGCCAGCCCAATGTGTTGATGTCGCCCATGGCCTTCCTGCAACAGCCGTATCGCTGGCTGCGGGCTATCTCGAAGTACCAGTGCAACGTCAGCGGCGGTCCGAACTTCGCGTACGAACTATGCGTGCAGAAGATCACACCGGAACAACGCGAGAAGCTCGACCTGAGCAGCTGGGAATTGGCCTTCAACGGGGCCGAGCCGGTCAAACCGGAAACGCTCGATCGCTTTGCCAAAACATTCGAGCCGTGTGGTTTCCGACGTGAAGCGTTCTACCCGTGCTACGGCATGGCCGAAGCCACGCTCATCATTTCGGGCGGTATGAAGAAGAGCCCTCCGGTTATTCAAGCGGTCGATGGCTACTCGCTCGACCAGCACCAGGTCGTCGACGCAGACCCCGATGACGATGGGGCCCGCTTGATCGTCGGCTGCGGTAACACGCTGCCTGACCAGAGAATCCTGATTGTCGATCCTGAAACATTCACCAAGCGGCAACCGGACGAAGTCGGTGAAGTTTGGGTCCAAGGCCCCAGTATCGCCAAGGGGTATTGGCGGAACGAAGAAGCGACCGAGGCAATCTTCAACGCCTACACCAGCGACACCCAGGAAGGCCCCTTCCTGCGAACCGGCGATCTCGGTTTCATGCAGGCCAAAGGTGAGTTGTTCATCACCGGCCGTTTGAAAGACATGATCATCGTCCGCGGCGTGAATCGTTATCCGCAGGACATCGAGCAAACCGTCACCCAGTGCCACGACTTGCTCGACGGCATGACCGCTGCCGCCGTGATGGCGGAAGTTGCCGACAAGGAACGCCTGATCATCGTGGCCGAAGCGCCCCGGGCGAAACGCAAAGACCTGACCGACATCATCGCGGCCATTCGCCGCGAAGTGGCCATCGAACACGAAGTCTCGGTCGACGGGGTGGCCCTCATTCGTCGTGGCTCGATCCCCAAGACCTCCAGCGGCAAGATCCAGCGTCACGCGTGCCGCGAGCACTTCCTCACCCACACGCTACCGGTACTTGAGCGCTGGGTGGCCTGGGACGAAGTTCAGGTTTCTGAAGAGATCCAACGCGTCAAGCTGCGTCGTGCTCAGTTGGAAGCTGCCCGTGCCGATGCCGAAGGGCTGGCCGTTTCCGATCCGATGGTGCGTCAGCGCACCGTGCAGATGGTGATCGACAAAATCCGCGAGATCGCTAAAGATCGCGGTCGCCAGATCGAACCCGATACCGACATCCTGGAGCTCGATCTCGATTCGCTCGAACGCATGGAAATCATCGCCTCGATCGAAGATCATTACGGCGCTCGCTTTCCAGACGACATCTTGCCGTCGATGCGAACCGTCGCCCAGGTTGCCGATTGTATTGAGATTTACCTGGCGACCGACGAGATGCTGCCGACCTCGTCCGGCGAGATCCCGCAAGAGATGTACGGTTTCTCGGCATTGCCCGAGTATCGCCAGGTGCGTCAGATTTCCGAACAATTGGGAGACCTCGGTCTGCCCAACCCTTACTTCCAGGTTCTCGATAGCGCTACCTCGGCCACGGCGATTGTCGACGGGAAGGAAGTGATCAACTTCGCCGGTTACAACTACCTGGGTCTGGCCGACCACGCCGAAGTGAAGAAAGCCGCTATTCAGGCAATCGAGACCCTTGGCGTTTCCACCAGCGGAAGCCGATTGATCTCCGGCGAACGGGCCCTGCATCGCGACTTGGAAAGCGAACTGGCCAAGTTCATCGGCGTGCAAAGTTCGATGCTCATGTCTGGTGGACATGCGGCCAACGAAACAACAATCGGCCATTTGCTGCGAACGGGCGACTTGATCGTGCACGACTCGATGGCCCATAGCAGTATCATTACCGGGGCCAACCTCAGCGGTGCTCGTCGGCGTCCCTATCCGCACAACGACTGGCGCGAACTCGACGAGATCCTGCATGACATCCGCAAAGACTATCGCCGCGTGCTGATCGTCGCCGAAGGGATTTACGGCATGGAAGGGGACGTCTGCCCGCTTCCGCAACTAGTTGAGATTCGCAATCGTCATAAGACGTGGTTGATGGTCAACGAAGCCCACTCGCTGGGCACGCTCGGCAAGACTGGCCGGGGTGTGTGCGAACACTTTGGCATCGACCCGAACCAAATCGACATCTGGATCGGGACGCTCAGCAAGGCCTTCGGCTCGTCTGGCGGCTACGTGGCCGGCAGTCACGAACTGGTCGATTACCTGAAGCATACGGCTTCCGGCTTTGTTTACAGTGCGGGCCTTTCCCCTCCAGCAACCGCCGCCGCCCTGGCCGGGCTGCGTCAGCTTGAGCAGAACCCAGGCTGGGTGACCAAGCTACAGCAAAACGCCGACCTGGTTCGCGAGTTGGCGAAGAAGGCTGGTCTGAACATCGGTGGCAGCGACAAGTCACCAATCGTGCCGATCATTGTCGGAGATTCGATGATGACCATGATTCTCGCGCAGAAGCTGCTGGCCGATGGCGTCAACGCTCGTCCACTGACCTACCCGGCAGTAGAAGAATCGGCAGCTCGTCTGCGGCTGTTCGTTAACGCCCACCACACCAAAGATCAGATCCGCCAGACGATCAACAAGCTGGCGGCCCTCTGGTCGAAGCTGCAACGAGAGAATCACGCCAGCGCAGGTTAGTGAGTTCGCCGTGAGCGAATGCCCGCTGGCCGGCGCGATCGATCGTCGGCCTACGTCTGCGTGATTCCCACTCGTTCCTTTCGGAAGAGCACCTCATGCAAACGCGTAAACTTGGTCGGACTGGCCTCGATGTCAGTCTGCTTTCTATTGGCGGCCTGTACACTTCGTCTCTTGCCGGGGGTGTGAGCGAGACGAAACGGATCATGCAGAAGGCTGTCGATCTCGGCATCAACGCCGTCGATACGGCCCCGGCCTACGCCGACAGCGAACTGACCCTCGGCAATGCGATTGCTGATCTGACGGCCCCCCTGGTGATTACCACCAAGCTTGGTGGCCGCCCCACGCCGTTCGATCCGCAAGATGCCAATGGCCTGCGAGCTTCGGTCGAAGAGAGCCTGCGTCTGCTGGGCCGAGACCACGTCGACATTCTCATGATCCACGAGCCAGACCGGCCGCAACAGTACCCGTGGTGGAGCAGCTACGACCCTTTGGATGGCCCGGTGCTTGAGGTGATCGCCTCGTTGAAGCAAGCCGGAACGATTCGCTTCAGCGGTCTGGCCGGCACCACTGTCAACGAGATGACCTATCTCGTGCAGCAGAACAAGTTCGACGTCGTCCTGACGGCATTCAACTACAACGCCCTGTTTCGTGAAGCCGATTCGACCGTTATCCGCTCGGCAAGCGCTCGTGAAATGGGGATTGTGCTCGGCTCGGTCATGGGACAAGGTTTCCTGACCCGGCCTCACAGCGTTTCCGATCCCCATAACCAGGTCTGGCTGGCCGATGCTCGCCGGCAGCAGTTAGAGCAGTATGTGCAGTTGCTCGACCAGTCTGGCATGTCGGCCGTCGAGCTTTGCTTGCGGTTTGCCATCGAGGACCCACGTATCCATACCATTCCGATTGGCTGCAAGACGATCGAGCAGTTGGAAGCGTCTGTGGCGGCCGTCGAGAAAGGCCCGCTGCCTGTTGATGTTCGCTCACGTCTTGACGAGATCGCCGCCTTGCTGCCATACCGGCCCTACGAAGAACCGATGATCTTGCCGCTGGGCAAAAACTATCACGGCCCCGGCATCGCCAACATGGGAGCCGCCGTGCAGGTTGGCAAGCTGAAGAATTGAGTTCGCGCGACTCTTCTCATCCAGTCCTCTCGCCCCTTGTACTGGGGAGGAGAGGGGACAAGAAACGGAAAAAGCCTCGCGACAACTCGCGAGGCTTTTTGCTTTGTCTGTGGAAGTCGCAGGACTTAGCGGTTCAGCGTGAAACCGAAGATCACACCCGAGAACGTCATGTCGTCGCTGTCCTGGAAGTTCGGGTCGCGACCGATACCGGTACCGAAGTACATGTGTTGCCAGGCTACGTCGATGGTGATCTCGCGAGTGAGGTTGTAGGCAGCACCCAGGCTGAACTCACCACCAACCACACCGTTGGAGTAATCTTCGATATCGCCGCGGAAGATCCAGTTCTGACCACCGAAAGCTCGGACGGTCGAGTACAGGGTCCACTGGCCACGGTGCGAGAAGATACGTCCACCCAACTGCCCCAGCAGCATGTTGTTCTGGACGAAGACCGGTGCGGGAACCACGGTGGTCTTGTCGTTGAACTGGGCGTATCGCAGACCGATCATCGGTTCGATCCAGAACCCTTGATGAAACTGATCCAGACGCCAGGTTCGGTTGACTTCAAAGCTGTTGAAGTCAGCACGGTTGACCAGGTCGTACGAAGGACCGTCTAAACGCCAGCCACTGCAGAGCCAGCCGTAGTTGTCGTCGGTCATGTAACCGAAGTCGACACGGTTACCGTAGGTGGCATCACCGTCCCAGGGACCTGGGGCGGATTGTGCGCGGCTCACGTTCATGAACATGCGGTGATACTCGAAGAATATCCCGGTGTTCGGATCGATCGTGTCCTGCCCGTACTGCTCGGTGATCGGGGGAGCGAACCACTGGAAATCATAGTTATCCAGATTGACGTCGCTAAAAGGCTGCATTGCGCCGGGAAATGCGGTTTCATACTGTGCTTGCACGCTGGACGCGACAGCCAGGTTGGCTGCAATGACCAGGGTCCACAGTGCTTTACGATAGCTCAACATGGTCCACTTCTACCTTGTGACTTCCACGGTAATGGTATGGACGACGTCACCTTTCACGATGACGAAAGTTCCTGCGTTGCGGTTTGTATCGGTACGTCTGCGATTGGGAATTGAACCAGTTTGGTAAACTCTGCCGAAAATTCGGGCTAATCCGTAAATCCCCCCAGATATTGCCCTTGCCGCCCCTTATTTTTTGCCTCTTCGATTTCTTTTTCCCTTCTGGAAACGAACTGCGTATATTGCGGGTAAGATACATGCAGACTGTTTTGCTAGCGATATTCAAGGATTTCCCATGTCACGTTTCCCCCTCCTCAGTGTCATACGACCTCTGATCGACCGTCGCCTATGGACGCTGGTTCTTTCGGTCCTGCTAGCATCGAGCGCCCAGGCTGATCCCAAAATCGAAAGTGATGCCCCTGAGTTCGTCCGCGTGAAGAAGAACGCCAGCGAGCGTCCTGTCGCCCTGCAAACGGCCATTGCGCATTATCAGTCGCAAGACGGTGCCCTGAAGATCGACCTGGTGGGGGCCGTTCACATTGGCGAAGACACCTACTACCAAGAGCTCAACAAACGCTTCAAATCGTACGATGCTGTCATGTACGAACTGGTCGCCCCCGAAGGAACTCGCGTCCCCCAAGGGCACAAGGGAACCGGCAGCCCAGTCAGCGGCTTGCAAAACGGCATGAAGGACATGCTTGAACTCGAGTTTCAACTGGAGAAGGTCGACTATTCGCCTGCGAATTTCGTCCACGCCGATATGTCGCCGGAAGAATTTGCCAAAGACATGGAGGAACGCGGCGACGGTCTGCTGCATATGTTCGCCCGAGCAATGGGACAGGGGCTCGTTCAGCAGTCCAAAGGGGAATCGAGTGACGCAGCGGTCATGATGGCCTTGTTCTCCCAGGATCGGGCCATGAAGCTCCGCCGTATCTTTGCCTCGCAGATCTCGGACATGGACAACGCCATGAAAGCGATCGAAGGGGAAAACGGCTCGACCATTATCTCGCAGCGTAACGCCAAGGCCTTCGAGGTGATGGGCAAGAGCATCAAGGACGGCAAAAAGAATATCGCTGTCTTCTACGGTGCAGGGCACCTGGAAGACATGCACGATCGCCTGAAGAAAGATTTTGGCATGGAGCTGAAGTCGGTCGAGTATCTGGATGCCTGGAAGCTTCAGTAGGCAAGTTTTCAGTGTTCAGGAAAGCTTAGCGAGTAGCCCAGACTGCTGGCAGCCGTGGGCTACCCATTTTTACCATCTCGTGACAGCGTCTCCCTCTACAGACGCACGTGCTATCACGATATGCCAAAGCGTCTGTTTATTCTTTCCTGAAAACCGAAAAATGAACTCTGAAAACTCGCTCGTCAAGCCGTTTACAAATTAACTTCGATTCCTATACTTGGCTTCACTTCGCAGCCGCGTGTGACGGAAACAACGCGGCCCAGGGCAGATCTCTTTTCTCATAAAAGTGTCGCACGGATGGCCAAGTTCTCGATGAACCAGATGACCACGTTACGCTGGTCGTTTGAACAAGACTGCTTCCGATACCGCGAGGCAGGCCTCTCGGCAATTCATGTCTGGCGGGACAAACTGCACGACTTCGGCGAGGCCAAAGGGGCGATCCTGCTGGAAGAGCTCGGGCTCGAAGTATCCGCACTCAGTTGGGCTGGCGGTTTCACCGGCAGTGATGGACGCAACTACAAAGACGCCATCAACGACGCCAAGCATGCCGTCGATCTCGCCCAGGAACTGAACGCCGGCTGCCTGATCGTTTATAGCGGAGCACGTGGAGGGCACATCAGCAAGCATGCCCAACGGTTGTTCTCTGGGGCGCTCGAAGAACTGATTCCCTACGCCGAAACGCACGGCGTGACGCTCGCCATCAAACCGATCCGGCACAAGTATGGCTGCGACTGGACGCTGGTCCGCCGCATGACCGATGCGTTGCAGCTGATCGACATCATCGACTCGCCACGTTTCAAACTGGTGCTCGACCTGTACGAGTTCGGCGATCAGGCCGAAGTGCTCGACAACTTGCACCTGTTAGTGCCGTACCTGGCCCTGGTTCAAGTCGGCGACCGCGGCTGCGAACCGCTGGAAGAACCCAACCGCTGCCTGCTTGGCGACGGACACCTGTCGCTAAACGCCACGATCGGAAAGCTAATCCAACTCGGCTACGACGGCCCCTTCGATATCGAACTGATGGGACGCGACGTCCAGCAGCACGAGTACGAACACCTGCTGGCCCACAGCATGGGTTACCTGCAGGCAATGAATAGCGCGACGTAGCTGCCTGCAAACCGGTTCTACTTCCCCGGTAGAATTGCCTGCAAACAGACCAGCCGATCATCCCCCCGCACAAACAAGCGTCCGTCGGAAAGAATGGGTGCCGCCCATGCCGGAGGTTTGAGCAACGCGTTGCCGTTTTGGTCTTCTAAGAAAACCTCTGAGATCGCTTCGTACTTCTGTGGGTTCGCTTTCAAGAGCCGGAGGGTGCCGTACTCGCTCAGGCAAATCAGATAGTCCTCGACTAAAAGCAGCGAGCTCCGCGACAGGCCGGACTCGGCCCACATCACTTTGCCGGTCTGCCATTCAATGCACCGCAGTTCGGCCTGATGCGAATGGCGTCCACTGCTGGCGTACAGGTAGCCATCTTTGTATACGGCTGTGTTCCAGTGTGTTTCCATCGCGTGATCGCGACTGCGTTCTTCGTCCTTCCACACCACTTCGTACCCGCCTGGCTTCACCTTCAACAGCGTGCTGCCGAGGGCGTAGCATTCCGAGATGAAGACTTCGTCCCCGACAATCACCGGAGTGCTGGCGTTCACGCTTTCGAGCTTCTTGGCCCGCCATGGGTAATGAAAATCGATCTTGCCGTTGCGCGGATCGAAACCTAGCAGACCACCTCGCAGGAATGCGAAGCACCATGGGCGGCCATCGATCTCGGCCAGGGTCAGACTTGCATAGCTGGCCAGTTCGTCGGAGATCTTATAGAGGGTCTTGCCTGTTTTCTTATCCATTGCCACGATCGCGCTGCCGTTGCCCGTCACACGATCGATTTGATAGGGCCCCAGTCCTTTGAACTCGTCGGGGCTCCCACCGACCATCACCAGCAGCTTGCCTTCAAAGATGACCGGCGTGCTGCCGACACCAAAGAAGTTGGGCACCACGTTAAACTCTTCCGACAGGTTACGCTTCCAGATGGCCTCGTGCGTTTTGATGCTGATGCAGTGAAGTTCTCCTTCGGCACCATAGATGTAAACGCGGTCTTCGTCGATCACGGGGCTGCAGCGCGGGCCGTTGTTGTAGCCGAGCGCGTCTTCGTACTGGGTTGGATATTCGTACTGCCACAGTTTGTTCCCGGTGGTTACTTCCAAGACTTCCAGGCGGTTCTGATCGCCGTGCCGATCGAACTGGAAGAACTTTCCATCGGCAATGCTACCGATCCCGTAGCCAGTCCCTAGTTTCGTTTGCCACAGGATTTCCGGGCCTCCCTTAGGCCAGGGAACCTGTAGTCCCGTTTCGATGGATGTGCTGTTATGACGCGGTCCCAGGAAGGTTGGCCAGTCTTCGGCAATCAACAAGACAGGGGAGAGTAACGCTAGAAGCAGGAGGGGGGAACAGGCAAGGAAGTGAACCCGAGTCGGCATGCTGCGGTCCTTCAGCGAACGAGGGTAGTTCTCGATGAGAATTCAACATATCCTGGCAGTATAGCCAAGTGTGAAGTTTGTCCCAAACCGTCCTAGTATCTTGAACCAGCGTGTGTCAGTCGCATGTCGACCTTTGATATCAGCCCGTCCATCCGCATCCCCTGGAGCGAATTGCAGTTTTCGTACTCGCGTTCAAGCGGGCCAGGGGGGCAGCACGTCAACAAGACCAACACCAAGGCCACGCTGAAGTGGGACGTGCACGCGACGGAAGCTTTGCCGCCAACGGTCAAACAGCGATTTGAGAAGAACTGGGGGGCCCGCATCAACAAAGAAGGCTTCCTGGTTATCAGCAGCGAAGAAAGCCGCGAACAGCGTAGCAATATGGAGGCCTGCCTGGACAAGCTCAAGCACATGGTGACTCTCTCGGCCCAGCGGCCCAAGACGCGGATCCCCACCAAGCCATCACGCAGTTCGGTCCAGCGCACCCAGGAAAAGAAACGCCAACATAGCGACCGCAAGAACCAGCGTCGCGACTCGAAGAACATCTCGTACCGCAAAGATTAACGGCACTTACGACTTGGTGAGGACGCTTTTCGCCTTGTCCCCTCGCCCCCTTGGGGAAAAGGTTAGGGTGAGGGGCAAACCAGGCACCCGCACCCCAATCCTACCGCGTCCTTTCCCGATTTCCGGGATGGCCTATAATCTTGTTGGACGTTGAAATATCGCTATCGTGACTAGGAACCTATGGACTCCCCCGATCACTCTGAAAACATCGACCACATCCTGAACACGTGGAAATTTGAGCCTGGCCGGCTAACGGCCCGGATCACGACCGCGTCGGATGGGCGTGACGTACTGCAGATGCGGATCGAGATGGGTCTGTTGCAGATGGAAATCAATGGAAGGCCTGACGGTGAAAGGCCTTACAACTTTGATTCGTATCTCGAATACCTGCACTCCCAGTTCCTGACTGACCCGGCGGCCACGTTGAGCGAGGACGACTGTGTCGAGATCGACCGCGAGTTTGTCCAGCTTTATCATCGCCGAATCTGCTGGCTAGCCCTGCGAGAGTACGAGAAGGCCGTCCGCGACGCCGATCACACATTGGCCCTGATGGATGTCTGCCGCGATCACTCGAGCGATGAAGAGTGGATCGACAGCCACGAGCATTTTCGTCCGTTTGTGATGTTCCACCGCATTCAAGCCAAAGCCTTGATCGAGCTGGAGAAACACACACCAGAACACGCGATCGAGCAACTGACCGAAGGGGTCGAGCAGCTTCGTAGCTTCTACGAAGCCGAAGGAATGGAAGACGGCGAAGAGTTCGAGTCGGACGAACTGCATGTCCGCCTGATCGAGCTGCGAGAAACGCTTCGCGAGCAATTCGACGTCGGGCAAACGCTCAACGAGCAACTGGCCGATGCCGTGGCCAACGAACGCTACGAACAGGCCGCAAAACTGCGTGATCGTATTCATCGCCGCGAAGACCCCCGCTAAGCGAGGGGCCATTTCGACGTAAGCGACTTATCTGTATGGCCTTACGATCACTTGCCAGCCATTTTCACCGGGCCTATTCCCCCGCGTGTGGATAAACTTTGTTGCATTCACTTCCCGATCTGGATAGAATTCTGTCACACACCTTTTTAATGCTTTCAAGCACATATCCCGGTATATCCCACCTTCAAGCGATCCAAGGAACTGCTATGTCCGAGAAGTCGACTAATCCCTCGCCACAGAAAAATGTCCAGCGTCGTACCTTCCTCAAAGGCTCTGCTGCACTGGGTACCGCCGCTGCGGTTGGCAGCCTGACGCTGGCCCGTTCGGCCCATGCTGCTGGTAACGACGAATTGAAAGTGGCTCTGATCGGTTGTGGTGGCCGTGGTAACGGAGCCGCCGTCAACGCGACCAAGGGGGACGAGAATCTGAAGATTACCGTCCTGGCCGATATCTTCCCGGACAAGGTCGAAGCATCCAAGCGAATTCTGGCCCGACAGCTGGGTGACCGCCTGGCTGTGACCGACGAAAACTGCTTCAGCGGTTTCGATGCTTATAAGCAAGTGATGGACACCGATGTCGACGTTGTGCTGCTGTGCACCACGCCTCACTTCCGCCCGGCTCACCTGGAAGCCGCCATCGCCGCCGGCAAGCACGTCTTCTGCGAAAAGCCTGTCGCGATCGATGCTCCTGGTTGCCGCAAGGTGATGGAAACCGTCGAGAAGGCCAAGCAAAAGAACCTGAGTATCGTTAGCGGTCTGTGCTGGCGTTACCATCCGTCGGTGATCGCCACCGTCGAAAAGATCAAAGAAGGCCTGATCGGCGACGTTGTTTCGATGCAGGAAAACTACCTGGCCGGCACCCTCTGGCACCGTGGTAACAAAGAAGAATGGTCGGAGATGGAATACCAGATCCGCAACTGGCTGTACTTCACTTGGCTCTCGGGCGACCACATCGCCGAACAAGCGATTCACAGCATCGACAAGGGGCAGTGGATCATGGACGACCAGACCCCGGTTAGCTGCTACGGTCTGGGCGGTCGTGAAGTCCGCACCGGCGAAGAATACGGTAATATCTTCGATCACCATGCTGTCATGTACGAATACGCTGGCGGTCAGAAGATGTTCCACTACACGCGTCAGATGGCTGGCTGCTTCAACGAGACCGAAGACTTCATCATGGGTACCAAGGGGAACGCCAAGATCCTCAGCGGTGTCATTGAAGGCCAGAACAACTGGAAGTACGACGGCCCTGGTGGCAACATGTACGACCTGGAACACAAAGCCCTCTACGAAGGCATGCGTTCAGGCAACATCATCAACAACGGCGACTACATGACCAAGAGCACCATGTGTGCGATCATGGGCCGCATGGCGACCTACACCGGTAAGAAGGTCACCTGGGAAGAAGCTTGGAACAGCCAGGAAGACCTGACTCCCAAGTCGTACGAATGGGGCGCGGTCACCATCCCCACTCCAATCGCCGTTCCTGGCAAGACCAAGTTGGTCTAAGCCACTGATCGTGCGAGCGATGAAATCGGATTACACTAGAGGCCAGGAATTTCCCTGGCCTCTTTTCTTTTCCGCTTGTGACTTTGCACCCATCCCCAGTTCGACATCCTCTGTTGCCGGTGCCCCTGTTTGCACTGGCCGTTGTCGCGATCGTCCTCGCGTTTTGGCTCTGGGGCGACCCTCTTTCGATTCGCCTGGCCTTCGCCACATCGCTGTACGCATTGGCGGTGATCGCGATGACCTTGCCCCCTGCGATCGCAACGAGCCTGCTGCTATTTCGTACGAACCTTATCGGCCGCCGCGTCTTGCTTGCGCTGCTGGTGATTTGGCTGTTCATTCCTATCTATGTGCATATCGCCGGCTGGCGTGATCTATTCGGGCCGCAAGGGTGGCTGGAGGTTGCCAGCCCTTTTGATCCCAGTGCCAACCTGATCGACGGCTGGACAGGCCTCTTGTGGCTACATGGCCTGGCCGCGTTTCCGTGGGCCGTGCTGATCACCGGCATGGCCTTCACGCGAAGTTCGGCTGGTCTGGAAGACGATGCCCGCCTGGAAATCACACCGCTGGCCGTGCTGGCGAGGGTCACCCTGCGGCAAAACTGGGACGCCGTACTTGTCGCAGCCGCGTGGATCGTCGTCACCGTTTTCGGCGAAATGAGTATCGCCAGCGTGTGCAACGTGCGAACGTATGCCGAAGTCGTCTTCACCGGCATTCCACTCGGGCAATCGACTACCGAATCGACACTGACCATCGCCCCAGGGGGCGCTCTGATGATCGGTCTGATCTTGCTTACCGCATGGCTCGCCCATGGCCTGCGACCTGCCCCTACTGACGCTGAAGTGAAACGAGCGAAGTTATTGCCGCTGGCGGGCCGTCGCGTATTGGCATCGCTGGTGGTATGGTCGCTATTCCTGATCCCCCTAGCGCCGCCGATCGCTGGGCTGGTTTACAAAGTGGGAATCACCATCGACCAGGTCGACGGACAATTCATTCGAGGCTGGTCGCTGGCCAAGGCCTTCACTTTGACACTCAGTAGCGCGAGCATCTATCAGAAAGAACTGCTCTGGACGCTGGCCCTCAGCATGACCGTAGCGGTCATCACCACAATCGTCAGCTTGCTGCTAAGTGATCTCGCGACGCGAAGTCGCTGGTCAGGGAGCTTCGTTACCTTACTGTGCGCCGCTTTGTTCGCTCTGCCGGGACCGATCGTGGGGCTTGGCATTGCCTGGGGGTCGAATCGGCCGTGGCTCGCCCCCCTGGCTCCCTTGATCGATCGCAGCATCTTCAATCCAACGCTGGCAATTCTGACGGTGACCGTGCCGCTGGTGACGTTCTTTTACTGGCACGCGATGCATACTTCGCGGCAGATCTACGAGATGGCTCGCATCGACGGCAGCTCCTGGTGGCGAACGTGGACACGGATTGTGCTGCCGGCAAACATCCCGGTGATTGTCGCTGGCGCACTGATCGCCCTGGTGCTGGCAGCCAACGATGTGTCGGCCTCGGTGATGGTGCTACCGGCAGGCATCGATACGATTTCGCGACGCATTTTCGGCCTGCTGCACTTTGGCGGGGAAGATAACGTCGCCGGGATTCTGTTGATGAACCTGGCAGTGGTCGCCGCGTTGTCGGTGGTGATTGGGCGTCTGGCCAGCTGGCGCGATCGTAACGATTTTGGCGATTCGGTGCCGTAATCCGCAATGGCGTACTATACTGCCAGTGTTCGACCAACTGACGAAGGAGGCCCCATGCGTTTATGGAATTCACTGCCGCTGCTACTCGCTTTGCTCGCCGCGGCACCTCTATGCGCGGACGAGATCGCGTTTGAACGTGATGACAAGCGCATCGACCTCAAGGGACAGGTCATTGCCACGCACGAGGCCGGCATTATTCTGCACACGCCTGACGGTAAGATGTGGCCGATTCAAAATGCCGAGATCGTCGAACGAACGAAGACGGCGGCTCCCTTCGACCTGCAAACCAAAGAGCAACTGATCGAGACCGTCCTGGCCGAAATGCCGCCGGGTTCGCAGGTCATCGAAACCACCCACTACGTCGTCGCCTACAACACCTCGCGGGCCTACGCGCAGTGGGTCGCCGGGATGCTCGAGCGACTGCATCGCGGGTTCACCAGTTATTGGACGCAGCGCGGCCTCAAACTGGAAGAGCCACAGCAGCCGCTGGTGGCCTTGGTATTCGACAATCAAGATAGCTTCGCCCGGTACGGCCAGGCCGAACTGGGGGACGCAGCGAAGAGCGTCATCGGCTTCTACAGCATGCACACGAACTACGTCGTGATGTTCGACCTGACAGGGGGCGGTGCAGGGGATGCCTCGAAACGAACGATAGGCATTCGCGATATTCAGCGGCTGATGTCACGCCCTGACTTTCAATGGAGCCTGGCCACGATCGTACATGAAGCTACCCATCAGTTGGCCTTCAATACCGGCTTGCAGAAGCGTTATGCGGACGTGCCGCTGTGGTTCTCGGAAGGGCTGGCCATCTACTTTGAAACACCGGACGTCTCGAGCAGTCGCGGCTGGCGAGGCATCGGTCAGGTTAGTGCCCCACGGCTACAGCAGTTCCAAAAGGCGGCCCGCGACAGCTCGCAGCCTTTTCTCCCAGACATGCTGATCAACGACGACTCGCTTCGCAAAGCGGCGACGGCCATGGATCGCTACTCGCAAGCGTGGGCCGTGACGTACTTCTTGCAGAAGCGAAAGCCTGAAGCATACGATGCCTATCTCAAAGAGCTATCGCAGATCGAACCGCTACACGATCCATCGCAAACCGAACGTGTTCGACTGTTTCAAAAACACTTCGGCGTCGATCTGACGGAACTCGAAAACGAAGTCCGCCAGATGATGCAAGGCTTAAGGCCATAGTGGCTAAACAGGATTAGCCACTGTGCTCTCTGTGGCAAAATCTCTTCTACTTCTCTTCGCGAATGCGGTAGAGGTTATCGGCAGTGCGGATGACCAGGTTTCCGTCCAGGAAGATCGGGTTGGCCATGATGCGTTCGCCCAGGTCGTTTTCGGCGATCACGTCATATTCATCCCCTGGCTTGATGACGGTCGTCATGCCTGATTCGCTGCAGAAGTAGATGCGTCCGTTGGCATACGTGGGGGACGCGCTGTAGTTCCCGCCCATGCGACTGGTCCACACCTCTTGCCCCGTCGCAGCATCCACACAAGTCGCCACGCCGCGATCGCTGACCATGTAGATTCGACCATCGATAATTACTGGGGAAGGGGTCGTAGGCACCTGACGGCTGAAGGTCCATTCGATGTGCGAGTTGGTTACGTCCCCTTCGCCATCGGTGCGAATCGCCACTAACTGGGGACGCATGAAACCAGAACAAATATAGACGGTGCCGTTTTCGAACACAGGTGCCGGCACATTCGAGAAACCGCTGCCGTGATCGGCTCGCCATAGTTCCTTACCGGTCTGTGGATCGTAGGCACAAACCCACTGAGCACCCGGGATGATGACCTGGGTTTGCCCATTGATCTCGACCACCAGTGGCGTGGCGTATGCTTTCTTACGATCGCCATCGTCGGTACGGAAAGGAGGACGCGCGGTCTTCCAGGCAGTCTTGCCGGTCTTCTTATCAACGGCGGTGATGTACTGCTCGTTGACCCCGTCGCAAGTCAGGATAACCAGGTCACCGACAACCACCGGCGAACTGCCAGGGCCGACGTTGTACTCGAGGGCATTGTCGTTGTTCTTCCACACTACCTCGGCCGATTCAGTATCGATACAGCACGCGCCGTAGGTTCCGAAGTAGCAGTAGACGAACTTGCCTTCAGCCACAGGGGTTGGCGAGGCGTACGAATTGGTGAGATGAACCGGCAGTGGATCGGTCACGTGAAACAGGTCGACCGTTCGCAGCAGTTTGCCGGTCTTGTAATCGACTTCGACGGCCTTAAGGTCAACATCCGAAGCGAGGTTCGATTGATCACGCTGAAACGGCTTGGCGTCCTTCAATCGTTCATTCTTCTCTTCTTCCGACAACAGGTTCACCATCGCCGTAGTCAGCCAGATCTTGTCCCCGACGAGCACTGGCGACGACCAGCCTTTGCCGGGGATCTCGGTCTTCCAAACAACATTCTCATCGGCTCCCCATTTCAGCGGGACGTTCTTGGCCGGTGCGATACCGTCTCCACTGGGTCCGCGAAACTGCGGCCAGCTTTCAGCCGAGGCGGTGCCAATCAAAAGTCCCGTCACAAGTGCGAGCGATAGCAGACGAACAGTGGTCATGGGCGAAAACCTGATCTGGTGGGAAGCAATTACGAGGGAAGGAGAGTGGCTCAATCGTGTTAGCCTAAATGACAGCCACCGGTACCACATTGAGGCAAACCACATCCGCCGCCGCTGGGCATCGGACCGCAGACCGGCAGTTGATTCGATTTACCACCGGTATGGGCCGCTGGGACACTCCAGGCCTTTTCCAGCTTGGCACTGCCACACTCGGGGCACTTTGGCTTTTCGCTCCCCCGCACCAACAATTCAAACTGGCTTTGGCACGCCTCGCATGTGTATTCAAACAGCGGCATCGGTTCACCTGAGATCAAAATCGGTTAGAGTCAAATTAGAGCTGACCGTATTGTAAATGATAACCCAGGAAACTCCATCCATGTCTGATCGACCTTTGCTCACCCGACAGCAGTCCCGCGCCGTCGATACAATCGCCGCCGAGAAGTACCACATCCCCGGGGTCATCCTTATGGAAAACGCTGGCCGAGGTTGTGCCGAACTGTTGCTCTCGCACAGTCCGGCCAGCGTCCTGATCTGCTGCGGGCCTGGCAACAACGGAGGCGATGGCTATGTTATTGCCAGGCACTTAGACCTCTTGGGTGTCCCGGTGAAAATCGCCCTATTCTGTCCTCGCGAGCGCATCCACGGTGACGCACTGATCAATTTTAGGATTATCGAAGCCGCCGGCATTGAGATTCTCGACTTTGCCGATGAGCCTCTTTGCGAATGGTTTGCCTCGCGACTGCACGAGGCAGATTGGGTCGTCGACGCGATGCTGGGGACCGGTGTCACTTCGCCGCCGCGTGAACCGATGGCTTCAGCCATTCGCCAGATTAATGCGGCTTCAGCCCAGGTCATGGCAATCGATATTCCCAGCGGACTCGACTGCGATACCGGGCAGCCCAACACCCCAACGATCGAAGCCAACTTCACGGCCACGTTTGTTACCTCGAAGCCTGGCTACGCGAAACCTTCAGCAAAGCCGTACGTGGGAGAGGTACACGTTGTCGATATCGGGACGCCTCAGGCACTGCTGGGCGAGATCTTCCGCTAGGAATTCATCCCCGGGCAGATGGTGACCAGGGGACGGGATCAAAGATCGATCGACTTTTTGAAGAAGCTCATCGCGTCGGTGCCTGGGTCTCCGGCGACGAATCCGTGCCGCAGATATAACTGGCGTGCCCGGTTGTCGGCCCGGACTTCGAGCGTGACATAAGCACATGCTTCTTCCTTGGCCAACTGATCGACCGCTTGAAGCAACGCACCGCCGACTCCCTGGCCGCGTGCTTCAGGAGCGACGGCCAGATCGTGAATGTTGATCAGCGGCTGGGCTTTGAAGGTCGAGAAACCGAGGAAACAATTGGCCAGCCCGACAAACTTTCCATCCGCACTAGCCAACAGCCCACGAAACTGATCGACCTTACGCAGACGCTCGATCAGATTCTCGTAAACGTCCGGCGAGAGAGGAGCGGCACCCCCCATCGGATCGCGGGCATACTGATCTAACAGCTGAACCAGTGCCGAGGCGTGCTGCGGATCGTTCAAGTCAATGCGAATGATCTTGCCAGAGAAAACAGGCATGCTCGAACCTCGCCTAGAAAAATCAACCTGGCGAAGACTAGTCGTTCGCGCTTTGAATATTGTCGAAGTCGAGGTCCTTCCACTTCATCGCCCGTCGCGATGGCTCGATGCGAAGGACGACTTCTCCTCCCTGGAACAAGCGAACCGTTCCGTTCGACTCGCTGACGGCAATGGAGATGGCCTTGGTCTTTTTGCTGATCGCAGCGGCGGCCCAGTGGCGCGCCCCCAACCCTTTGCTCAGCGTAACGCTGGCCGAAGTCACGTCCAGCATGCGGCCAGCGGCCTCGACGGTCCCATCGGCGTTGACGACAAACGCTCCGTCGAGCTGCGCGATTTCCTTGAGGTTTTCGCGAACGCTACGATCGCCAATGTGGCGATCCTTCTTGGCATACCCTTTCAGTGGATCGAAACCACTGGGGGCGCTGTTGGAAAGAACCTTGCGATGATCTCCGACAACGAAGCAGGTCCCAACCGGTTTCCCTTCGCGGCCTTCGCGACCGATCTCGACTGCCAGGTCGACCACGATTTTAAGGGTTTCCAGCGGGACACTCGTTTCGAGCTTCCGCAGGTCTCGCGAGGTCAGGCGGCCCAGGCGTTCGTCCAGGCGAATGAAGCTGATGGTATCGATGCGTTCTTCGTCGAAGCCACTGTACAAGGCAACGACCTTGGCACCGGTCGAGAGCTGGTCGTTGGCGACTGCTTCGACCAGGGCATGCATCAGCTTTTCGAGGATCGGGCTCTCTTCCAGTTCGACGACTACGCCGTGCAGGCCAGTATCTTCGATGCCCTCTAAGAACTCTTCGCGATCAGCGGCGACGATGACCTTGTGGTTATCAGCCACGGCCTTGAGCTTTTCCCACTCAGGCTGACCATCCACAAAAATAAGTACCGCATCCGCCTCGGCGATTTCGAGCATTCGAATCGCGAGCTTCAGGAACTCAGTGAACTGACTCGAGAGCTTTTGATATTTCATCCTCGGCGGAGTTTCATTCCCAGAAGTGAAGCCGGCTATCAACGCGCATGTGCCGACAATCGTAGGACAGATCCCCTCCACTGACAAGCGCTGCCCAGCCATTTCAGGACCTGGGTCAGCCAATTTTCTTGGAGAAACCCCCTGCGATTAGTCGTGCGACGTTTGCAGAATCTCTTCGGTGCGGCTGCCAGGCTTGGTGCCGAACACCAACTGGTCGTACAGCACCAACGCATGAAGCGCATGTCCCTTGGGACCGATGCTCCAATCGTGCTTCGGATTCTGCTCCATGATCGTGGTAATGTAGTTCACAGCCCGCACGATTTCAGGAGAGGTCAGCTCTTCCTTCGGCAGGGAGAAGATCAGGAACTCCAGGATATGGCCAGAGGTCTGCAGCCGACGGTCGATGTCGCGGTCCATGCCGCGTCCCTCGAACCAATTGGTGCTGAAGCTGCCGTCCCGGTTTTGAATCTGAAACGAATGCTGGTGGTAGGCGCTGAGATACTCTTCGGCCTTGGCCCAGGCACCATCCATGGGCAAACCGGCCTTCTTACGGCTGGCAACGGCAAACGCAATGCCGGTCAAACGGTGCGTACCACCACACGCCGCCCCTACAACCTTCTGGGTGATTTCTTCCTTGAGCAGCCGTTCCATGTTCCACTCTTGGCCATCCCGCGCGGTCCAGGTCGCATCTGCTGGCAGATAGTATGAAAGGGAAATCAGCTTGAAAGTCAGTTCCGACTTCGGCTGGCAGGTTTCCTTCTCGAATTCGATCAGGTCGGCCACGGTGAACGACTGGCCGTCGACTTGAATCTCGTACGAAGCTGGAACATAGCTCTGGGCGAGCATGGCCAGGAACTGGCCGTGATGCCCTTGGACACGCGGCCCTTGTCTGGCCTCGAGCTTGCCGTTGTTGATTTCAAACAGACGATGTCCGCGGCAGGGCTTGTTCCAGCAAATCCACCCAATGGTGCTCACTGGCTGGCGATACTGGGGCGTGCGAATCAATGCATCGACACCCCATGGCAGAAAGCCGTGCATCGTCTCCCACACATCATGCTTCGTCGCGTCGGAAAGTTGGGTGCGATAATAGTAGTTGAGCACCCGAGCAATGCGTGGTTGCAGGGCTCGAACTTCCGGCGAAAGAGGCTTCTCGATTTCAGGTTCTTCATCGGTAATCGATTCCGGAGCCTCGGTTTTCTTCTTGCCAGCTTCCTCTTCGTCCTTAATCGGACGAGCATCTTTGTCCTGCATCAACGGAGCGGGCTGCTGCGCCGCAGCTTCCTCCAACTTCGCGGGCTCTGCTTCCTTCTTTTCCGGCTCAAGCGAATCGGCAGGTATATCCATCGTCTTGGATGGGTCCGACTTTGATTCAGCAGTCTGCCCTTTCTGCTCACTCTTCGCTACTGGTGCATCCTTTGCAGAAGCACCACTATCAGCAGACTCGCCAGTCTTCTCTTCTTTTCCAGCAGTTGGAACCGCCGCTTCTTTTGGTTCTTCTGTGGGAGGTGCCGGCTTGAAGGGATCGTTTTTCTCTTGCGGGACAGCCGCAATACGGATCATCGGTTTATCGATCGAAAGCTCCGTCGCAGAGCCATCCGCATGATTCAATATCGGAGCCACGACCACCTCTTGAGCGAACGTCGTGGTGATCGAGAGCGTTGTCGTACCCCAGAACGCGATGGCGCCGAGGAGGTTTACATTCCGTCTTAGCATGCGTCTTCGTCTTTAGTTCTTAGGCAGCCTGGTGGATGGGATTTTAGGCTGCGAGAGAGTCATCGAACAGTTCAAACCGAAACGTGGGGCAAAATGCAGGAGGTGTTGTGGATTCTCGCACAAGCGGCCGAGCAAGATAAAACACCGCGTTGTCGTTGCGAGGCTCATGCATCTTCGTTTCTGGCTTCAGTTATACGGCACGTTACGCTAATAGCAAACGGCATCCGCGGTGGCTCAACTGAAATGAAACCCATGCCATTCCCCGTTTTTGCGCCCCCATCAACACTGGTCAATTGGCGCAAGATGGGAATCCGTAACCGCGTCACTTTTTCTAAAGTTCGTGCTTATCGGTTATTCGTATCGCGCCGGACAACTACCGGAAAAAGCTGGGCACAATCTGATCGGCAATTGAAAATGGTGGAGGCTCGGGATTACCACCCATCGCAAATTCTCGCCACTTGGCCGTATCGCCTTGGTAGTCGACATTGCTGGTTTTGCGGAGTGATTCGATTGCGGCAAAACGCATCGCTGGATCGCGTGCATCCAGCGCCGGGACGAGGGCCTCCTTCGCATTGGGTGTCTTAAATTGCCCCAGCGCAGTAGCCGCGGCGATCCGGACATCGTAGTCCCGGTCGCGAATCAGCACGTCTGCCAGTGTTTCGACCGCTTCCGGGTTCTTCGATTCACCCAGCGCCACCACCGCCTCGCGGCGAACGAATTCGTCCGTATCGAAGATCGACGACTTGATCGCCGCAAAGGACTCTGGCGTATTCAATTTGGCTAAGCTACGCAGCATATGAACGCGAATCACTTCGTTCTCTTCTTCCGGAAGCGCCTTGGCGATCTTGGCGGCTTCTTCCGCTCGGCGCTCTGGCGACAAGCTACGGGCACTCGCAGCTAAACTGTCCAACGCTTCAATTCGCTGAACCGGGGTTGGGCCATACTTGGCGATGTCGGCTGGATCTTCATTATCCCACCAAATGATCGGGTCGATGATCGCACCGTTCGAGGCACATCCGGTCAGCCCCAGAAGAAGGGCTATTAGGATTCCGCAAAGCGGGGACTTCTGGTCCATGAATTTTGTCCAACTGGCCTAGGATTAAAGACTTTTTGCGACGTAAGCGGGCAGACGCTACCAAAATGATCGACCCCGTTCCAGGCGAATTCCCACTCATTTTTTATGTCTACGATCTACCCCTTAAAAAGTTCCAGAGATTGTTTCCCAGAACACCAAAAACCTGATATGGTAACGGCTTAGCGTGATCTTGCGGGCCACCGTATGCATCGTTGTCAGCCGATGGATTCCAAGATTCCGCGTTTGCCAGCGAAACACAGGCGGAGATTTCAATCCAACTTGTGTGGACTTTGCAACCAATCATGACAACTCATCGCACAATAAACAGAGACCCAGGTTTGGTTGTCTCTTGTTCTTTACCCCCATTGGGAGGCCTCCGGTGATCGATCCTCAACAACATGCCAAGAATCGAGGGCTCGTCGAGTCGATACTCCAGTACATCCCTGGTTTTTCCGGCTACCTGGCTCGTGAATATCGCCGCGAGAGCGACAGCATGACCCGGAACTTTCTGGCCGACAAACTACAGAAGTCGAAGAAAGGGCTCGACGAATACGGCAACACGCTGGTTGGTCTTGGTGCCATCGACCAACTGCCGATGCTCGAACGCCTTCGCAGTCGGCTAGATCTGGCTATCAATCGCTTGAAGTCTCAGATGCCAGGCTACAGCGGATTCTTCGACTTCGTTCAAGTTGACGAAGAACTGCTGACCGACCTATACGAACACGATCTGGCCCTTGTCCAACAAGTTGACACGCTGGCCAACGATATCCAGAACCTGGGCACCTCGCAGTTGACGCCAGCTCAGGTGGTACCAGAGATCACCGCCAAGATCGACGGCCTACTGGGCAAAATCGACCACCGCGAGCACATGCTCAAAGGGGTCGCCGCCGGCGGCGATGCTCCGCAGTAACTTCGCAAACCGACAAAACGGGTGCCACGCCCTAGTCTTCTTGGGCGTGCTTTCCCTCAAACATCTCATCGCAAATTAACGACCTAGAAAGAGAGAACCCTGATGAGCCTGCAACTGGAAGTCATTCAGTTTTTCGATAACTCGAATCGCTCCATCGTGCATCGCATGCCGCCTGAGGGCTCGGCCGCCATCAAGTATGGTGCCCAACTGATAGTGCAGCAGAATCAGGAAGCCGTCTTCTTCATGGACGGCAAGGCGATGGATTCGTTCGGTCCTGGGCGTTATACGCTCCAGACGCAGAACATCCCGCTGATTACCAGCATTCTCACCATGCCGTGGGAAAAGTCTCCGTTTCAGGCGTCGGTCTATTACTTCGGCAAACAGACCTTCCTCGACCAGAAATGGGGGACCCGGCAACCGATCACGATCCGCGATCGTGACTTCGGCATGATTCGCCTGCGGAGCTTCGGGAAGTTCTCGTTCCGCGTGGTCGATGCCCCGCTGATGCTCAACACGATCGTCGGCACCCAGGGCAAGTACACCACCGACGAAGTCAGCGGCTACCTGAAAGACCTGATCGTTTCGCGTCTGACCGATCTGCTTGGTACGTCGCAGATCAGCATGTTGGACTTGCCGAGCAAGTTTGACGAGATCGCTGCCGGTACACGAATTAAAGTCGCCGACGACTTCGCCAAATACGGGCTCGAACTGGTCGACTTCTTCATCAACGCGATCACCCCTCCGGAAGAAGTGCAAAAGGCGATCGACGCTCGCAGCAGCATGGGCGCGATCGGCGATCTGCGTGCATTCACCATGTACCAGGCCGCCAACAGCATGAGCAAGATGGCCGAGAACAGTGGAGAAGGGGGTGGCGCTGGCCCTGGTGCGATGCAAATGGGGATGGGTGCCGGTTTCGGCATGATGATGCCAGGCATGATGCACGCTGCGATGCAAGGCTATCAACAGCCAGGTGCACCACCGATGGGCGGCCCCGGCACACAGCCCATGGGCGCACCAACGGGTTCTAACCCTGGCCCGGCACCAGCCGCAGCGGCCATGGGGGGAGCGATGAGCTTCGACGACCTACACGGCAGCGCTGGAGCGGCACCGACACCAAAATTCAGTGCGAAGGACATCATCAAAGCCGTCGCCCAGACCAGCAACTGGCCTCTGACCGAAAACAGCGAAAGCGACTGGACCATCAACGTTCCTGTCAGCTCGCTTCGCAAACAAAATGTGCACGTCACGTTCGGCCAGAAAGATGACGACGGCAACGAACTGGTCGTCTACCACAGCCTGTGCGGCCCGGCCAACGAACGCAACGCAATGGCCTTGCTACGCTACAACACGAAGATGATCCACGGAGCGTTCGCCGTCGAAAAGGGAGAAGCAGGCGAAGTCATCACCGTCCGCGCTAACCAACTGGCCGACGCCGTCGACCAACTGGAAGTCACCAAAACCATCACCGCAATCGCCTGGCAGGCGGATAAGGTGGAGGAGAAGATTTTGGGGACGGATAATTACTAGACCGGCGTTTTTGCTGCAAGATGATGTACTGTCGTCGGCCTGAGGCCGTTTGTAGATATAAGTCGCACAACTAGGCCCCGAAGACCATTGCCACAACCCCTCTATAGGTGTAGCATGATACGGCCATTTCGACTTAGTGCCAACTTGTATCGGAAATACGTTGCATGCTGCGAGAGGCTCTGATTCAAACGAACGTTCTTCCCATCATTTCGCTTCTTATGCTTGTGGTTTTGATGGCAATTCCTCAGGTCGCGAACTCAGAAGAGCTAAGCGATGCTGACCTTTTCGCCGCTGTAAACAAGCAAACCAACACCTTCTCACGGGTCCGAAAGCTTTATGTCTTTCCGCCTGGCAGGAACAAGCGGATTACATTTGTTCGAACCGATACACACAAGCTGTACATCATTGATACGGCTGAGGATTTGGTCTTCTATGTTTCCGCTGGCATTGGAATTCCAGAAAAAGCAAAACGCAAAATGGACGCCTATCGCGCGGAGTTCGCTCACGTGGTAAAGAGCACCGTACAGGATGCCGTTCGCAATCATGACGACAAGATGCGTGCCAAGGTCGTTGAAATATTTACTCCCAAAGTCGCCAATATCCAGCCTAAAACAATTTCGGACCCACCTCCGCCAACACTCGATTCGTACCACATTAGCTACGCCGCTCTTAAGGGAAAGCACAACTTTCCCAGCGACTTACCGCTCACGGCAAAAGTAATTGTGGGAGACAACACCTACAGCCTAAAAACGACGCTTCAATACTACAGCTTGCCAAACATGCGTGTGATTACCAATTAGATTAAGACAGGGAATCCACTAATCCCCCTACACTCACCAAAACACCAACATGCCCACTGCAGCTTTCACCACTTCTAGGTAAACAACTTACACAAATGATACGCCTGTGCGGTCTTATCAAGCACGGCGGGGTTACCAGTTGTTCAAAACAGGTAATCTATAACGGAAACGGTACGAGAAAACCCGTTTTGACCTCTGATTTCCGATAAGTATTGTATTGAGCCAAATGCAGCATGCGGTGGCATTTCGAACCATACTTTAGGGAAATTAGGGCGGGCAGTCATGCGATTTACTGAGGGAATCACGGCGGCCATTTTATTTACGGTCATCTCGTTGAGTGGTGCTGCTAGTTCGGCTAACGCTGGTGAGCTGTACGATCCTTGCGACCTGTCGTGTGCGACGACATGCTGTGGGGACGATTCCATCTGCGGGTGTTCGTCTTGCGGCGGTTGCTCCTCGTGTGGTGGATGTGGTGCAGGCATGCTCGATCTGCTACACCCCAGCGATCACTGCTTCGACGACTTCATCAGCCCGATGATCAACTTCGTGTTCTTCGAAGACCCTCGTACCGTCACCGAGCTTCGCCCGATCTTTGTCAATCACTGGGTACCCGGCACCATCGGCAACAACATTCCCGCCGGTGGAACCGTGCAGTTGTATGCCGCCCAATTCCGCGTAGCGCTGACCGACCGCCTGAGCGTGATTGCCACCAAAGACGGCTTTATCGTCGACAACACTGAAGGCGGGCTCGATGGCCTGCTAGACGACGGTTGGGCTGACGTCTCGGCCGGTCTGAAGTACAACCTGCTGCGTGATCCTTGCTCCGGCACCATCGTTTCGACCGGCTTCACCTACGAGCTTCCCGTGGGAAGCAGCGATGCTCTGCAAGCCCAGGGCGACGGCGAATTCCACCTGTTTCTGACTGGCGGTCAGCGTCTGTGGAATGGTGATGCCCACATCCTGTCGAGCGTTGGCTACCGTTTGCCGGTAGACTCGAGCCTGCAGACTTCGGCAATTCACTGGTCGAACCACTTCGACGTTCGATTGACCGACCGTGTTTACCTGTTCACCGAACTCGCCTGGTGGCATTGGACCGACGATGCTTCGCAAGGTGCCGCACTAGGTGTGGCAGGGCACGACCTGTTCAACTTGCGTGTTAACGACGTCGCCGGCAATAACCTGGTCACGCAGAACGTCGGTATGCGATACAAGCCAAACGGCCATCTTGAAACGGGCGTTGCCTACGAGTTCCCACTGACGGGCTTCGAAGACATTACCCAAAGCCGACTGACGGTCGACATGATCTTCCGCTACTAAAGCTTGAATCACTCCGATTCCGCCGCTAAAAGCCGCTTGAGTCATCAAGCGGCTTTTTTTACGCTTGGTCTGGCCGCGAACCTTCCCCCTGGGGCCGTTGTCATCGGGGTTGTTTCTCCGGCGTTTCCCTTGAGAATCGTGCATGACCGACCAGCAGTTTCTGAGTGCATTTCTATCTTGCTCGCTTCCACCTGAAGAGTGGACGCATCGAGCGCACGTTAGGGTGGCCGTGTTGATCGCTTCCCGCAATCCGTGGGCAGATGCGGTCCGCGAGATTCGATCGCGGATTCAAGCCTACAACGCGGTAACCAATACGCCGGAAGAGCTTGAACGGGGTTATCACGAAACGATGACTCTGGCATTCATGAGATTGATCTACGCGGCATTCCTTCAGGACGGCTGTTTCTCGACGGCAGACGCCTTCATGGAACGTCATCCTGAACTCCTGGAAAAGAAGGTTCTCTTACAATATTATTCGCGCGAGCGGATCTTAACGTGGGACGCGAAACGGCGGTTCGTGTCTCCCGACATTCAGCCCCTTCCCAACTTCAAAGGCGAGACGATGCCTGAGCATCTTACGTTAGAGCAATTACACAGCGGCCTACCTCATATCCAACAATCACCGCGCGACGAAGGGGTACTGAAAGCGATCGTCATTCGCCCCAAGACCGACGAGCGAAGCCAATTAGCCTACTGCGAACTGAGTCTTGAAGGAGGAGTACACGGCGACAACTGGGCATTGGGCTGTTGGAAATCGCTGCCGGATGGATCGCCGCATCCGGACGTACAAATCGCGATCACCAATTCGCGAGCGATCGACCTGATTGCCGGGGACTCGGGACGATGGGCGTTGGCTGGCGATAATCTGTATGTCGACTTCGACCTGTCCGAAGAGAACTTACCGGCAGGGCAGCAACTGGCAATCGGCGAGGTAGTGCTGGAAGTCACCGAGATCCCACACAACGGCTGCCGGAAGTTCTCGGACCGTTTCGGAGGCGACGCGTTGAAGTTTGTGAACTCCTCGGTTGGCAAAGAGCTGCATTTGCGAGGCATTTACGCCCGCGTGGTAAAGTCGGGTATCGTGCGCGTTGGTGATGAAATCCGGAAACTAACAGCCACTTAGGCGGGGTACCGGGCCCGAGATGCCGTGGAAATACCAGTTTCTTGGCATGTTTACCAGAATTTCCCGTAAGACGGCCAAGAAACAGACAAAGAATAGGTACAAACCAGTCCGAACCACTCCACCCTCCACCTCTTCTTCGATCCCCATGAATCACCGCACACTGCTGATCCTTTGCCTGTTTACCTGCTTCGCTTCAATTACCGACGCCGCCGACCGCAAGCAGCCCAACATCATTTACATCATGCTCGACGACGCCGGGTACAACGATTTCGGCGCGATGGGATCGAAGCATGTGCAAACGCCAGTCTTCGATCGCATGGCCGCCGAAGGGATGCGATTCACCGATCACTACAGTGGATCGTGCGTATGCGCACCGACTCGCTGCGTATTAATGACCGGTCTGCACACGGGGCATTGCCGACGACGCGACAACCAGGCAAGTGCCAATCGCAATAAAACCGACGAAAACGGTCTGGTCTTTCTACAGGATGAAGACCTCACCGTAGCCGAAGTGATGAAGCAAGCAGGCTACGTGACCGGCGGGATCGGCAAGTGGGGCCTGGGCAACCCAGGCTTTGCCGGTTCGCCCGACAAGCAGGGATTCGATCACTTCCTGGGCTATCTCGATCAAATGCACGCTCATTCGTATTACACCGACTGGCTCTGGAATGACGGCCAGCGGATGGAGACCAATAAGCGATACTCGCACTACATCTTCGAGGAAGACACTCTACGATTCATTCGCGAAAACCAGGGCAAACCGTTCTTTCTTTACCTGCCGTACACCTTGCCGCACGGCAAGTACGAAATCCCTGCGGATGATCCGGCATATCAGATCTACCAAGATAAGAATTGGCCCCAAGAGGTGAAGAATTACGCCGCGATGATCACCCGGGCCGACATGACCGTCGGAAAGATCCTGGACCTGCTGAAAGAACTCGACATCGACGACAACACCATCGTGTTCTACACCTCAGACAATGGCCCCAATCCGCCGTTTGTGAATCATCTTGAGTCCAACGCTCCGCTGAGCGGCATCAAACGCAGCTTAAAGGAAGGAGGCATTCGAGCAGCCATGACGGTTCGCTGGCCTGGCGTCGTGCCTGCTGGTGAGACGAGCGATTTCGTGTGGGACATGCGCGATGTCTTTCCGACAGCGTGCGATCTAGCTGGAACCGAGGCACCTTCCCATCTCGACGGAATCTCGGTGCTCCCGACGCTCAAAGGTGAATCGCAAGCGGCACGCCCGCACATGTACTGGGAGTTCCCCTTTCGCTCGCAACAGGCCGTCCGGATGGGTAAGTGGAAAGGATACCGCGAAGGGACCGAGTCACCACTGCAGTTGTTTGACCTGACCAGTGACCCTGCCGAGAAGCACAATGTCGCCGGCAAACACCCCAAGATCGTGGAGCAAATGGAGACGATCATGGCCCAGTCGCATGTTCCCAGCGAGTTTTGGCCGCTGGACTCTGGCAAGAAAAAAGGGAAAATGAAGCGGTAACCTGCCGCCGCTCCTGCCCTAAGAAAGCCCGCCATGATTCGCTACCTGATTTCGCTACTCTTCTGCGCGCTTTCCCTTTCATCGCTCGTCGCAGATGAAGTCCCGTGGCTGGCCGAGGTGAATACGCCGCCTGCCGAACTACTTGCTACCGAACAGATCGGGCATCCAGAGGCCTTTGTCCGTCAAGCATGGCCGCAGCAGCACACCAAAATCCGCGACCAGTGGAAAGCGTTTCTCGGAGCTTACTCGTTCCCTGATCTTCCCTTAAGGATGGAAACGCTAAAGGAAGAGCGTCTCGAACATTGCACGCGGCGACTGATTCGCTACCAGGCCGAACCAGGCCGCATGGTGCGAGCGTACGTGTTGATTCCTCACGACCATGCCGACGAGAAGCTACCAGCCATCGTGGCGTTTCATGGAACGAACCCACGGACGTTTGACAAGCTGGTTGGCCTCGACGCCGAGCCGGAACGTCACATGGGCTTGCGGCTGGCCGAGCAGGGATTCGTGGTAATTTGTCCCGAGAACTTTCTATGGGAAAAGGACTCGTACAAGGCCTCCACCGAAGCGGCCCTGAAGAACCATCCCAGTAGCAAAGGAATGGCCGTCATGCTGGCCGATGGGATGCGAGCGGTCGACGTGCTGCTCCGCTTCGACAACGTCGATCCCCAGAGAATCGGGGCCTACGGGCATTCACTTGGGGCGAAAGAAGCGTTCTACCTGATCGCGATGGACGATCGAATCCGCGCGGCGGTGGCCAGTGAAGGGGGAATCGAGATCGGCTTCAGCAACTGGGATGCCGTGTGGTACTTGGGAAGTGACGTGAAGCAGGCAGGCTTCGAGCGGAAGCATGAAGAGCTAGTCTCGCTGATCGCTGGTCGACCGTTTCTCGTGCTCGGTGGAGAAACGGGCCGCGGCTGTGCTGATGGCGAGCGCAGCTGGCCAGCACTTTACCATGGGCACGAAATCTGGAAGGCCTGCTGGCCCGAACCCGTACGGATCGGGCTCTTGAATCACGGGCAAGGTCACTCGTTGCCATGGAACGCAGGCGAGAAAGCGATCCAGTGGCTGACGGCATACGTGGCGAAACGTGCGGCGGAGTAATCCGCTTTTCGTTTCAACCCAGGCGAAATGCGTGTTACGATAACCGCTCTTCGGTCGATTTCCCCCTGCCAAAAGCGAGCCTGCCTGATGCGTTGCCTTGCGATTCTTTTATTGACAACGATGTGCCCGGCCCATGTGCTTCTGGCGGGTGATCTTGCCGTCGACAGCGACTTCTCAAGCGGGTCGGCAAAAGTCATTGAGATCGATCAAAAGAATCGCATTATTCGTATTGAGCCAGAAGCGAATCCCGAGCGTGGCTGGGAATGCTGGTGGTACATGCAGGTTACCGGCATCGAGCCTGGCGAAACAATCACGATCGACGTCGGCAGTGCCCCTTGGGCCACACCCAATCAGGCCGCTGTGAGTTCCGACAATCGGACCTGGCAACAATCGTCCGCAGGCAAGCGAGACGGAAAACGCATTGCCTACCAGCATAAGGCCGAAAGCGAGACTTGCTGGTTTGCCTGGGGACCACCATTCACAGTAGAAGATGCCCAGCGTCTGGTCGACCAGTCGGCTAAGAATAGCCCACATGTTACCTCCTTCGAACTGTGCCAAACGCGTGCAGGCCGGACGGTCCCTGCTTTGCGTGTGAAAGAAGAAGGAGTGCCTGACGAGCAGCGAAAAGGGATCTGGATTCAAGCACGGCAGCATGCATGGGAATCTGGTTCGAGTTGGGTTTCCCGTGGCTTTGTCCAGTGGCTGCTGAGTGACGATCCGCGCGCGACGACGCTACGTCAGAAATCGCTCATCACTATTGTCCCGGTGATGGATATCGATAATGTCGCAATCGGAGCAGGGGGGAAGAACCAGATCCCGCAGGATCATAATCGCGACTGGAGTGACAAACCGCACTGGAATAGCGTGAAAGTGGCCCAGCAACAGATCCTCGAGCAAGACAAAGCCGGGCAGTTCGACTTGTTCGTCGATCTGCATAATCCCGATGCGGGAGCCAAGAATCCTTACTTCTACACCACGACGTCCGACTACCTTTCCGAGGAAGGGAATCGCAATCTTCAGCACTTCCTGGCAACTTCACGTCTGGAAATCACCGGCCCCTTGGCATTCAAAGGTGAGACGCGCGAATCAGGTCCAAGCTACGATAAGAACTGGACTCAGATCAGTAAGAACTGGGTTACCAAGAATACGACCAAGGGCGTTGTGGCAGTAACGCTCGAGACAGCCTGGAACACACCGCATAGCAACCAGGAAGGCTACATGACCGTCGGTCATCAACTGGGACTGGCTATCGAGCGTTACTTCCGCACGATGCCGTAGCGTCACGCCGCGTTACTTCGGCGGCGAGAACTGGCTGATTAGCGATTTCTTTTTGTCATCGGCTTCGAATACATGCAGCCCGAATTTTTGGGCGAGCTCTTCAAAGACCTTGATACCGCGCACGCTATTTCCCTTGACATCGAGCTTTGGCGAGAACGTCCCGATACCACCCTGCCCAGGAATCACGGCGACGATACCACCTCCGACGCCACTTTTTGCGGGAATGCCGATACGGTAAGCCCACTCGCCGGCGTAGTCGTACATGCCGCAGGTATGCATCACGCTGAGCAGGTCTTTCACATATTCGGCGTCGATCGCCCGCACACCGGTAATCGGATTCACGCCGCCGTTAGCCAGGGTCGCCCCCATCACTGCCAGGTCGTGGCAGGTAACCAGCAAACTGCACTGTTGAAAGTAAAGCTCCAAGGTTTCGTCGAGTCGATCGCTGACCATGTCGAAATTGAGCATCAAGTGACCAATCGCTCGATTTCGATGGCCGGTCATTCGCTCTGATGTGAAGACCGAGTTGTCGACGTAAACGGTGCGTCCGCAGTATCGACCGAACATCTCGATCATCCGCGTGACTCGCTCGGGGTAGTCCTTGCCGTCGACCAGGTCGGCCGCAGCAATCGCCCCGGCATTAATCATCGGGTTGAAAGGGCGATTGGCGACTTGATCGAGCGTGATGGAATTGAAGGCCTCGCCAATGGGCTGCACGCCGATCTTAGAAAGGACGTGCTCGCGGCCGTGGTCTTCCAGGGCCAGGCCAAACATAAACGGCTTCGAAGCAGACTGTATCGTGAACTGCTGATCACTGTCCCCTACATCGATCGCCTGACCTTGCACGGAAACGGCTGATATACCAAACCAGGCAGGGTTGGCCTTGGCCAGTTCCGGGATATAGCTGGCAACCACGCCGTCATCAAGCGACGCGTACTTTGCGTGAATCTCTCGCAAGACCTCCCGCAACGGGGATGCAGCGGATTTCATCCGCGTAAGCAAAGCATCCAAATGCGACAGGGGCTCATCGGTACCGTTTTGAGAGGAGTTCATACAGTTTTCCCCACGCCACTACTTGATCAGCGAGTTGGCGACTAGATTCAACTCGCGGGTGAAAGGATGCTCGGGATAACGATTAACGAACAAACCACTACTGGCCATGCGTACCAACTCAAAATTAAGCGGCAGCAGGGCCAGCACTTCAGCGCTGTAGATCGTTTCCACCTTATTCTTGAGTTGGGCTCTATCCATTCCCGGAGGAATCTTGTTGACGATCAAAGAGACCTCGCTTACATCGAGCCGTCGGGCCAACTCCAACGTGACCGAGCTGCCCTGAAAGTCTTGCTGATCGGGACGCAGCACCAGCAAGAGACGGTCGGAGATGACAATCGATAACAGCGTTTCTTCATTCACGCCGGGATGCGTATCGATTAGCAGGAAATCGAGATTCAGCTTTTGAATCAATCGTTTGAAACCATCGTTAAGCAGACCGACATCGTAACCTTCTTTCAGGACACGACCGATCTCACTTGTCTTGATGCTCGCCGGCACCAGGAACACCCGTGGGCGTTCGTCGCCGGCAGCGACATTGCCAATCGCCGCATCGGTTACATCGTAAGCGGCATCCTCGATCTGACAGTCTCCCCACAAAAAATCATTCAAACAGTGGGTAACACGATCTTCGGTCAGATGAAAGACGACGTGGATACCAGGGGACTGGATGTCCGTATCCACGATTCCCACGCGATAGCCGGCTCGGGCAATCGTGACTGCAAGATTCGCAGTTACGTTCGACTTTCCCGTCCCTCCGCGAAAGGAGTGAATAGAAACAATTTTCGACACGCTAAATTTTCCCGGAGAGTAGGACTTGAAGCGATAACACGGAAGCAAATCGAAAGGATAATCCGGCGACTACTGGTCCTTCATCTTGCGAGCTCGTTCCTGTAATTCTCGAAAGACTTCGGTATCGGCAATGTTTTTGACTTCCTCTTCCAGCTTGCTTTCGTCGACCATCAAAAAATCGAGTGCGATCGGATCGATTTCATTCAGTGTCTGCAGACTCGAAACCGATTCGCTGGAAGTCGAAAACTGAAAGGATGGCCCGTTAGGCCCCAACTGAAAGATCGAATGGTCACTTAGCAGTTCGTCGTTAATCATCATCCCGTCCAGGACCGTTCCATTACGCCCCAAAGAAACGATTGCCCAATTGCCATCCCGCAGCAGCAACTCGACATGAACTCGAGAGACCTGCGGATCGGCCAGGCTGATATCGTTCTCGGCTGCTCGTCCGATCGTGACGCGACGGCAATCGGTGAAGTTCCACGTTTGAATCGCATGCCCTCGTGAAGAATCGAGCAACTTGAGTGTAAAGGGAATAACCACCCCGTCGGTTGCATTTCCCATGAACCGCCTCGTTCGTAAGGATTACCTAGGTTGAAAACTCCCTGTATGCAAGTTGCGTACCTCTCGATGCAGTGGCGCTATTTTCTTTTCACAACATTCAAGAAAGAAAGGATTTACGGTACAGCAACCGATTCTTGGTCTAGCCTTACGCTGCCCAATATGAAGGCATCCGTCCAGTGAAAGAAGAAAAGCTGCTCATAAATGCGAGGGATGGCCTTCGCCCCGAAAGAGCGAGGCGAAGGCCTGAGCAGGTTCGTTCGTCCGCTTACTTCGAGAGTTTCTTCTTGGCGGTGGTAATCCCTTTGCTCACTGTATCGAACGCTTCGGCCGCGTCCATCTTAGCCAGTAATAGAAAGGCTTCGCTAAGGACGCGTTTGGTTTCCGCCACGGTGATTTCAGTTTTATCGGTATCAACGTTTCGAGAAACTTCGTTGTAGAAATCATTCAACTTCATGGTGCTTTCCTTTTACGCCAGGGTGTAGTGGTGACAGAGACCTGCCGTAATGTAACGGAATTCATCCCTCAAGTCATGGTTTCATTTAGTGGCTTCTAGCGGGATGCCGACGAGTCCTGGTTTTGCTCGACGATCTGCAACAAATCGCGGCTATCCATGATGGAATTCTTACGGGCTAGATACTGCGATTCGACTTCACGAAGTGAAACCTTCTGCCCTCGCTGTACGAGCATGATGTAAGCCTCGGTCACCAGCTTCACATCCGAACCGCGAAGCCGCATACCGATAATGTCGAAGAGGGATGCCTTGCCGCCGGACAAGAACACCTGAAGCCACGGGCGAAAGATATTAAACACGGTGGAAACCCAGTACAGGATTACCGCCAAGAGAAGGCCAGTGAGAATTCCGTAGACAAAGCTTGGTACATCCATTGTGCTGGCCCAGTCAGAAGTGTGCGAAAACAACGATGATGATAACGCAGAAAAGTCGCAAACAAAATCAAAGCTTAAAATTCGCATCTGGGATGGCGATCGACTACGATACCCACAGAACACACCTACTCTTTCTCCTCCACGAGAGTCACCATGCTGAATATTCGCCCCGCGTTGGCCTGCCTGCTGTTATTCGCGACATCCGCTTTCGCCGCTAAGCCTGAAGGGAAAGCTACCGTCTACAAGACTGTCGACGGCCGCGAACTAAAGCTCTATGTCACCAAGCCTGAAAACTGGAAGAAAACCGATAGCCGTCCGGCGATCGTCTTCTTTCACGGCGGCGGCTGGGTGGGGGGTGCCCCAGGACAATTTACCGAACACAGTAAGCATTTGGCCGAGCACGGTATGGTGTGCGTTCAGGTCGAGTACCGCTTGCTCGATCGCAAGAACGACGACCCGCCAGTCATCTGCACCGAAGATGCTTTGGACGCGATGCGTTGGGTCCGCTCGCACGCGAAAGAACTAGGCATCGACTCCGATCGTATCGCAACAGGTGGCGGATCGGCTGGTGGGCATCTGGCCGCTTACCTGGGAACAGTCGACCAGGCGAAACAAGAGGTATCGACCAAACCAAACGCGATGGTGCTGTTCAATCCGGTGTACGACAACGGCCCCGGTGGCTGGGGCACGCAGCGTGTGAAGGATCGCTACAAGGAATTCTCGCCCGCCCACAACATCAGCGCCGACGATCCGCCGTCGATCGTGTTTCTTGGTTCCAAGGACAACCTGATCCCAGTTGCCACTGCCGAGCGGTTTCAGAAAGAGATGAAAGCAGCAGGCGTCAACAGCGAACTTCGTGTGTACGAAGGACAAGGGCACGGCTTCTTCAACCATGGCAAGGACAATAACCGCTGGTACAACGAAACAGTCCAAGAGATGGACAAGTTTCTCTCCGCGCTCGGTTGGGTTCAGTCCGATAACCAATAGGCAAGTTATGGTTGGATGGGGATGCGATCAGCCAGGGGCGTTTCCCCGCGGATCATCTTCGTCCCTTCGCCGGTCAGGCGTAGGTACCAATCCGACGGTAGCCCTTCGTAGGTTGCGAAGTTAGCTTCAGGTGGAGGATCGTTCGTCACTTTGAAGATCGCGGTGGCCTCGTCGACTTCGTCGAACATCGCAACATAGGCCATCCCGCTTCCTAGCTTTTTCGCCGCGACGAACTGCTCCCAGAAGAATGCGCCACCGCGTCGATCGATGGTGTCTCGTTCAGCCCGGGGACCTTTCAGATTCGTCCAATCAAACCCCGGATAGATGACCGGCAGGTACTTGGCACCTGCCTGCTGCGCGGCAGCGAAATCTTGTTGCCAAACATGGGTATTGGCAATCTTCTTTCCCCCGCGTCTTTCGATATTCCCTACGTTCCAGGGACTGATCACGTCAAGCTTGCCAAACGCGGAGGCCCAACTCGCGTTGCTCTCGCTTCGCCAATCAGGCGGGACACCGCCAACGACCGTTGCCCGGTAGGGTCCCTCTTGATGAAAAAAGTCGATCAACTGATGCGCGATGTCGGCTGAAAAGCGATCGGGATATAGTCCCCAGATGAAAACAACCGGCAGCCCATCGTGATCGAGGTAGCGCTCGTCACGTGTGACTTTCCGTTCGTCGCAAAGCTGCTTCCAATCGTCGGTCAGGCGGCCCACGATACGTTCAGTCGGATACCCCGACAAGTCGTAGCAGACGGCAAACGTCCGTCCGGTATCTTTGGCCGACGTTCGAACGTGTTCCAGAATAGTATCGAAGGAGGGCTGACGAAGGTTGACCAGAAAGCGTTGTACGAACACTCCATCGATGCCGTATTGCTGCATCCACTGAAAGTGCCGTTGGATCGTTTTCTGGTGCACGCTGCTGTACAGGTAGGCAGGCCGGCCATTGGGATACTTTATGCCAGGAACAGCGTACATTTCCGAAGGAGTGAACTCCGACAGGTCAGGCCACATCTGGAAGGTCATCGACTGAGGGGTGATGGTAGGGCGGCGGCTCCAGTGTTGCCACGCCGAATTGGTTCCGTCATCTGGGCAGCGGAACCAGGCCTGATAGCCGCACATGACCTTGCCGTCGAGCGTGGTCGCATCGACCGGCGGTAGCTGCTGGGCCATAACAAGACTCGCCGTAAAGCTGATCACGATCAAGCACACCGCGATCAGCAACTTACGGAACGAGCAGGAAAGGGAAGGCAGGTCCCAGGTAAGCATGACGACTCCTTAGCGGTCTCAATCAAAGCGTCTTGTGGCAGGCCTTACTTCCGCGCCGCCACCGCTTCGATTTTACCACTTGAGACGCTGGAAATCTTAGGCTCATCAGACTCGGCAGATTCCTCGCCAGCGATTTGATTCGAGGCTTCCTCTGCTGACTTAGGTGCCTTGAGCGACTCCAGGAACTTCAGAATGGCCACTTGCTCCTTCTCACTAAGCTGAGCGAAGTTCGCCCGGGAAACCATCGCTTCCCCTCCGTGCCATTCAATGGCAGCGCGAAGTGTTGTAGCTCGACCGTCGTGCATGAAGGGGGCTGAATCCGCAACGCCCCACAGCGGCGGCGTGCGGAATTCTTTGTAGTGGTTCTGTTCTTCGATGGAATAAAACTTACGTGTCTTTGTGCTGGAAGCGATATCCGCAATGGTGTTAGGCTCAGAACCGTAGTACTGGGGCATCGGGAATGAAATTTGGGTTTCCCCAGCCGTCACAACGGTTTGCTTAACGCGTTGGGCAGGCACCGGATCTTCGAACTCCGATCCCATGTCATGCAGTAAGAAGTCGGAGAATACATCGTTGAGCTGACCGACGTCTTTCACGTGACACTCGGCACAACCAATCGCGTCAAACAGCACGGCTCCTTGATTCACGAAACTGCGTTCGTTGGGATCCTCTGGTATGACTTGCTCTGGGCGGGGGAGCGACCGGACAAAAGCCACCAACTGATCAGTTTGCTCTCTGGTGAGATCGATGCCTTTGTTCTGATAGTCTGGTTTCAAGGGGTCTTTCGATTGATTCATCTCTTGAACCTGCAGACCGACTTCCGCAGCACAAGCACCTTTGACAAAGAGATCAAGATCTTCCAACTGACCTCGCCAGCCGAAACGGCCTGTGAAGCGGCCCGAGACGCCGTTGTTACTTTGCTGCTGCTGCCGCGCGATTGCTTCGATTTCGCCATCGTCAATCAACGTATCGATCAGATGGGCCCCAAACAGTTGGGGAGGGTTTCGTTCGGCCAAAGCATATTGCATATCGTGATCGTGAATCACCAGCTTTAGTGGCAGCATCGTGATTTCGGAAATGCCGCGACGATTGAGCATTCTGCGAATCCGACTGCGTGACTCAATGGTTTCATCCAGTGGCGTGGTTACCTTGTCATGCACTTCGGCGTACTCAGGCGTCGTGCTATAGCGGTGCAATAGAATACCGGTGAAATAGCGTCCCTGGGCATCGACGAATTCCGGATGCATATTCTTCAAGCGACTGAGGAACGTTTTAGCAGTCCGCACGGTGGGTTCGCCAGGTTCAGGGACAATAGCCAGCATCTGGGCGTTGTGGTCTTTCGGGCCACTACCTCCCACGCCCCCCTGGGCATGACAAGCCACGCAGCTGGTCGCGTTGTACAAAGGTCCCAGTCCGTCTCCGTTGGGACTTAGCTTATCGTTCGGCTGCCACTGGTGAACAAATAGTTCGCGGCCGCGAGCCACCGTTTCGTCCGTGGGATCGAACTGAGCGAAGAGAGAGGGACTGATTGTAAGAAGAGCACCTAACGCGAGAAGCGACGTAACGCGAGCCATTTGAATTCCCTTTTCCAACAAAGCAATGGGGCAACCTGAAGAGAGGGACTGCTTCCCCCCTTATGTATGCGATTGCTACTTTGCTTGCAATCATTTTGCACAGACAATCGTATGCAAAAATTTCACCGCATTACATCAATGCCTTGCGATGGGAATCAAAAGGATGGTGTGGGAATAAACGCCACGTCCTCGATCAATTCCCGAGGGGCTTCTTCGGCCGATTGTGGGGCTTTGAGCGTTTCGAGAAACTTGAGCAAGCTGAACTGTTTCTCTTCGCTCAACAACGAGAAGCGCCGGAACGACGAGTAAGCCTCTCCCCCGTGCCATTCAATCGCGGCTCGCAGCGTGGTTGCCCGGCCGTCGTGCATGTAGGGGGCCGAATCGGCAATTCCCCACAGCGGCGGCGTTTTGTATTCGGTGTGCTGTTCGGGACCGACCTCCATCGTCTTGACAAGTTCGGTCGAGACAGGGCGACGAGTCATGCCGTGGTAACTGGTGATCACATCCATCCGTGCTCCTTCCGAGACATTCGTCAACGGCTCGGCAGGGATAGGGTCTTCAAACTGGGTACCCATGTTATGGAGCAGGAAGTCCGAGTAGACGCCTGACACCCTACCAACGTCCGCCACATGACACTCTGCGCAGCCGATCGCCGTAAACAGCTTGTTACCTTCGGCAATTGTTTCCAGTTCGAGGTGGTTATCCGGGAGAACCTGGCGCGGCATATCGAACGAACGGACGTAGCGAATCAGATCGCCCACCTGCTGTTCACTTAAGTCGTTTCCTTTCAAGGAGTAATCTTGGCGAAGGGGATCCTTTGTTTGTTCAAACTCATGAACCTGAAGGCCGATCTCCGTCGCACAGGCCCCTTTAACAAAGAGATCCAGGCTTCGCATCTGACCACGCCAACCAAACTTGCCGGCCATTCGGCCAGAGACCCCGGTGCGGCTCTTCGTTTGAGCCTCGACGATTTTCTGCCGATCTTCATCTGTGATATTGCGATCAATCGCATCCAAACCAAACAGCTGCGGTGGATTGCGTTCGGCCAGCGCGTATTGAAGCTCATCCTGGTAGGTCACCAATTTGAGCGGCAAGGCATCGACCGGGCGAATGTTCCGTTTGCTGAGCATCCGCCGAATGCGTAGTCGCGAATCGAAATTCGACACAAGTGGCGTCGTCACCTCGCCGTGGACCTCGGCGTACTCTGGAGTGGTACTTTGTCGATGCAGCAGCACTCCGAACGAGAACTGATCCTTGTTGTCGACAAAGTCGGGATGCATTTTCTTCAAGCGACCGAGAAAACTCTTGATCGCGTCTTCCGTGAACTTGCCGGACTCGGGCAAAAAGGAGAGAAACTGGGCATTCCTTTTGCTTTCGCCACTACCACCAACGCCCCCCAGAGAATGGCATTCGACGCAACTCTTCCCATTAAACATTGGTCCCAGACCGTCACCATTGGGGCTCAGTGAATCGCCTGGTGTCCACTGATGCAGGAAAAGCTCTCTTCCGCGAGCAACCTGTCCATCGGCAGTAACGTTTTGGGCAAAAAGCGATTCGATCGACATGAAAAGAATCGCGATGAAGAGCAGGGGAATAATTCGACTCACCAGAGTCTCCTTGGTCAGTTGGCTGGCACGAACGACGGCTTTCAAACCATCTACTGTTTAAGCCATTACTAACAAAGGAGCAACGAAATTGTATGGGAAGTTTTGCAGTGCCAGAGGGCCTCGTAGCCGAGTTGGCCATGCTGCGTAGAATAGAAAGCACTCAGTCCAACAGAATTAGTCCCTTCGATCGGTCCGTAAAATGTCGCAGTACAACCCACTCAACGATTCGGAACGCCACGTGATTCACCACAAGGGGACCGAATACCCGCACACTGGCGAATACACCGACCACGAGGAAGACGGCACGTTCATTTGCCGGCAGTGCAACTTGCCCATCTATCATTCGGAAGACAAATTCCATAGCGGCTGCGGCTGGCCCAGTTTTGACGAGCACCTTCCTGATGGCGTAAAACGTGTCCCTGATGCCGATGGCCGCCGAACCGAAATCGTGTGTGCCAACTGCGGAGGGCACCTTGGGCATGTCTTCGAAGGAGAAGGGTTTACCTCCAAGGATACGCGGCACTGCGTGAACTCGATTTCCATGCGATTCATTCCCGAGGGTGAACCCTTGCCGGAAGTAATTCGCCCGAAGTAGCACCACCAGGAAATGTCCGCTCTAGGCATGGCAAATAAAATGCATGTCTTGCATAATAAATGCTCGCACCATGTATTATTTGCATCGACCAGACATCGTAGGCCATGCCCATGGAAATCGAGCAGCTTCAGCAGTTTCTTAAAGTGGCCGAACTGGGCAACTTCACGCGGGCAGCCGAGTGCCTGGCGATCTCACAGCCGGCACTGAGCCGTTCGATTGCCCGCCTGGAAGAAGCCCTCGGGCAACCGCTGTTCGAGCGACAATCACGCAAGGTCACGCTGACCGATGCCGGGCAACTGTTATTACCCAGGGCACATCGTATCGTCGCGCTGGTCGACGACACCAAGGCCGAGATCTCCGACGACGGCGAAAGCGGACGCATTCGCCTGGGGGCAATTCCGACGATCGCTCCGTTCTTTCTGCCGGAGATGCTGAGCCCATTTGCTGAATCGTTTCCCAAAGCACAGTTGACCGTCCAGGAAGACACGACCGACAATCTTCTGCGACGGTGCCAACAAGGGGAGATCGATCTGGCGATCCTCGCCCTGCCGATTTCGGCGAAGCACTTGGAAGTAGAAGCCCTGTTCGAAGAAGAACTGCTGCTGGTGCTGCCGGTCGATCACCCGCTGTGCGCAAAGAAGCAGATCAAGTTGGCGGACGTCGAGCCGTATCCATTCATCCTGCTGGATGAAGCTCACTGTTTGTCTGATAACATTGTGACCTTCTGCCGCCATCGATCGTTCAACCCTGTCTCGGTCGAAAGAACCAGCCAGTTGGCAACGGTGCAAGAGCTTGTTTCACTACGGCATGGCGTTTCGATGATTCCTGAAATGGCGAAACAGTTGGACATGAGCAAGCGTCGCGTTTACCGATCATTATCTGGCACGAAGCCAACACGCACGATCGCCATGATCTGGAACCCGTATCGATTCCAATGCAAACTGCTGGATCGATTCAAAGACCACGTTCGCCAATTTGCTCACGAGTTTCCATCGAAGCCCACTTAGGGTTCCAACTCGTCCTTATCAGAAAAAAAGGGGGTCGTTTGAACCCCTTTCTTTTTGAACATGCGGAATCAGCCTGCCCGCTTGTTATAGATCGCGAGAGCTTTTCAAAGCGCGGAGTTCGTCGCGAAGCTGTTGCACCTCTTGCTCGAGATCTCGTACCCGGCGACTCAATGAATCGACTTGTTCCTGCGTGGCGATTCCCCCCGGCAGTTCGCCATTACCGTCCATGGCTTCCATAGCCTTCTGCAGCATCCGCAGGGCAGGGCGGTCTTCGCCATAGCCAGGGTTAGTCCCAGGACCAGGCTGCGGAGGCAATGTACGAGGATCACCATAGAAGAGTTGCGTCGCTTCCATTCGATTGCCGTAGTAATAGTTGACTGGAATCATCCGATCGGTTGGCGAATTGCGAACCATTTGGATCAGCCCAACCGCATCGTCGACACGTCGACCATCGTAAGACACGATCACGGCACCTACGGGGATATTGCCTTGATCGGCAACACTACCGCGGCTGACACTTTCGACGTAAGCCCCCCGGCGAACGGAGATACCGGTTTGGGCTCGGATCTGATCAGTCAGCGGCACCACGCGTACGCCAAGCACTCGCGGCGAGTCATCGACCACCGGGGGTGGTAGCGGATCGGCGGGACGCGGCATCTCTCCTTCGACATCGAGTGGATCGTATGGTCGCGGTGGGCGTGGCGGGTTAGGTCGCACAGGGACCTCGACCTCTCGACTTCCCAAAGTCAGCGTCACGCCGACGGTGTGATCGTTGTTGCGTATCGCCTTGATGATGACTCGATCACCAGGCTTCGTGGTTTCGAGCCACTGGCTGACCTCCTCAATGGAATTGGGTGCCTTATCGTTGAACGACAGGATGCGATCCCCCTTTTTCAAACCAGCCTGGTCGGCTGGTCCGCCTGGATTGACTTCCGTAACAACAACTCCCCGCAAACCGTTGGAATCGGGTTCGGCAACCGAGTCGAGCATAGCTCCCAGGTAAGGACGCTGCACCGTCGTGGTTTCTGGTGCTGGTCGTGGGCGATCAGGACGGTTTTGTTGTACCTGATTGAGAATGTCTCCGAGTTTATCCAAGGCCCCTTGAGCCAGCACGGCTCTCGGAGTGAGGAGCAGAATCCCTCCTAAAACGATGGACAGTCCGAGCAAATATCGTGTCCGCATAAGATTCTCCTTCTCTGAGTTCTGCCGCAGCACCGCAGCGTGGGACCAATTTGTCTTGCCGTTCTCATTGTCCCGCATCTACTGCAAGAAGGAAAGCGAATCCCCGCCGAACGAGCGGCAAAATCCATGAAGACACAAGCGGGCCTCGCTGTTACGCTAGAAAGTATGAATTCAAACTCCCCTGATCACCCTGAAATTGGTCCTGCCACGCCAGACCACTACGGAGCCGCATTGTGGATGGCAACCGGTGGCCGCTCGAGACATGCCCATCGAGGACGGGTCACTGCACTGTTGGCGGCAGAAAAGCAGGGGCGAATTAGCTTCGACGGGCTCATGACCGCGACGCGTGGCAGCCGGGTTGTCTCTTCTATCTGGTGTTTGAGTCAACCAGGAAAGATAGGCACCGTATGGGGACCAGGCATCCTCTCCGAAGAATCGGATGCCACAGCCGACTTGCTCATTCAACGTGCAGTTGAGTTTGCCAGACAGCGTGAGTGTCACCTAGTACAAAGCCTGGTTGGCCAGGAAAATCCCATCGCTGGCAATCTACTCTGCAGTAGTGGCTTTCGCTCGATTACGCTTTTGAGCCACCTCGAAGCACTGACCGAAGACATTCAAGCCGAGCCCCCCCGCAGTGACCTGCAATTTCGCCGCTGCGAGGACTTTCGCTCCGAGTCGTTCCGCAACCTGGTCGCCCAAACGTATGAGAACAGTCTCGACTGCCCCGAACTGGACACCATGCGCGAAGTCGAGGACGTTTTAGAGGGCTACCACGCCACGAGCAATCGATCGACCTATAACTGGTATACGCTTGAGTACGAAGGGGAGTCGATCGGCGTCATCATTACCGCCCATCATGCCGAACCGCAACAGCTCGAACTGATTTACTTCGGCCTGACCGTAGGCTTTCGGAAACTCGGGCTGGGGGGTGAGATCCTTCGCTTTGTGTTGCAACTGGCCCAGTTCCTTGGCTGCCGGTCCACCATAACGGGGGTCGACCAAAGAAACGTTCCCGCCACAGCCCTTTACCGCCGCTTTGGTTTCCAACAGGCAGATGTGAAAGAGCTTTTCCTGCTTCCCCTGCGATTGCCGAATGTTGCCGTTGCGTAAGCGACCTCGAAGCAGCATTTACCGATGCTTCCAATATTCTTCATAAGGCGTGACCAAACGTGTCCCCACCTGTTTTGGGTTATATTTCCGCTTTAAAGTGTTGTGAAATAAGAGAATAGGATGACACATCGATGAACTCTTGAGCCAGAGTTATCAGGTTTCGACAATTTATCCACGCTTGTGTTCAGATCATGTTAGAAAATGGAAAGCCACCGCTCGCAGCAAATCTCCGGGAAATCGCGGGCATTCGGCAGGTCGGTTATCTCCCCTTGGCTTTTTTTCTTCCGGGGTGCTATCGAGAGGTTTGACAGGGGTGCTAGCTTGCCTACAATCATCCTCCACGCGGTTAATGATGCCGCCTGTTTTTGCCTCTCTCCCGTCTGGGGTTGAAGGACGATTTTCGGATTGGAAATCGCGAATTCAACTCGCTGAAAGAGTCAGCCTGTGGTCACGGAAGACATCGAAATTCTGCCCGCGTTGCGTCTTGCAATGATTGATAGGGTAGGACAAGATCGCTTCGAACTTTGGTTCGGTACGAACAACACGCAGCTTCGCCTTGGCGAAGGGTGTTTGTTGATCGAATCGACAAGTCGAATGAATCTCGATTTCCTCCGCAAGAACTTCCACGAGGCAATTCGTCAGGCCCTTTCCGACGTCCAACTGCCAGGGCATCAAGTCATCTACCGCGAAGGATCGGCCCCGGTTCCTAAAGCTCCATCGCCATCCGCCGTGAAAGCGGAAAAGAAGATGCCATCAGCGGCTTCGAGTACCCAACCGACTCGCGCTTCGTCGAGCAGTTCGACGATTATCCAGCGCCGCCGGTTCGCCTCGCTGAAGGACTTTGTCGTAAGCGATTGCAACTCGATGGCCAAAACGGCCGCCACGATGGTGCTTCAGCAGCCAGGTCAGATTTCGCCACTATATATCCATGGTCCATCGGGTAGTGGGAAAACCCATCTGCTGGAAGGTATCTACGGTCTGGCGCAGCAGAAGAAAGAACTCGGCCGCGTCGTGTACCTCTCGGCAGAGCAGTTCACAACCTACTTCCTGGAAGCCTTGCAAACTTCTGGTGTGGCCAGCTTCCGCCGCAAGTATCGTGATGTCGGTGTGCTGATCATTGACGACGTGCAGTTCTTTGCCGGCAAACGAGCTACCAAGACAGAACTCCTTCATACACTCGATGCGATCACGCGTCGTGGCGGTCAGGTCGTTTTGGCCGGTAACCAACGCCCAACCGAACTTTCGGCCCTGGGTACCGAACTGGTTGCCCGTTTCTCGAGCGGTTTGATCTGCAAAGTCGACCCCCTGGACGAAACCTGCAAGACGGCCATGATTCAGCGTCTGGCTGAAAAGCGGGGTGTTGCGTTGACCGAATCGGTCGCCCATTGGCTTACCCGCCAATTGCCTGGCGAAGGTCGGCTTGTTTCGGGCGCAATCAACCGCCTGTGGGCCTACTGCGCCGTGGAAGGAAATACGTTATCCATTCCCGTGCTGGAAAACCTCTTGGCCGATCTCATCCCGCAACGCAGCAGTATGATGCGATTGGATGACGTCGAACAGGCCGTTTGCCGCGTGTTTGGCGTTGATACGAAGCTACTTCGATCGCAATCCAAATCTCGCCGAGCGAGCAACCCTCGCATGTTGGCGATGTGGCTGGCACGCAAACACACGGGTGCCGCCTTGTCCGATATCTGTTTGCACTTTCAGCGTCGTAGTCACAGCACGGTGATCTCGGCCGAGAAGAAAGTGAACAAGTGGCTCGCCGACGACTCGATCGTGCAGATTGCCGATCGCTCTTTGAAAGCTCAGGAGGCCATCGAACTGGCCGAGGCCGAGCTTCGCTCAAGCCGTTAAAAAAATCGTGTCCCCTCGCCCTTCCGCTTGGGAAGGGCGAGGGGACACGATTTTTTGCTTGCGGCTTTGCTGTTATTTGAAGCCCCAGCGACCGGCATGTTTGTCGCGGTCGACTAGCTTGGCCATCTCAGGGCTCAGCGAGTAATAGCGAGACGGGCGATTGATCTCGAGATCGATCTTCAACCGCGTGTGGGGCAGGTTCTGATTGATCACCGCCGCCGGCTCGACGCGCAACACGCTCACCGGTTCTCCGTTCCATTTCACCATGTACAGCGATCCGGCCACGGCGGGCTCTGACTCGAACTTGTAGTGCTGCGTGAGCATGCCAACCAGGCGGCGTTCATCGCCGGTGGTTCCATGAAACGTAATCCGCTGCAAGACTTTGTCTTGATCGAAGTAGTACGTCAGCGATCCGGCTATATCATCGATGCGCGAGCCACTGACCAGCGGCACACGCAGGCCTTCCAGACGAACGTCAGACAGCGTGGTGCTCACCCGGGGCCATGTTTCCATGATCCAACGAGGGTTGGCATTAAAGTTGATGAAGTGATCGAACTGCTCGAACACAGGAGCAGCAGAAGGGGGACCGAGAGGTTTCGCGGCAGCCACAGGTGCCGTGGGAGCACTCACCTGGTTTTGAGGGGTGGGATTACCTTCACCGGCAATCGAGGCCGCAGGAGCACTTTCCCCCGATGGCACAAGTTCGCTGGCCTTGTTCCAATAGGAACTAGCCGTTTCGCGCACGGTGGGGTTGTAATAGCTATACGGCACACCAAAACTGGCGGCTGCGGCAACCCAGAACATGACCGTTCGACGAAACACAATTGACTCCTTCCATTGATGATTCATCCATAGTCATCATCGAGTCCCCAGCACATCTCGCATGAAGGTGATGCCAGCACCTCGCAGGATCCGAGTCGTCGCCACATTTTTCGCAGACCAAAGAAATGCCATCTCCTGACCAATCGGAATCTCTTACCACATGCCAGTGGCTGGTCTCAGGTGACGCCAGATCTTGGTTTGACTGGCTCAGCGGCGTCGACGTGAATGCGATCGGAACCCTCACACGGCTTCGACAGGAACTAGGCAGCGACCGCTCCGCAGCACTTCTCACCCAGGCCGAACTCCGCAAGCGAGCTGCTCGCAAGTTCGCCCAGGCCGAGAGCATGTTCTTCACCGACATCGGTCTGCAGCAATCAACCGACCAGGAGATCGCAGCGTACAAAGCACAACGCTTCCCAGTTGATCAACCACTAGCCGACCTATGCTGCGGCATCGGGGGTGATCTTATCGCACTTGCTCAGCGCGGTCCGACAACTGCGGTGGATGCCTCGTCCGATCATCTTTGCTTTGCCGAAGCAAACGTTTCTGCCGGTGGCGCAAAGCTTGCCGATACCCGTTGCGGCCTGGCCGAAGAAACTCCGCTCGAGCAATTTGCGGCCTGGCATATCGACCCAGATCGGCGACACGACGATCGTCGCACGATTCGCCTGGGCAGCTTCAGCCCGAGCCTCGCGGATCTGGAAGCGATGCTGCGGCGCAACCGCAACGCCGCATTAAAACTGGCCCCAGCCAGCCGCCTGCCGGAAGCCTGGGAAGCGGAAGGCCAGTGCGAATGGATCTCACATCATCGCGAGTGCAAACAATTAGTCGCATGGCTGGGTAAGCTGGCCCAAAAGCCAAGCACGCGTCGAGCTACCCGGATCGATCAGGCAGGAAAGGTGGACTTTTTCGAGGGAACTCCCCGGTCGCTCGTTTCGTCGACGGAAATTGGTAGCTACCTCTTCGACCCTGATCCTTCGCTGGTTGCAGCGGGGCTCGTCGACACGCTGGCCGAGGCCTTTGGTCTGGCGCGACTATCGCCAGACTCGCATTACCTGACTGGTAACCAGGCGATCGATCATCCCTTGCTACAGCCGTTCGAGATAATCTCGCAAGAGAAAGTCGATGCGAAGCGGCTGAAGAAAGCCGTCGCCGAGGCCCAGTGGGGAACGCTAGAGCTCAAACAAAGAGGCCTCGAGCTGAAACTCGAGGTCATGCGTAAGCAACTCAAACCGCGTGGGAAAGGGGAAGGGACGATCGTTTTCACTCCGACCGTGGCAGGGAATCGAGCGATTCTCTGCCGCCGCACTTCATCCTGACGCGAGGGAAGCGACTTATTATTCTGGCAAGCCCAGCTTGAGTTCCTCTTCTTCGACCGGCTTAGTGGATGGATCGGCCAGCGTTGGAACACCATCGACTCTTGGTCGTTCTGGCTTCGAGGCCAGCTTGGCGGCTGGTTCGTCGACCTCAAAAGGCTCTTGTTCAGCCGAACCCTTGATGATCTTGTCCCATGACTTGCTCTCGGTCACATCGCTCTTCACCGGCTTCGTGGTCGGACTGGCAGGCGCTGGCGATTCCTTCAGCTTCTTCGGTGCCATCGGGACCGAGGCAACTTTGGCCGGAGCTTCCTGAATCAACTCTTCGGTCATGCGTCCGAGATAGTTCATCACGCTCGTTTCGCCTTGGAAACCGATAATCGTTTCGTCGAGATCAAGCTGCTGCGAAGCAACGCGGCCTGCTTCGATATCAAACTTGACCGTTCCGCGCGTCAGCTTCTGAATCAATTCGACCTTCAGCATCGGATCGTCAATTGGCGTCAGAATCTGCGTTTCAGTCGAAATGGTCGCGATACCGCCGCTCACGCTCTTCAGGCGGAAGACCTGTCGCGTCTTGATATGCTTCATCGCCCCGTTACCAGCACGCACGGAAATGTCGTCTGGCGAGTACCAGGCAGCACCCACGGCAACCGGTTCGTTAGGCAGGATCGGCAGGATCTGCGATTCGCTGCTGGGCGTCCCACCAAGTTGCTGGCGATCGACCAAGCGACCCATCGCATCGACGGTGATCTTGGCCAGCGGAATCCCCACACTCTTGGCGGCTTCGCTGTAGATAGCCGGGGGCACTTCGTCCTTTTCGCTGTTGTAACGCTGCTCGGGACGGTCAGTCACCTTCTGCCACATGTCGATGTTCTCGACCGAGTGGATGAAGGTTGCTTCGCCGTCGGCGTTGACTTCTTCAACCTTCCAATTCTTGGTCGAAATGCTGCGAGACTGAGCAGTTTGGGTGGAGCCTTTGATCTTGGTTTCGACCGTGGATAGATGCACCACTTTCGAGCGAATCACGTCACCGACGGCGAACTTGTATTCGAGTTTAACCTTGGCATCGTCGGCCATTGCCACGGTGGAAGTGGCCACCAGCAGCGCGAGAGTCGCGAGCGTTTTCATGATTTTGCATCCTTGCAGTTTTGGGTCGTTTGGTGCAAGTTTTCAGTTCTCAGTGTTCAGTTTTCAGCGGGAGATCGAAAAGCGTCGCCATTGCTCGACAATCATTTTCTTGCTGAAAACTGAAAACTGAACACTTCAAACTTGATCATCTACCGTGATCGATTTGACCGCCCCAGCCCAGCTTTTCGCGAAGCGTGCGGTAATAGTTGTAGTCGTGGGTCGCGACGAGCTTGAATCGTGGCTGGGCCTGATCGACGCGAACGCGGTGATCGCTGGTGATCGGACTAAGCACTCGGCCGTCGACCACTACCGACATCGTTCGGTCCGATCCGCGCAAGTGCATCTCGAAACATCGATCACCGGTGTCGACCACGCTCCGCATGGTCAACGTGTGAGGGCTGATCGGACTGACGACGAATGCCCGCAGATCGGCCCGCAAAATAGGACCTCCTGCCGACAGGTTGTGGGCCGTCGACCCAACCGGAGTGCTGATGATTAAGCCATCGCAGCTATATGATGTCGCTAATTGCGTATCGACGTAAAGATCAATCGTGCGGATTTGGAAGGGAGGACCGCCGAGAAGTGCCATTTCGTTCAGGCCAATTCGCTCGGCAATGACCTCATCGTCCTTCAAAACACGGCACCGCAGCATCATATGCTCGATAATCTGACATTCACCGGCACACAGCGCGGCCAGCTGATCGACCACGTGGTCCGGCGTAAAAGCTGCCAGAAACCCGAGCTTACCCATATTCACGCCAACAATGGGAATCTGCTTATATCCCATGCTGCGGGCAGCCCCGAGGATGGAACCATCGCCACCGAGCACAATCGCAAAGTCGGCTTCAATTGCGGAAAGATCCGCTTCCCACTCGAGATCGGTGTGCACGACTTCGGCAAACTGCGGCAGCAAGTGAGAGAGGCGTTCGGCTTCCTCTTCGACGTGCGGACGATTGCCCGCACCCAGCAGCATGACACGCGGCTTCTTTTTCCCAGTCCAGGGAGGTTTCTTCGGGGAAGCGGGATCGACGGTGGTCATCGTTGATGCCCCTCTCGCTTGAAGAGAGAGGGTCAGGGGTGAGGATTTTTGATGCGCTAGGCGGAGGATAAGTCGAGCAGGTGAATGGGTACAAACCCTGCTTTATTTTGATAACTCTATCCTCGTTCGCCCCTCACCCTATCCCTCGGCCCGTAGAGGCGAGGGTACCAGATAGAGAGAGATTAATGCTGCGAGGAAATTTGATCGTGAGCGGCCGCGAGTTCTCGGCATACCTTGGCCATACCGAGGGAGTCGAGATGCAGCTCTGCCAGGATTTCGGCTCTGTCTCCATGTTGCACGAAGATATCGGGAATTCCAAGCCGTTTTACGTGACTGGCGTCCACTCCGGCCTCGTTGGCCGCTTCCAGCAGAGCACTGCCAAAGCCGGTCATCAGGGCTCCTTCTTCGACCGTCACGACAAATGGGGCCTCTTTGAGAATCGGCAAAATGGTTTCGCTATCGATCGGTTTAGCAAAGCGAGCATTGACCAGCGTCACGTTGATGCCATCTTTCGCCAGCAGTTCCACGGCTTTCTTCGCTTCGGGAAGCTGCGCCCCGTAACAGATGATCGCGCCGTCGGAACCTTGCTTCAGGACTTCTGCCTTGCCCATCTCGATCGGCTGGCGATCGCGGCTGATATTTTCAGCGTTGGTCTTGGGATAACGAATGGCCGAAGGATGATCGATCGAAACAGCGAAATTGATCATCTCGGTCAATTCGTCGGCATCGCCAGGGGCCATGACCACCATGTTCGGGAACAGACGCATGTAACCGATATCGTACATACCGTGATGCGTCGGTCCGTCGGCCGCCGTGATACCGGCCCGGTCCATCGTGAAGACGACCGGCAAGTCTTGCAGAGCCACTTCCTGGAAGACCTGGTCGAAGCTGCGCTGCAGGAACGTGCTGTAGATGTTGACGATCGGACGCAGCCCCGCTTTGGCCTGGCCGGCCGCAAATGCGACGGTGTGCGACTCGCAAATGCCGGTATCGAAGAATCGGTCGCCAAACTCATCGCGGAGCGGTTCCATCTTCGTCCCTTGGCACATGGCCGCGGTCATGACGGTGACGCTTTGATTCTTCCGCATCACCTCGGCGATCGCGTCGCGTGCGTAGTTGGTGTAGGCCTTCGAGCCGCCGCTGCTCTCAGGAGCTTCGCAGCTATCTTCGCTCTTACGCAACACTGGCGGGGTGTGGTAGTAGACCGGATCTTCGGCGGCCGGATCGTACCCGTGCCCCTTCTCGGTTACCACGTGCAGCAACGTTGGCCCCTTCTGCGTCTTGACCATTTCCAGGTACTTTCGCAGAAGCTGAATATTGTGACCATCGATCGGGCCGATGTAGTTGATGCCCAGTTCTTCGAAGAGCATCCCACCGTGCAACCCCGCTTTGACTCCTTCTTTGAGCTGAGCGAGGAAGCGTTCGGTCGGGTCGCCGAAAACCGGCACCATGTTTAATGCTTTGACGACTTCGTTTTTAAAGCCTGTGTAGAACGGGTTCATCCGCAGACGATCGAAGTAGTCGGCTACGCCGCCCACACGGGGGCAGATCGACATCTTGTTGTCATTCAAGATGATCAGCAGGTTACCGTTAAGCACCTTGGCGTTGTTCAACGCTTCAAAGACCATCCCGCTGGGGAAAGCCCCGTCGCCAATCACGGCCACCGAGTGCCGGTCGGCATTGCCGTTTAAGAAGTCGCCGCTGGCCAGCCCCATTACCGTCGAGACGCTCGCCCCGGCGTGACCGGTCATGAAGAGGTCGTATTCGCTTTCATGCGGGTTGGGATAGCCCATCAGGCCTCCCTTAGTTCGCATGGTGTTGAACTGGTCGTAACGTCCAGTGACTAGCTTGTGCGGATAGACTTGGTGTCCGGTGTCCCAGATCAAGCGATCTTGGGTGAAATCAAACGTCCGATGCAGGGCAATGCAAAGCTCGACCACGCCCAGATTCGAGGCGAAGTGTGCCGTGCGAGTTGCAACCAGATTGCAGAGGACTTCGCGGATCTCCGCCGCTAACTGATCCAACTGTGCGGCATTGAACCCTTTCAGGTCCTCTGGCGATTTTATCGTGGGGAGTAGTTCCGCCATGGCGATCAGTGATTCCTTTCCAGCACGTAATGAGCCAGGGAAATGAGGGAGTCGCCTCCACTAGGCAGTTTGGCTGCCGCTTCACATGCCTGATGGACTAATTGTTCCGCTTTTCGGCGGCTTTCTTCAATCCCCCAGACTCCTGGGAAGGTCATTTTGCCTTTGTCGGCATCCTTACCCACGCGTTTGCCCATCGACTTCTCATCCCCTTGAACATCCAACAGGTCGTCCGTGATTTGAAAAGCCAAGCCCAGGCAATCGCCATATTTAGTCAGAAGCGTCAACAACGTTTCGTCCGCCCCGGCGACAATTCCGCCCAGACGAAGCGAAATGGTAATCATCGCTCCGGTCTTTCGCCGATGAATGGCCGCCAGGTCGTCGGCCGTTCCGTCAAGTTTCTCAAACCGGAGGTCATCGACCTGACCACCAACCAGTTGGCTGGCACCGGCTGCATAGGTCAATTCGCGAAGGCATCTTCGAGATTGTTCGGCGTCGACGATTTCCGTGGCTAAAACCTCGAAGGCTCGCGTCAGCAGGGCATCGCCAGCCAGGATTGCCGTTGCTTCGTCGAACTGACGATGACACGTAGGCCTCCCACGACGCAAGTCGTCGTCATCCATCGCCGGCAGGTCGTCATGGATCAACGAATACGCATGGATCATCTCGACGGCACATGCCGGAGCGATCGCTCGCTGTAGGTCAGAACCGCATGCTTCAGCGGCCAACAACGCCAGAACGGGTCGCAACCGCTTGCCGGGCGCGAGCAGACTGTAGCGAATCGCTTCGCGCAGACGCTCGGGGCAATCTTGGTCGAACTCCGTCAGTCGGTTCAGAGCCGCGTCGATTTCGGGTCGGAGTCGCTGGGAAACTTCCCGAAAGGTCTCGGTCGACACTTCGGCCATTCTCAATCCTGGGTCGTCGTGGGGGAATCTGGGCAATCGCGGCATATTTTTCGGCGGCCTCCGAGCCGCATCCCGCTGCAACATCCGATTTTAGAACAACTTGCGATCGTCGTCCACGATATCCGAGCTTGATTTACCCCCAGTTTTCTTGGAACTACCCCTCCGTTGAGCCCGCGATTGGGCCTTCTCGTCGAGCGTTAACGGCTCGTCCTCAAAGGGTTGAGTAACGGGGTTTCCTTCCGCATCCACACCCGAAAGAAGTTCGATCTTACGTTCGGTCGTTTTCAGAACACTGTGGCACTGCTTGAGGACCTCGATTCCGCGCTGATATTTTTCGAGCGCAGCGTCCAGGCCCAACTGTCCCCCTTCTAGCTGCTGGACAATTTGCTGCAGTTCTTCCAGCCCCTCTTCAAACTTAGGGGCCGGCTGTTCGTCGCTTTGCTTCTTAGTGGCCAATGGTCATTCCTTGTGGGATTTCATAGGACGCGGCTGCGGAGGCGTCCTTTTTCCAAGATGGTTTCTATTTCGTCCCCCGGCTGCACCTGGGACGGATCGCGCAAGACTTCCTCGCCTGCGGTCCGCGTCACCGAGTAGCCGCGCGACAGGACCGCTAGCGGCGACATGGCTTCCAACTGTGCGGCACGGCGAGCCAAGGCTTCTTGAGCTTGCTGCAAACGATACAGCATGGCCCGGGTTGCCGCGGCGTCTAGCTCGTCGAGCGTGCACTGGTGGTCGTGCACGATCTCGAACGGATGAGTGAATACGCGGTTGCGGGAAAGGAGTTCCAACTTGGCAGCGGCTCGGTCGTAGGTTGCCCGAAGTCCGGTCGCCAGTCGCGACTGCATGCCATTTAAGCGATCTTGAATCTCAGGCATCGATGGCACTGCCAACTCAGCGGCTTCACTGGGGGTTAATGCCCGCTTGTCTGCGGCGAAGTCGGCCAGGGTGACGTCGATCTCGTGCCCAACGGCTGAGATCGTGGGGATTTTAGACTCGGCAATCGCCCGTACAACAATCTCTTCGTTGAAGCACCACAGGTCTTCCATGCTGCCACCACCGCGCCCTACAACCAACACGTCGGGCTTCACAGCCAACTGATTGGCTCGTTTAATACCGGCGGCGATTTCCGCGGCGGCACCTTCCCCCTGAACGCGGGCCGGGATGATCAACACCTCGACGTTCCGCCAACGCCGGTTCATCACTTCCAAAAAGTCACGAACCGCAGCCCCGGTAGGGCTCGTTACGAAGGCGATACGCTTGGGGAACTTGGGAATCGGGCGTTTACGATCTGCCTCAAATAATCCTTCAGCAGCCAGCTTCTGCTGTAGTTGCCTCAGCTTGAGTTGCAGGGAACCGACACCTCGCGGCTCCATCTCGCGGATCACCAGTTGGTAACTTCCGCGCGGCGGATAGACGTCGAGTTGGCCGAAGCACAAGACTTCCTGGCCATCTTCCAGGTCGAAAGGGAGCTTCGCGGCCGTGTTGCGCCACAAGACAGCCCGGATCTGGGCATCATCGTCCTTTAAGGTCAGATAGACGTGCCCTGACCGTGGCTGAGAAAGATTCGAGATCTCGCCCGAAACCCAGACCGGTGGTATCGCCATTTCCAGCGTCCCCTGTATCAGGGCCGTCAGTTGCGAAACGGATAACACAGGCGGCTTCTCGCCGGGACCATCCCATTGTGCGGTTTCGGCGTCCATGTCGATTGTAAAACTTTGAAAAAATCTATTTCCTTCGCACCACGCGAGGTCTCGATGATAGAACAGATTTCGGTAAACCGGAAGACACAGGACGAAGTAAGGGAGGACAGAACGGCCACCTTAAGCTAATATATGAATGTGCGCAACTGCCTACTTTCCCCCCTCGGATCCCTCCCCCATGCTGAAAACCGTTCTTGCGTTTTGTTTGTTGGTGATCACCAGCAGCACCGTTCAAGCCGACGAAACTTCTGTGGCAAAATCGCTGCAATCACGCGTAAAAGCATTTCATGCGGATGCTCCGAAGGAAGAACTCAAACTGAGGGTCATCTACTTCCATGCGGCCGACCGCGAGCCGCTGTCCGACTACCAGGATCGCCTGCATCGAATCGTTTCCGACATCAAGAGGTTCTATGACACCGAGTTTACCCGGATCGGGCTAACCGACATCGAACTTCCGATCGAGATGGAGTCGGGCAAGCTCAAGCTTCATACCGTGAAGGGCCTGGAAAACCATGATGGCTACGACTACAAGTCGGGGCAAAAGATCCTGCGAGAGATCACGGCCAACCTGAAAGGAGTGATCGACCCGGAGCGAGAATTCCTGCTTGTCCTGTGTGGTTTGTGCGACAAGCGAGAAGACGGATCGTATTTCTTCTACTCGCCTTACTACGGCATGGGAGCCAATCAAACCCGCGGCATCTGCTTTGCCGCCGACTGTGAAATGTTAGACACTCGGAATTACAAGAAGACCGAAGAATGGTTTCGTTACGATGAACACAACGGCAAACACCGCCGCACGCTAGGGGACTTCAACAACCTATACATTGGCGGAACGGCCCATGAGCTCGGTCACGGCCTAAGCTTGCCGCACAACCGAGAGCTTCCTACAGAAAAGCGAAAACTGGGTACGGCCCTGATGGGGTCGGGCAACTACACCTTCCGCAAAGAACTGGTCGGTGGAAAGGGAAGCTTCATGACGCTCGCCAGTGCGACGCGGCTGATGTGCCACCCGCTGTTCACCCAGAGCAACAAATCACGATTCGACCGAACCACAATCGACGTCTCGGATATTGAATTCACCAGTAGTGGCAAGGCCCTTACGGTGCGTGGCAAAGTCCAATCGAATATCGAACCGTTCGCTGTTATTGGCTATAGCGATGCGGAAGGGGGGGACAACTACGACGCTTATCAATGGACTTCCGAAGTCGCTCCTGACGGTACGTTTGAGGTAACGCTCGACGTCCACAAGCCTGGCAACAACGCCCTGCGATTGAGCTTCTGTCACGTCAACGGTGCGACCAGCAACGCAAGCTATGCGTTTACAGCTAATCAGCAAGGTGAACCCAACATCCAGGTCCTGAAAGATAACATGGCGATCGCTTCTCTTGAAAAAGAGATGCTTTCGGGAAACATCCTTCAGGCACGTGAATTCGCCCAGCGATACCTGCAGGCCAACCCGCAGACCGAACTAAAGCCGATGTTCGATTACGTCGATGCATTCCACACTAACCCCAAGCTCGTCAAGCTGGCCCAGGTCACGCAAAACGAAGTCTTCCTCTCCGATGCCGAAGCAACCAGCACCAAGGTCGGCTACGGACGCCCCACGCGAAACAGCTATGTACCGATAAAAAGTCGCCAAGACGGCGGTTTCTTCCTTCGACCAGGCGGACAATTTCACGCCCATGGCTTTTATGCACACGCCCCATCGCGGTTTACCTTCGATCTCAATGGAGAATGGAAGAAATTCACCGCAGTGGTCGGCATGCAAGGTGGTGCCTGGGGAACCGCTTCGGCCATCTTTATCGTGAAAGGGGACGGTAAAGAACTCTTTCGTTCCGACAAGCTGCGAACGACCCATGTCGAAAACCTGGATATTGACGTCTCGGGCATCAAGCAGTTGGAGTTGATCACCGAAACAGGCGAAAGCAACAACAGCGGTTGCTGGTCGGTATGGGGATCGCCAAAGCTTAGCCGCTAAGTGGCGCTAACTACGAAGCCGAGCGAAACGGCAAGATCGTGGGCTCGGCTTGTTCTTCAACAACGACTCGTTCGGTTGGCTTTGCGACCAGGTAATCACGCTGCGCTGCCTGGAGCCAGAATCGCCCCTTGGCCGAAGTTTCCTTCTGCTTGTCGAGCGGCGTGGACGTGGCGAAGAAAGAGACTTCGTTTTCACCGGGCAAGTGCGACTCGGCCCATTTTTCCGCGGCCACAGTCAGGTGATTCAAAACGCGTTCGACTTCCACACGGTGAAACTCGACGTCTTCCTTGGAAAGCTTGCGCGGGATCTCGATGGCCTGGCCCATGATCATCCGTGCCCGAGTGAAAGGGCGGGGCACGGCGAACTTGTCCCAGGTCCCGAGACGAAAAGGGCGGTCCATCCCAAATCCCATCGGGATGATGGGCATCTGCAACTTCGAGGCGAGATAGATCGGTCCCTGCGCCATCTCACGACGAGGTCCTCGTGGTCCATCAGGTGTGATCGCCAGATGCTGACGGCGCGAAACTTTGATCAACTCTTTCAGTGCCGCGATACTTCCCCAATTGGAAGAACCTCGGACCGTACCAAACCCCATGATCGATGCAGCGTGGGCCAGCCACTCGGCGTCGCGATGCCGACTCAAAAGCATCGAGAGATTGCAGTGCCCCCTTAGCGCGAAGGGGATCAGGATGTACTCGTGCCAAAAAATATAGATGCCACGCCGTGGACAAAACGGGTTGGCTGGGTCGTTTTGTGCCTGAACATACATTGCCCGCACGTCGAGCGTACTCATCATCGATTTGACCATCGTCACGAGGGCAGCGCCCCCAGCGCGGGCAATCCAAGTAGGATGAGTTTTTCGCATGGCTTCCTTGCCTTATGCAGTGGGTTCGACGTTAGGCGAGTTGAGAATACAGGGGCACGCCATGCGGGACTGGCCAGACTCCGCTGAAGACTTCTTCGGCAGGCCCCGTCATATAAACGTGATTGTCCGATTCGTTCCAGTGCAGTTCTAAATCACCACCGAGCAGATGATTCAAAATCCTTCTTTCGAGCTTGCCAGTCAGCACGCCGGCGACACAAACGGCACTGGCCCCGGTTCCGCAGGCAAGTGTTTCACCGCTGCCGCGTTCCCACGTTCGCTGACGAACTTCGGTCGGACTGATGATCTCGATGAACTCAACATTCACGCGTGCAGGGAACTGAGCCGCTTTCTCGATCTGGGGTCCGATCTTCAAGACCAGGTCGTCGTCCGCTTTGTCGACGAAGATAACGCAGTGCGGATTGCCCATCGAAACGCAGGTCACTTCAAACTCGCGTCCGCCAGCTTCCAAACGTTGCAAGACAACCGGAGTTTCACCGAACGTTGTGGGAATCTTGGCTGCATCAAGGATCGGCTCGCCCATGTTCACGGTAACGCGTTTGGCCAGATTGCCGTCGGTCTCTAGCTGCACCGAAAGGACACCGGCACCCGTTTCGAGGGAAAGCTTGTCCTTCTTGGCGATACCGTGGTCGTAAACGTACTTCGCCACGCAGCGAAGACCGTTGCCGCACATTTCCGCCTCGGAACCATCCGCGTTAAACATCCGCATCCGAGCATCGGCGACCTCAGACGGAGTGATCAAGATCAAACCATCCCCGCCAATTCCGAAATGCCGATCCGAAACCAACGGTGCCAACGTTTCCGGCGGAGCAGGAAGTTGTTCTTCAAACAAATTCACATACACGTAGTCGTTTCCGGCTCCGTGCATTTTCGTAAAACGCAGTTGCGACATCAGGTTTCCAGGCAGCGGTGTAAAGTGATCGGTGCAGTGAAGTTCATATCCTACCGTGAAGAGGGCTAAAAGGTTAAGACCGTTCGCCAGTGATGGCAAATACGATAGAAATTCCGCACTGCCCATGAAAGGGGCAAAGACTTTCGAAACGAGGGCGATCTCGAATCAGGCGTTTCGCCTATGCAAAGACGCTAAGCCCTTGACTAACAAGCAGATAGAAAGCCAGAAAGGAAAGAACGGCCGCTAACAGAGCGATTGTCAGCCGCTCAGGTCGATTTCTCGTCCTGTGATTCCGCTCGGATCTTTCTGGACGCTCGATTCGTAAGTAGCGTCCCCTTCGAGTTCAGCTTCCGGTTCGTCCGAGTCATGGCCAGGGCGTTCCCAGGCGCGTCTTCCGTCTGCGTCTCGGTCTGAAGCCTTCTCGCTTTCGTCCGGGTCACCAATGCCAGCGGCTTTTTCCGCTTTCTCGGTCGAGTCGACCACGCGGGCGTGGGTGCTGGTCGCCTGCTGGGCTCCGGTTACATCCGAGGAATTGCGCTGGGCTAGATTGGTAGCCGCAATCGAACTGGCTATCGATGCCCCCATCGGTCCTACGCTCATGACTTCGATCCTCGGAGTGCCCCAGGCGATGCAGGCTGGAAGTTGCCCGCCGGCACTCCCCTCAACACTTTAGGGAGTGCTCTAGGGTGAACCCTTGGTCAGGTTCCCCTACAAGTCAAACGACTACGGATGCATGAAGGCGAATCGAGGTGATTTCCGCGTGAATATTGCTTCTATTTGATATCATCGTCACGTCTTCCCCCCATCTTAAGGAGACTTCCGAGGGGACATTCGTGCTAGCGAGGAATCGAGTTTCCACGACGAATGGCCGCTGGCGAATCCGAACTGGGAGGCGAGCCGATAGGAAGACGTACGGCTCTCGCCGGAAAAAGTTGTTCCAGAGTTTCATTGACCATGGGGAAAATTTCTTGCTCGGTCGTCGGATTGTCGACCGTTCCCCCCACATGGATCACCATCAAGCTGCGACTGGCCTGGCCAATCATCTGGCGAACGACCGGCACGTCGAACGTTTGGTTGCCGAACTCGGTGTAGAAACGCATGCTGATCTGGCCATCAAGATTGGCCTCGCCGTTCCCTTTCAAAGAGAGCGCCTCGCCAGATAGTCGCATGTCGTCTAGATAAACGTAGTTGCCGGCGACGCGGTATTTGATGTCGGCCGAGTTGAACGCATTGGTATCCGGAAACCGCGCGTTGAGCACGTTCAGCATCGCGACGGCCAGCGGCAGTTGGTACATGTTGGCATCGCGTAACTGCAAGGAACCTGTACCGTCGTAGGTATGCGTTCCTTCCATCGTGCCGGTCAGGCTGATGTTACCAAACAGGCGTCCCGACGTTTGCCCACGGTTCTGTTGTCCCAGGTCAATCAGCATCTGTCCGACGGTACCGTTGACCAGCGTCACGTCGGTTTGAAACGGCTGCGTTCCGGCCAGTTGCATACGACTATCGATCGAGATCACGCCGCCAAAGGTATTCGCGGTGACATGCCGCGGAGGCTGATCTTCCGTTCGAGGGACATGTCGACCGGTAAGAAACTGCGTTTCATCAATCCAGAACGGTCCTCGGACGTTCGATAGTGGAATACCACGGGAGGTGACACTATCTAAGTGAAATTCACCAAACGACCGAGCCCCGGACTCATCGGACTGCCCCTCGAACCGGATTGCTCCGTAAATGTTGCTGATGATGGCACCGCGTCGGATCTGTCCGCCGGCCATGTGCACGGTCATATCCCAGTTCATTTGAACCGGACGACCTGGGTTAGGATTGGAAAGTACAACCACGCCATCGGCATGAAAGAGGGGACCTATTTGCAGTTGCTGCAGTGACGCCTCGAGCTTTTCCGGAACCGCTAACAACAGGTCACGATCGACCACGATGTTTTCGATGCGCAAACCCTCGAACCGAATCTGCCAACGTCGGTCTTCGGGGAAGAAACAGCTACCGTTGGTCGAAACACGCAGGTCGCCATGACGCGCGGTCATCTGCTTGAGAGTGATCTGCCCGTTACGAAATTCGACACTGCCGACGACTTCGTCCAGCACGTACGGAAAGCCAACCGGCTCGACCGAGATCGCACGTCCTGAAAGATTTCGGCTACGCTCCCACTTCTGAGCATTCACCCACAGGTCGCAATCACCGGTCTGGTTAGGCCAATGCAGTTGGACGTCCATGTGATCGATAGAACCGCGAGGGCGAAGTTGATCCCAACCTTCCTGCGCCGAGCCTGGAATGGCCGATTTAAGTTCGTCATCCAGGGGAACGTCTTTGCAGGCAAATGATAGATTCAGGTCGCCTCGTTTATCGCCGGGAACCTCTCGCCAGGTCCCCCGGCATGTGATGTGCCCACTGTCGTTGTAGCCTTGCAACTGCTCGATAGTGACGACCCCATCCTTCCACTCGATCTGGCCGTTGATTTTGGAGATGGGGTAGGGAAACTTCTCGTATTTGACCGACGCGTCGATGATTTCCATCCGCAGCGTCTTATCCGGCTTCTGCTCTGGCTGGCTGTGCGTGACGATGGTGAAATCGACATTGGCAGCCCCCTGCAGATGGAAGGAACGTGCCACGTTGCAGACATCTTCCTGAGCCACATGCAGCGCATGCTCGAACGTCGAATCCCAGTGAACTGGGTCAAGCGAACGAACACGTATCGGTCCGCTGCTGTAGGGACCAGGATCCATCACGCTTCCCACGATCGCAATTCGCGACTTGCCGGCGTGAGCCAGCAGATCAATATCGAGCAGGCGATCCTTGAAGTCGATCTTTCCCCGAGCGTCGGTCACCGGGTACGGGAACTCCTCGAAGACGAAGTTCGTGCCGCGACAGTTCGCATGGATCTCTGGGATCCACTTCTGACCATCGAAGTCAAGCTTCACCGACGCATCGAGCGTCCCTGAGGGTTGATAGCGTCCCCAACTTCGCTGCATACCACTGGGCAGCATGCTGGCCAGCCCCTGGTGCAGGGTAATGTTCTTGAGTGTTGCCGAAACATGCACAGGGCTGTTGGCCTGCCAACCGTTTCTCGAGAGAGACGCACTGACCGAGCCATTCTCATAAAATGCAATCAGCTTCTCGACACGTATGCCAGGAGGCGAAGCGATAAGGCGTCCCTGAATACGCTCGACCGTGCCTGGAATGCGAGGATCGCTCCACGTTCCTTCCCGCACGTCTACGGTGGCCAGGTAGTTAGTAAGTCCGCTTGAATTGCCCGAGACCTGAAAAGAGGCATCGGCCGAAGCTTCAAGATGAACCAAGTCCTTGATGTGGTTCTTCCACTCTTCAGGGCAGAGTTTCCACAGGTCGTCATCGATTTGAAGATTCGAGATGTTTCCCTGGGCGGCGAATGACTGGGCCGTTTCATCGATCAGCCCGGTAACCGTAGCCGACTCCCAGTTCTGACAGTTGAGAGTTGCCTTGATTCGTTTCTGGGTACGCGTTTGCCCGGCGAATTCCCCCATACCAGGAGCCGCTTCGGTTTTGATTTGAAAGTTGACGTTGTCCAGAATTCGCCGCACGTTTCCCCCGCGACGATCGGCCAGCAAGAGCGACGCATCGAAGACTTCGATCGCCGGGTTGTCGTCTCCCCATTTGGGCATGGGAAAGAGATGCTTCAGATTCGTGCTTCCATCGGTATCGATGGTGGCCGTCAACCGGGGACGTCTCGCCACGATCTTGTCGACCTGGAAGTCGCCAGAAGCGAGTTTGCGAGGGTCGGTCGTGCAGTAGACCATGATCTCGTCGACCGACACCATTTCTTGCGATTGGTACAGGCTCGACCGCTGCGCCAGCGATAGGCCACGGATCTCGATTCCTTTCCCTTCGATAAACCGAGCCGAGCGAACCGAGACCAACAGATGGCTATAGTGACTGGCGAATTTCTTCTCGACATGCGATCGAATTTCGTTATTCAGGTTGTGATAGAGATACAACCCGAGCGCGCACGCCAACACGGCCACGGTTAACGTGGTCCATTTGATGAAACGGCACGAAGCAGAAAAAAAACGACTCACCCGGGATGGAATCCTTTCCAAACGGTCAGATGTCGCTAAATCTTGGCAGAATCAGGCCTTCTGGTAAACGTCGGTTTGGGCGCTAGCAAGGGTTTTCTAGCACTCAATTTCAGTTATCGGCAGGAGCACCAGTGGTGGATCGCTGCAGGTAAGTTCTCCACCAGCCAGCAATCAAGCCAGCACTGAGGATCGCCAGGGCTAGCATGGGCGGCTGTCGATACCGAATCGAACTGACGAAGACCATGTGCAGGCAGCAATAATAGAAGATAGGTAAGGCTAACAGAAAATAAACCCACATCCGTCGGGCATACAGCACCATAGCAAGCAGACCGGTTAACACGATTGGCATATAGCCCAAAGCCGTCAAGACATCCATTTTGCCAATCACTGCCGGATCGTTCCCCAGCGGAGTCCAGTAACGCCACAATTTAACGCCAGCCAGATGGAACACCTTGGCAGGGTTTTGTTTGGCCCATTCGATCGAAGCCTGCTTCATGCGGTCGTCGAGACGCGATTCAAATGTCCCAGGCAGGGGGCCATCCATGCCTGCTTCCTCGGCCGCCAAATCGTGCTTGAAACCGGCAACGTAGCTCATATCGCTCGCACCAGTGGCCATGGGACTGATCCCATCGTACAGACTCGCTCCAACCTGAAGCGTCGTCGGCACGAATTTGCCGACCACCACGTAGTTGCGAACCCACCATGGGGTAAGCACCAATACTGCCACAATCGCGGCGGTGGCATAGGTGAGCACCTGCTGTTTGCGATGACCATAAAACAGTAGCCCAATCGGTGCCGCAAACAAGGGAAACATCAGCCAGCTAGGCCGTATCAAAATCGCCAGGCCGAATGCCAATCCGGAAAGAGCTGCGAACTTCGTCCGGCGCGAGCCATCTTCTGCCTGCAACGCGAGAATGAGCCACCCAAGATTCAAAAGCATGAACGGAACGAACGGGGCCTCGCTCAAGATGAAAACGCTCATCGCGATCGCCCCGGGGTAAAGGGCGACGAGCAAAGCCGCCACCACCGCAGCCACAGGATCGAACAGCATCCGGGCAATCCACGCCGCCAGCCAGATTGCGAGCGTCCCGCAAACAATCCCGATCAATCGCAGGGCAAGGGTAGGGGGCTGATCGGTCAGCCAGTATGCCGGAGCCAGAAGCAGTGGATAGCCAGGCGTTCGCGCCACCTGGGCATCTCCGTAGACAAAGTCCTCACCTCGGGCGAGATGCTGAGCCAACACTTCGTAGCTGAGACTATCTCCGAAGAAAAAACGGTCCCCCTCGGGAATTCTCGACTCCCACCAAACGGCCGCCCCCAGTCGAATCACCGCCCCGAAAACAATGATCGCCAGCAACAGCCAGCCGAATTCTCGTTTTTGAGGCTCCGCAACTTGTTGGTTACTAGACATTTAGGTGACCGGCAACGTGAGGAGGATCGTGCTTTTAACGATCCGGCAAAGGAGAACACTGGCAAACCAGGTAAACTATACGCGTTTGTGCAATATTAGCGCCTTAGGGGAAATCTTGCCCGAAATCACCCCAGGACAATAGTTTACTTCCATGAACGAGTCGGTATACTCGGACTGCCACGCAATATGCGAGGCACAAATTCACGTTTTTCTCGTCTTATCCAGTTCCACCCCATGAACTGGTCAAACTCGATCTAGTACTGCCCACACCAAGAGCGGTCGTCAATACTGCCCCCCATTATGCACAGTTTTGTGTAGGAGATTTTCTTCCCATGTCCAATGATACTTCCGCTGCCAGCCCGACCTATCATCGGATGGCACTTCTCATTGCCAGCTTTATGACCCTGATTGCCGCAGGGGTTGGTTTTGGTGTTCGTGCTGGGATTTTGAACGACTGGGCCACTCGCTATGGTTTCACCAAGGTGGAACTCGGAACGATCACCGGCGGCGGTCTGGTTGGCTTCGGTTTTACGATTATCTTCTTCAGCTTTTTGGCCGACAATCTGCTCGGGTACAAGAAACTGCTGGTCTTGGCGTTCGTGCTGCACGTTCTGTCGGTGATCATCACCCTGGCTGCGACCCCTGTGTTTGGGATCGCCGGCAAAGATGCTACCTACTGGTGCTTGTACATCGGCGTGTTCATCTTCGCACTTGCCAATGGTGTTTGCGAAGCGGTAATTAACCCACTGGTGGCGACACTCTTCCCAAAAGAGAAAACACACTATCTCAACATCTTGCACGCAGGCTGGCCGGCTGGTTTGATCATCGGCGGCATCATCGGCTACATGTTCTGTGGCGACAACGCCGCGATCAGCCACTTGCCATGGGAAGTGCCGCTGGCGATGTACATGATTCCGACCCTGGTCTATGGCTTCATGGTGCTGAAGGAAGCATTCCCACCATCGGAAGCGGCTGCCGCTGGTGTCACCACCAAGGAAATGCTGCTGCAGTTCCTCTCGCCGCTGCTGTTGTTCCTGTTTGTGATTCACGCGATGGTGGGTTACGTGGAACTGGGTACTGACAGCTGGATCACCAACATCATGGAAAATGTGATCTCCGGCAAGGCGTTCCTGTTGTTCATTTACACTTCGGCGATCATGTTCGTCCTGCGATTCTTCGCCGGTCCGATCGTGCACCAGATCAATCCGCTGGGCCTGTTGTTCGTCTGTGCCATCTTTGGTTGCAGCGGCCTTTATTGGCTGGGGTCGGCCAACACTGGTTGGGCGATTATCGCTGCGGCCACCGTTTACGGCCTGGGCAAAACCTTCTTCTGGCCAACGATGCTGGGCGTGGTGGGCGAACGCTTTCCACGTGGTGGTGCCATCACGATGGGCGTGATGGGTGGTATCGGGATGCTCTCGGCTGGTCTCTTGGGTGGTCCAGGCATCGGCTACAAGCAAGACTTCTTCGCTACGCAGAAGATGCAGCAACTCGACGATGCCCTGTTCGAGCAGTACCGCTCGCAAAATCAGAAGGCGTTTCTCTTCTTCCCTGAAGTTTACGCATTGGACGGTGCCAAGGTTGGTGTGCTGAAGGACGACGGCGCGGAACTGGCACGTCGCACAGAGATCGAAACCAAAGAAGGTAAGATTTCCGAAGAAACCAAGGCCCTCAACGCCTGGTGGGAAGCCAACAAGCCATCTAGCCCGGAACAACGCCAACACGAAGTCGAAACGATCGAAGCGGCCAACATCTACGGCGGTCGTATGGCACTGAAGTGGACGGCCATCATCCCTGCGACGATGGGGCTGTGCTACTTATTGCTGGTGATCTACTTCTGGACCCAGGGTGGTTACAAGCAGGTCGTGCTGCATGGCGAAGAGTCGGAAACCGAGCAGTACACCGGCGGCGTCCAGGGACCTGTCGAGTAAGACACTGCCTCTATTCCGTTGAACGAAAAACTGAAAAGGCGAGCCTCACACAGGCTCGCCTTTTTTCGTGTCTGAAACTGCCACGCGAGGAGCCGATTCCTACAACGAGCGATCTACCAATTGAACCAACGATAAGCGAACGGCCTACGCGTCTAACGCTTCAGAATCAACACATCCGCCTCGCGTACAGCCCGAATAGCTCCCGGCAACACATCAGCCACGGCATCCGTTTGCCCGAAGGCCAATTCACTTAGTTTTTGCCAATGCAACTGCGTCATGTCTTGCCGCGGCCATTGCTGTTCACGCCAGACGCGAACCAATAGCTCTCGCACCAGGTAGGGCCGGGCACCCTTCAATTTGCTGAGGTCGATATGTACGGCACTCGAATTGGCGATCGTGATCACGTCCTCCATTAGCTTGTCTACCAGGTCATCGATTACTGCCTGACACTCGGTTGCCTGCTGCGAGAGACGATATATGGACTGATCCACCTGATCACCGAATGCTTCCCGCAGCTTTGGCAACAGATCGTTGCGGATCTTATTTCGGGTGAAGTCGTGGCTGGCGTTGGTGGCATCCTCGCGCCACGGCTGGCTAATCGAATTCAGGTAATCGATGATCTCGTTGCGCGTGAACGGAAGCAGAGGGCGCACCAACCCCACCCCCGGCAGCCACTGGCGGGCCTGGGCGATGCCTTTTAAGCCGGCGATGCCTGTTCCCCGCAAGATACGGTGCAGGACCGTTTCAATTTGATCGTCTTGATGATGGGCGGTTACCAGGTAACGGGCCTCGACCTTCTGGGCTACTTCCTGAAAGAAGTCGTAGCGGGCCTCCCTGGCGGCAGCCTCCAGCCCGTCGGCGGTTCGCTCTGGCGAGAGAGCTTCGGCGGAAAGCGAAAGCGTGTGTACGCTCAGCCCCAAGCTTTTGGCCGAATCAACCACAAACCGCTGGTCATCGTCCGAGGCCAAACCACGCAGACCGTGGTTCACATGCACGACGTGCAATTTGCTTCGACCGGTCGGGTCGACCGAGTCGGACATAACCCGGAGTAGAGCCATGCTATCAGCCCCGCCCGATACGGCGACGAGGGTGACTCGCCCATGCCAGGCTTCGGGCGGCCAGCTTTCTAGAAATCGTTGCGGAAATGTCGACATGACTTGCGGATTTGGCAAACGAAAGGCCACCAGGTTCGAGATAATTAAGATGGACTCCCGCAAGAAAAAAATGAATGCTTCCCTCCGACGGGGAACTCTGTTAATATAACGTGAACGGGTTAGGCGCACTACCATTGTGCGCATAGCCCAACGATTGTGTTGACCTAAGCGTTTAACGAGACTTGGCAAACACGTTTGCCAGACGATCGATTAGGGAAAGCTCAGTCGATGTGCCGGATTGGTAAATCCTCTAGCCCCATTTGGCTTTTCGGAGGGCAGATAAGCGTGCAACTACTCCTTCTTTTTCTGATACGGCTCCTTCTGGCGCTTTGTCCATGGAAGGTAGAAATATTGAGCCCTGCTCGCGTTCGCGCGAAATCGGCCCAGCGACACGCAAATTCTCAACGAGAAACCGCAGTGGTTCATTTGCCACTGCTTGGTTGGCTGGAAATTGACGCCCATCTTCTTCCTCATGACGCCTGCCAGCGAGCCCGACAAGGCTCCTCGAAACGTGCTGGCCCAGTCTCCGGAGATTCTTCCGGAAAACGATCTGACTACTGACCTTCCAGGGGCATACTGCGCCCGGGGTTTTGTCGTTCGGGGGAACGAACCAGCAAGTCTGGCACTTCGATAGCCTTCTCGACGTCGTGTCGGTGCATCACTGATGACGCACCGACTTTCCGTCTGCAAAATGCTGCCACGTTAAACGCTATTCCATCCAGCTACAGGAGTAGTGGAACGTGTCCGGGTTTTACTATGCATTGACAGCGGCAATCGCGGCAATTGGAGCCGCTTTGCTCGTCAAGTTTATTGATCGGCTCCGAAAAAAGGACGTGGAGACCGAGGCCCAACAGATCCTGGAAAAAGCCAAGCAGGATTCTGAGAACCTCAAAAAAGAAGCTTTACTCGAAGCTAAAGAAGAAGCTCTACGCCAGAAAACGGAAGCCGAACGCGATCTTTCTAAACAACGAGACGAAATCCGCGAGCGCGAGAAATCGCTCGACCGCCGGGAAGAATCGATCGAACAACAAGCGACCCACTTGCGCAAGCAAGAGAACATGGTCGAAACCACCCAGCGGCGTCTTTCTGAAAAAATTGAAGAGAACGACAAACGCTCGACCAACCTCGAAAGCATCATCCGCGATCAGCAGGAACGTCTGCATCGCATGAGTGGTCTGAATGCCGAAGAGGCCAAGAGCGAACTGCTCAAGCTTCTCGACCAGCAACTTCAGTCCGAAACCGGCGCGATCGTGCTGAAGCACCAGCGACGAATGGAAGAAGAAGTTCGCCCCATCGTTCAAGACATGCTGCTGACGGCCATGCAGCGGTTCGCCGCCGCGCACACCGCGGAATCGACGACCAGCACGGTCGACATCCCCAGCGATGAAATGAAAGGGCGAATCATCGGCCGCGAAGGCCGCAACATTCGCAGCTTTGAAAAAGAAACGGGCGTCGACGTGATCATCGACGATACGCCCGGCGTGGTGATCGTCAGTGGCTTCGATCCGGTCCGCCGGGAAATTGCCCGGCAGTCGCTCAACAAGCTGATCGCCGACGGCCGCATTCACCCTTCGCGTATCGAAGAAGTGGTCAAGGAAACCCAGTCCGATATCGAAACAACGATTCGGAAAAAAGGGGAAGAAGCCACTACCGAAATCAACGTGATGGGACTGCACCCACGACTGATTGAGATGCTGGGAAGACTTCACTTCCGCACGAGCTACAGCCAGAACGTGCTGCGTCACAGCATCGAAGTCGGTTTCATCGCTGGCCTGCTGGCCGAAATGATCGGCCTCGATCCGCAAATTGCCCGACGCGCAGGTTTGCTGCATGATATCGGCAAAGCGGCTGACCACGAACTGGAAGGTGGCCATCCCAAGATTGGTGCCGACCTTTTGAAGCGTCATGGGGAATCCCCCGAGGTCGTTCATGCGGCGTTTGGTCATCACGACGAGATCATCACCGAGTACCCTTACACGATGCTGGTGGCTACGGCGGATGCCTGTAGCGCCTCGCGACCAGGTGCTCGCCGTGAAACGCTCGAGCGTTATATCAAACGCATGGAGGAACTCGAGTCGATCGCCACTGGCTTCCATGGCGTCGAGCAGGCCTTTGCCATTCAAGCGGGTCGCGAGCTTCGCGTGATCGCTTCGGCCAAGGAAGTGAACGACGAGATGGCCGCCAAGATTTGTCGCGACATTGCCAAGGCGTTCGAAGAACAGCTGACGTATCCCGGCGAAATCAAGGTCACCATGGTCCGCGAGTCCCGATTCACGGAATTCGCTCGCTAACTACTCATCACGGAAAGGTTGTACCCCTTGAGGATTCTGCACATCGGAGACATCGTCGGGAAGGTCGGTCGTGACATCGTTCGCGACGTCGTTCCAGGCCTCCGTGAAAAGTACAACCTTTCCCTGGTCGTGGCCAATGCAGAAAACGCGTGTGGCGGTTCGGGATTAACACCGGCCGCCCATCGCGAACTGATCGATGCCCGCGTCGATTGCATCACCATGGGGGATCACATCTACCGGCGCAAGGAACTTAACAAAACCCTTGAGTCGCAGCCCAATATCGTGAAGCCGGCGAACTACCCGGCCTCGGCACCCGGCAAAGACTTTGCCATCGTTCAGTCGAAGGAAGGTCTGCGTGTGGCCGTGATCAGCGTGATGGGGCGGGTCTTCATGCGTCCTGTCGATTGCCCTTGGACTGCGATTGATCGTGTTCTATCGCAGATTCCTTCCGATATCAAAATCCGCTGCGTCGATTTCCATGCCGAAGCGACCAGCGACAAGCAGTTGATGGGTCGTCACCTCGACGGACGTGTCAGCTACTGTCTTGGCACGCATACGCACGTTGCCACCGCCGACGAGCAGATCTTCCCTCGAGGGACGGCGTTCATGTGCGACGTCGGCATGACCGGGCCACACGAGAGCATCATCGGTCGGCGTATCGATCGTGTTCTGGAAACGACGATCACCTTCCGCCCCACGCTGTTTGACGTTGCTAAAGACGATGTACGCCTGAACGGGGCCATCGTCGATGTCGATCCGCAAACCGGCAAGGCGACCGCTATAGAACGTCTGCAAGTCCGTGAAAACCAGGTCAAAGAGCTGAAGCTTCAACGACCGTAGGCCGATCGTTTCTTTACAGTCGCAGCTTCTTAGTCAGCATCTCGGTTTGCTCGTCGGTCAGCGGTTCCCACTTGATCTCAACGCTGGGCATGGCTGCCTTGAGCTTTTCGACATCGGCTTCCGAGATATCAACCTGGCTGATGATCAGCATCTTCAGATTAGGCAGATCCTTGAGCTGCGCAACGGCGTCGTAATTCAGTCGAGCTTCGGTCAGTTCGATCGACTCCAGCGAAGGAATCTTGGCCAGGACCGCAATCGAATCGTTATTGAAGCTGGCTGGCGTCTCCTTACCCCAGTTTGGCAGCCGTTGCCCCAAACGTACCGACTTCAAATTCGTCAGCTTCGCCAGGTGCTTCAAGCCGTCGCTCGTTTCGGTGTTATGCCACTCGCGAAAACTTTCCAGTTGGGTCAGTTGCCCTACCGCTTCCAGCGCTTCGTTGCCTGCGGTTGCGCCGGCGAACGTGAGCGACCGGAGCTGTGGCATGGCTTTCAGATGGGCCAAACCTGACCCATTGAAACCTTCCAGCTTGCGGGACGGGTGAAAGATCGAAAGCTTCGTCAGCTTGGGAAATGCGGTAAAGTGCTGGTAACCATCGTCGGTCAACACACTGCCGTTGATCATGAACGATTCAAGATTCTTTAACCCCGAAAGCATCTTCAACTGCTCGTCGTTCAACTCTTTCCCACTGAGCGATAGAGACTTCAGCGTCTTCAATTGACCGATAAGCTGATACTCCTGGTCGGTGTAGCCATCGCAGTTGGCCGACAACGAATAGACGGCTCCATCACGCACTTGGACTTTCGCGTTGATCTTGTCGAACGCGGCCTGGTCCGGTTCGGCTGCGAGAACGAGTACAGGGGTCAATACGATCAGAAGGGAAAATAGAGTCTTCATAAAAGCTCCTTGAATGATGAGTCAGGCGTCGATTATAGCCCACGACGCCCCAACCATTTCAACCAAAATCGAGCCTGTTTCCCGACGAACACGTAGAATTAACGACAGCAGGGGCAAGGCCACTCATCTCGAGGAGGTGCCTTATGCCCCCATCTGACAAATCGCCTTGCAAGAAGTGCGGAGCGATGATCCTTCCATCCACTTCCGCACAATACGGAGGTATCTGTGCGAAGTGCCACCAGCGGCCAAAACGCGGCGGCTTTGTCGAAATCTTCGACGTCCTCATAGCTCTCTTATTTCCGCTTGTCATGATTGCCGTGTTTATCTTTGGTATCCCGCTGGGGCACTACCTCTTTTTCGGCGGGCGCGACACGGACCTGCACCGCGGCATCACGAAAACCGTGACGCTGGTGGCGGACGTTCCCAACGTCGAACTCAATGGTAAACCAGCGAGAATTACCACGCGTTATCTCGTTATCGAGACGGGAAACGGGGAAACCGTTTGGATCCCCGACGAAAATGTCGCCGGGGTTGAATTTGAATCACAAAGCAACTGATATCTCGAATTATCAATATAGAACTGGACTTCACGGCGGAGGCAGGCTAGAACTGAAATCGTTCCGGCCTGCCTATCTCATTCCTACCAGTGATCGCCATGATGTACCGAAGTCGATCGATCGTCGCAGCCACGCTTACCCTCGTTGTTAACGTCGCCACTTTGGCATTCGCCCAAGAGGACAACACGAAAGCCAAGTCGCTCGATGCGGCAAACAACGAAGCCGTTCGCGAGCATATTCGCAACTTCGAGGGACGCGGGCAAACGGCCGACTTCTCGGTGCCGGCCCTTACCCCCAAACAGGCAGAAGAGGCATTTGTCACGCCGGACGACGTGACGATCAAAGCGGCTCTTACCGAACCTGAAGTACGCCAACCGGTGTGTATCAACTTCGACGAGAAGGGACGCATGTGGGTCGTGCAGTATCTGCAGTATCCTTTTCCGGCAGGGCTGAAGATCGTGAAGTACGACGAACACCTGCGTGCCGTTTTCGACAAGGTTCCACCGGCACCACCCCATCACGATCGTGGTGCTGACAAAATTACCATTCACGAAGACACCGATGGCGACGGCACATTCGACAAGCACAAGACATTTGTCGATGGGCTGAACATCGCCACCAGCGCGTTGCCTGGCCGCGGGGGCGTTTGGGTGATGAATCCTCCGTACTTGTTGTTCTATCCAGATGCCAACCAGGACGACGTTCCCGACGGAGATCCCGAAGTTCACCTTTCTGGCTTTGGCCTGGAAGACACCCACGCGGTTGCCAACAGCCTGACCTGGGGCCCCGATGGCTGGCTGTACGGAGCCCAAGGCAGCACGTGCTGGGCAACCGTGAATGTGTTGAAGAATCCCTCGCAAACGCCTGTCCATTTTAAAGGACAGGGGATTTGGCGTTATCATCCCGAAACACACCAGTTCGAGATCTTCGCGGAAGGGGGCGGCAACACGTTCGCCATCGAGTTTGACGCCCAAGGGCGACTCTACTCAGGCCACAATGGAGGCAACACACGCGGTTTCCATTACGTGCAAGGAGGCTACTATCAGAAGAGCTGGGGCAAGCATGGGGCACTGACCAATCCGCATGCCTACGGCTTTTTCCCAGCCATGAAACATGCAGCGGCAGAGCGGTTCAGCCATACGCTTGTGAAGTACGAAAGTGACACGCTGCCAGAGCGTTACCACGATCACCTCGTCGCGCTGGTTCCGCTTCATAACTATGTCGCGGTCTCTAAGATGTTGCCGGATGGCTCCACTTGGCAAACCGAGGATCAGTTTCATGTTATCGAGACGGATGACATTTGGTTTCGCCCGGTCGATATCAAAGTCGGCCCCGATGGCTGCATTTACGTGGTCGATTGGTGCGATACACGCCTGACGCATGTCGACCCGCGTGATACGTGGGATCGGGCACGGGGAAGAATCTGGCGAATCCAACCCAACCAGTACGCACCTCAACCACCGGTCAATCTGCGTGACCTATCGACCCCACAGCTAGTCGAAAGACTCGCCAGTGGAAACAAGCTAACGCGACAACTGGTGCAGCGAGTTCTGCGTGAATCAGGAGATCCCAATGCAGCAAATCAACTGAAAGAACAACTTCCGGCGGCAGAGGGCCAACTGGCTCTTGAAACCCTCTGGGCGATTGATGGCCTGGGGCAATTCGACATCGAAGCTGCCAAGCTCGCACTGGCCCATCGCGATCCCCATGTTCGCAGTTGGGGCATACGTCTTCTCTCCGAGGATCAAGCGCAGTCTCTGTCCGATACGCTGTTTTCCCTCGCATTGAGTGAAGCACATTCCGAAGTATGTAGTCAACTGGCTTCGACGGCCAAACGAATTCCTGGACCGGTTGGCCTGGAAATCGCTCAACGCCTTGCTTCACGTGACGAGTTGGCGAACGACCCGCACATTCCACTTCTAACATGGTGGGCGATCGAAGCCCATGCCGATGACTCGTCACTGGCGGTTACCGACCTTGCCCATGCGTTGTCCTCAACCCAAATCGGCAGTCAGATCGTTTTGCCGCGTCTTGCTCAGCGTCTGGCCGCTGTGGCAGATACCGGAAGCCTGTTGCGACTTGCTCAGCTCATTCAAAGCGTCGATGACTCAGCAATTCGCACGAAGCTGCTGGAAGCGGTCGACGAAGCGTTCTCGGGAAGAAAGATCGATCAGTTGCCAGAGGAACTGCGAGAAGCGATTGTGGCCTCTGCCTCCGGAAGCTCAACGGCCCAATTAGCGCTGCTGGTTCGTGCAGGGCAAGGCAAGGCCGAACAGGCGGCGATTGCCACGATCGTCAACGAGAAGAAACCCCAGAACGAACGCATTAAGTTCATTCAACTCCTGGGACAGGTCGGTTCGCAAGAGGCACGCAGTGCACTTCTCAAGCTCGCGACTTCCTCCGCGCCTCCCGCCATACGCATTTCTGCGATCAGCTCGTTAGGCTCATTCGACGACTCGAACATTGCCCAGCAGTTGCTCACGCGATACCCCAATGAGCCTGATTCGATTCAGTCGGCCATCATCGACAACGTCACCTCCCGTCCAGCGGCTGCCCACCAACTGCTCGATGCGATCGAAGCCAAGCAAGTATCGCGACAGGCCGTATCGGTTGACCTGTTGGAAAACCTGAAACTGCACGGCGACGAGAAACTGAATGATCGGATCGCCAAACTGTGGGGAGCCACCAGGGCCACGCCAGCCCAACTGGCACTGCAACTTGAACAGACGGCAACGCTATTGAAGACAGGGCAGGGGACCTCCTCAGAGGGTAAGCTGCTGTTCACCAAACGGTGCGGCACGTGCCACAAACTGCACGGCGAAGGCGCGGAGATCGGACCAGATCTGACCGGCTACGAGCGAACCAATCTCGACTTCATGCTGCTTTCGATCGTCGACCCAAGTGCCGCGATTCGGGAAGAGTACACCAACTACCGCGTCCTGACAGTCGATGGTCGCGTGTTGTCAGGCTTCCTGAAAAACCAGGACGACAAGACGATCACCCTCCAAAACGCTGACAATCCGGCACTCGTGATTTCACGCGAGGAAATCGAGGCCGGTCCACTGGCGATTGATAAATCGCTGATGCCGGACCGCCTTCTGGAAGACTTGAACGCGACGCAAATCCGCGACCTGTTTGCCTATCTTCAGAGCCAAAAGTAGCTTCCTCCGCAGGGCTACTTCTTCCCCGTCAGATCAAAGTCGATTTGGTTATCGCTCGCAGTGACTTCAATTTCTTCAGAGTATTTAAGTTGCTGCGGCTCGGCGGCACGAGCACGCGTGGTTTCTGCGTCTTCGGCTGTCATACCACTTGTGTTCACCGTTTTCGGATCGACTCTGGGAACGAAGAATTTCACTTCGTGAGTTCCCAACATGGCACCATCTTCTTCACGGGAGAATTTTGCCGTATATCGCCCCTGGGCATCGGTCGTTGCTGTCGATGAACGACCGTGCGCTGGGTAGAACTCAAGAATGACACCTTCCACAGCGGCCCCGTCTTTCGTGACCGCTCCCTGAACGGGATGAACACCAGGCGTTCCTGATGCTCCACATCCCCATGCCGAGATCAACATCGCAGCGACTAAGCCCGTACCTACAATCTGTGTTCGCATGTTTCTTTCCAAGCGAAAAACAAGTGTCAATAGAACCGCATTGCCGCCCTAGGGAGCCTGAATGACTTCGCCGCCCGAAATCGTGCCAAACGCTTCGTAGGTGGCTCCGTCAATCGTTTCTGGTAGAAATCGAACGCTTCCGTCGACCAGCAGAAACAGCGCGCCGCCAGGGTGAAACGATGCATAGGCGCGATCAGGACGCGTACCACCGCTCTTGTTGATGGGATAGGCATCGTCGGCGGGGGAGAAAGCTCGGTCAGGATAACCTACGTAGTCGGTTCCTACCCAGCACGTTGCGAATCTCTTCGTTAGGTTCTTTGCCGAATCGGTTTCCCCGACACAAACCGTGTTGGATGTCCCATCGGTCACGTCACGCATACGACGCGAAAAGTTGGTTCCAAACATGCCGTTGAACGAAGTCTTGTTGTAGTCGTTGTCAGCCGGCAAAACACTACCGACGCAGCCTTTGTAGTTCGACTTCGCCATATCAGTGTTGTATTCCTGCTGCTTCGCCGGCCCCGGGTCGGATGGACAGACGTAAGCATCCAGGATGGTCGCTCCAACGCCATTGGCAGACCTGTCATATTCCCAGTTATTCGCCGCCCATTCAATCTTCAACTGGTCGTAAACCGCTCCCTGCTCAATGTAAGGAAGCAAAAAAGCAGACCAGATCGTTGGATCCCAACCGTTGGTAAAGTGGGTATGCTTTACCGCACCAATCGGAAAGCCCAAATGCGTGTCGTGGTAGTTGTGCAGACCTAGGCCAAGCTGCTTCAGGTTATTGCTGCACTGCATTCGTCGGGCAGCTTCACGAGCCTGCTGAACGGCGGGCAAAAGCAACGCAATCAGAACGCCAATGATGGCAATAACCACCAGAAGTTCTACTAACGTAAAACCACGACGTGAAACGAAACGTGATACCATCCGATGCTTGCTCCAACGGGAAGAGGAAATAGATTGATTCAGGGAGATCGAAATAACTCTTTCGCTATCAAGAAAAAGTCTCAAGGCTTTGATTTGCTCAGACATGGGGAGAATAAAATCAGACAGAAATTGCCCCAAGTTGCTTATCTAATCAAGCAAAAACCACCCCTTTGGCGTCGAGTTAATTTCTCGGGATATTTACTCATAATAAGCAGCATAACAAAGCTGTCAACCTAATTGCTGCGCAAATAAGCATATAAACACAAAGCAAGGCTCTATCACTCGGCATTGATCAAAGTTTGACCACATAGCTTGCTACAATTCTCAATAACCCCTTCATCCTAGCGGCCGAATCCTCATTTCATCTTGGGGTTATCTGCCGCGAATTGATCGATCGGTATGCGAGCGGCCGCTTGTTTAGTGGTCCACGGGACTGATAGCATCGGGAATGCGAATCTTGACTTGTTCGGTTTGCTGGTTTTCGGTATCGTTCGCGCCCGATGGAAGAGCAATTGTGTCATGGCTGAATTGGCCACCATTTCACCACTTCGTTGGTATCAGCGAATCCTCATGGGAATGGGCGGAAGCATTTTAGCCATACTACTGGCAACCGCCGCATGGTTGACTCCTAGTGTCAGAGGGATGGGAACCCATCAGCAGTTAGGGCTCCCCCCTTGTACGCTCGTGCAGTTGACCGGAACCCGATGCCCTTCGTGCGGGATGACCACTAGCTGGTCGCACCTGATGAAGGGGAACGTTTGGGGCTCGCTCAAAGCGAATACCGCTGGTTGCGTGTTAGGCGTGATTGCTCTCTTCCTGGCCCCGTGGATGTTGAGCTCGGCCGTACTAGGCAGGCTCACCGTTGCGGCTCCTAGTGATGCGGTACTGATTACCATCACCATTCTGGTGGTTCTCGTCACGCTAGGTGATTGGCTGGTAAGAATCAACTTTTGACAAATACCTGACTTGCAAGAAGTAAGTCACTCGATAGATCACCACAGATGGACCAAGTCATGAGCCAAGGACGGTATCGACTTTCGCCCCAAATGTTCTCCGGCATTTTGCCACTGGGCCTGATCTGCGTGCTGCTTATTGGTAATAGCGGCTGCGTTGGCCTTCTGGCGGTGCTACTTCAAAAAGGGGACTTCGCACCGGCCAGGTTCAAAGGCCTGTCCGAACAGAAGGTCGCCGTTCTCTGTGTGGCTGGCCCTTCGTTCTATGCCGAGAATTCAACGTCACGCGATCTTGCCCAGAAAGTCGAAGCCTTGATCCTGGCAAACGGCGAAGAGGTGAAGATCATTCCGCAGCAAAAGATCGATGACTGGAAAGATCGCAGCGGTTGGGACAACATGGACTACCGCGAGGCTGGCAAGGCCCTGAAAGCGGACATGGTAGTCGCCATCGATCTGGCACGCTTCGAGATTCAGCCCAATCCAGGCGTTTACAAGGGTTCGGCCGAATATGTCGTCTCTGTCTACGATATCAATCATGACGGCAAGCTCGTCTTCCAGGACACGCCCAGCCAGCTCGAATTCCCCGTCAATGGGCTAGGCTCTAGCACGCAAAGTGAACGAGAGTTCCGCAATTCGTTCCTCCGCCTGCTCTCGCACCGAATTGCCCGCAATTTCTACAAGTACAACGTTCGCGAAGACTTGATGCTGGATGAGACGTTTGTGGCCAACTAAGCCCGGGCAAGCAACTTGCCCGAAAATTTGACCGGGTGGCAAACTGCGTCTAACATTTAGTAAAGTCAAATACGGACTTACGTTGCGTCGCATAGACGTCCTTTTCCGAACCCGACCCTTCAACCCATCCAGCCAAGATGCGTTTGCAAATTTTCTCGCTGATCGTGGCCCTGTGCGCCTTGTCGACCTTCGACCTTCCAATCGCTCAGGCTCAGCCTGCACCGAAGACTGGGGCACGGAAAGAAATTCCGCCTCCGGAAGCCGTTAGCGTGACCACCAAGGATGGCGTGATCATTCACGGAACTTACTTCGGTAGCAATCTCGGCAAGAAGGCGATCCCCGTCATCATGCTGCCAGGCTGGGAACGAAGCCAAAAGGATCTAACCGGGCTGGCCTTAGCCATGCAGAAGGAAGGCTTGGCAGTGATCACGGTCGACCTTCGCGGCCACGGTGCCAGCAAGTCGATCCAAGGCCCTGGGGGGCAGATCACTGAAATCGACTTGGATCGAATCCGGGCGAATGACTTCGATGCGTTTGTTGCTCAAGACTTGGAAGCCGTGAAAAGCTATCTCATGCAAGAGAACAACAAGGGCAACCTGAACATCGAGATGCTCACCATTATCGGCTGCGACTTCAGCGCGATCGCCGCGTTGAATTTTGCCGCTCAAGACTGGAGCTGGCCTATCCTGCCTTCGATTAAGCAGGGGCAAGACGTTAAGGGGCTCATCCTCATTTCGCCGCCCAAGACGTTTAAGGGCTTCAATGCGAATCGCGCACTGCAAACGCCGGTGCTTAAGAACGAACTGTCGCTCATGATCATCGCCGGAGAAGGAGATCGCACCAGCTTCAGCGACGCTAAACGCGTTTTCAGCACGATTGACAAAATTCGCCAGAAAGGGATGAGCGACCCCAAAGACCGCACCGTCTTTTTTGCGGGCAAGCCCAGTGCGGCAGAAGGAACGGACCTACTGGCCGACCCTCGTGCGAATTGCCTGAAAGATATCCTCTTCTTCACCAAGGTCCACCTGGCAGAACTTCAAGCCAACGATCCATGGACCGATCGCACGACGCCACTTCAGTAGACACAAGCCGAATTGGCAAACCGAAGCCGCCGGGAACGAATTACGCTCCGGGCGGCGACAATGTTGTCCAAGGCTGGTCTCCACCGCGCGGATCGGCGGCGGTGGAAACAGGACGCAGACGGGTCATGGGCCTAAGCCGTCCATCAACCTCCGGGGCTACCTCTTCCGCAGATGAACTGGGAATCGTCAGCGTCACCCCAATGGGCAGCAGCTCAGGAGTTTCGAGCTGCGACCGATTGGCCCGGAAGATCGCATCCGCCAGGAGCGGGTCGCCGAGGTACTTCTCGGCGATTGACTCCAGGCTATCACCATCTCTTACGCGGTGCTCCCGCGTTATTGTCGATCCGCTATTACTCGCGCCGTGGTTGGGTGGTGCGATGCGGGGAAGGGGAGTGAACTGCTGCTGGACTTGTGTCTCCGGCAGTTCTGGCTTCATGACCTGACGCGTCGTAATTACCGGCGAGGTCATCGTAGGCGGCAGCGGTTTTGCTGTGCCCGGAATCTCGATCGGAATCACCGCGTGCGAGGCCGTTCTCGGAGCATTCATGTCTTCTACGCGAGAAGCCAACGAGACACTGCCGACTTGATTGATGGGCACGTTCGCCAGGATCGGCTGAGCTGCAACCGGAGCTGCCTGCTGCATGTCCATCGAAAGGGAAGGAATTTGGGCAGGGTTATCCAGGCCCATACTTTGCCCACCGTGAGGCGTCAGCGTCACGATATCGGGGCGGGATACCTGTTGATCCCAGTACTGCTGCGCGGTGAACTGAGGTTCAGCCGCTGGCTGTGTTGCCGCCGGTTGGGCGGAGGTAACTTCAGGCGGAGCCTGATCCGGAGCCGACCATGCCGACCAATAGGGCATAGCGGAACCAAGGCCAATCACTCCGAGTGCGGCCAAGGTAAGAAATTTGGAATCGCCGTTCATGTTGCGTACCGTCGTCTTGGGGAGTCACGTGTACGCCATCCATTGCATTACTCTTCGAAGACCATCCTGATGCTTCGTTTCATCGACGCATGCTAGCGTCGCACTCTTCACTTTCTGCTGTCATCGAGCACGATTTTCGCCTCACCCAGGTGCGAAGATAAGAGACGCACACATCAGGCAAACTTTGCCTTGGAAGACTTTTCCGGCAACGAAAAACGTGTTGAAAATTCCAATTGGTTGATGGTGCCACTGCCAAGCCCGCCTCACAGGATGAATGAAGCATGCGGTTTGCTTCAGGACCCGATCTGAAGTTCGCCGGAAGGTCGACGAAAGCCGCTTGCCCACATTCATGGAAACCCACACGAGAGCACGTCTCCGTTGACGGTAAAGCCAACGATGGACGCCCTCTCAAGGCATTGCCAGCAGTGGCACCAGGCACAACCAAGAGGAACACTGCTTATAGAATCCCATACGCGATGCTGGCGCGGGCCAGTTCGAGCCTGCGGGTTGGGTTTGCGCGCAAAAAAAGAAGTCGGCATCACTTGATGCCGACTTCGTAAAGTTTACCGATTAGCGAAGCCAAGGGCTTTACCCTTTAAGCTTCGGCTTTCTTGTTGCTCTTCTTGTCGCGGTTCATCAACCAGATCAGGACCGGGCACGCGATGAAGATCGTGCTGTAGGTACCAGCGATGACACCAACAACCAACGAGAACGAGAAGCTATGAATCCCTTCACCACCGATGAAGTAAAGGATGAGCACTACGATCAACGTTGTGAGCGAAGTAAGCAACGTGCGGCCCAGCGTCTGGTTGATGCTGAGATTCACCATCTCGCTGGTCAGATCAGGGCTCTTGCCGCGGACTTCGCGAATACGGTCGAAGATCACGATCGTATCGTTCAGCGAGTAACCGATGATCGTTAAGAAGGCTGCAACCACCGGCAGGCTAATCTTGAATTCCGTAATCTGCAGAAACCCGAGCGCTGGAGCCATCCACACACTCAAAGCAATGAAGCCCAACGTGACCAACACGTCGTGCACCAAGGCCACCACGGCGGCGACACCAAAGGCCACGCTTTGGAAGCGGAACCAGATATAGCCCACGATACCGATCAAACAGAAACCGATAGCCAGGACGGCCATGGTCTGCATATCACCAGCGACCTTGCTACCGATCTTGCTGGACGAAGGCCAGACTGGGGTCGAATCGAGCTTCTTGCTGACCTGCTCCAGAATCTTGGCCGATTCATCAGGCGTGGTCGAAAGCTTGACCGTCCAGGTCGTTTGGCTCACGCGGCTATCAACTGGCAGTGTCTTGCCTTCGCTGTCCAAGAGAGCAACTTCCGGACGAGCAACCCGCAAGCTATCAGCCGCATCGTTGACCAGGGTACGCACCGTCTCGGCACTGATCCCCTCGTCGAACGACAGTTCGGTCTGCGTGTTGAAACGAGGAACTTCTCCACCACCAACCAGAGAACCAAGCGGACCGCCAGCAGGGACATCGACCATCGGCGTTTCCGTCATGGGTGCTTCAGCAACTGGCGTCTCCGTCATCGGAGCAGCCGGCTCTTCCGCTGGCTTATCTTCCTTCGGAGCTTCTTCCATTGGCTTTTCTTCTGCCGCAGGAGCATCCGCAGGCTTCTCCTCCGCTGGTTTGTCGTCAGCAGGAGCTTCTTCGGCTGGCTTATCGGTAGCCGGAGCTTCGCCATCGTCTTGCAGCAAAACATCTAGCGAGACGTGCCATGGCAACAATGCGATCAGACGCGAAGAAACAGGAGCAATGAACGACTGCATATCTCCTTCGGGAGCGGCAGGCTTTTCTTCCGCAGGTTCCGCGGGGGCTTCTTCTTTCTTCTCGGTCGCTTCCGGCTCTGGAGCCAATTCGGCTGGCTCGGTAGTCGTTGGCGAGGTTTCGGGAGCTTCCACCTTGGCTGGCGGCGCACTTGGGGTGCTCGATGTGGCCGTTGGTGGGACGAAGTCCATGTTATGCATCACCAGCAGGCTTTCGCCATTAGGGCCGGTGAATACCTGCGAGATCCGATCCTGCACAACTTCCACACCAGCCGGAATCGCACCGGTGTTGTATCGCAGTGCATCCGTGCTGAAGTTCATACGCAAATGATCGGCGGTCTGGGTATTGTCGTCGACATTCTTGACCGACATCGAACCGGAATCAGCACCGGTCTCGTCTTGGAATTCAATCCCGTCGCCATCCGAGTTTTGCAGGACAGCCACGCCCACTTCAGCAGCGGCCAGACGATCGATGATTCCACTCAGAGTTTCCACGCCAGCCAGGTCGACCTCGGCCGAAGCTCCGGTGCGATCGCTGATGACGACCTTGCCCAGCTGACCATATTCCGACATCGAAGTATCGACCTTGTAGATGCGATCTTCGTAGCCTTCCATGGTGACGGCACTGACCGAGAGATCGGGCAGAACGCCGGTCAACTTGCTGCGAACTTCAGAGATTGGCATTGGTTCTTCCAGGAAGACCTGAACCGAAGAACCACCGTTGAAGTCGATGTCGAAGATATCCTTACCACGAACACCCACACCAATCATGCCGACCAGAATAACCACTAGCGAGACCATTCCGGCAACCTTCTGCTTGGCGATAAAGTCGTAGCCAATGCTGGAAGCCGACGGCATGAACTTGAGCGTCGAGATAATACGCTTCTTTTCCAGGATGTCGAAGATGCCCCGCGAAACATAGATCGCGGTGAACATGCTCATCAAAATACCGACAAACAACGTCACGGCAAAACCACGCACCTGATCGGTACCGATGCGATACAACACGGCAGCGGTAATGAGCGTTGTAATATTGGCGTCCACAATGGTCGACATGGCTTTGCCGAAACCATTGGAAAGGGCAACTCGCAGAGACGCCCCGCCATTTATTTCTTCACGGATACGCTCGTAGATCAGCACGTTCGCGTCGACCGACATACCCACGGTTAACACCAAACCGGCGATACCAGGCAGCGTCAGGTCGGCCTTGATGGCGATCATGATGGCCATGATCAACACCAGGTTAAAGATCAGGGCGAAGCAAGCCACCAAACCAGCAACCTGATAGTAGATCGCCATGAACACCAACACGGCAATCAGCGAGACCGTGATGGCGACCTTACCCTTGCGGATCGTGTCGTCACCCAGAGTGGCACTGATCTTCTGTTCGCTGATCGGCTCTTTGCGAAGCACGACCGGCAGCTTACCACTACGCAGAACCTGAACCAGGTCGGTCACTTCTTGTTGGCTAAAATCGCCGGTGATGATACCGCGATCGGTAATCATCGCATTGATTCGCGGAGCCGAAATCAGGAAGTTATCCATCACGATACCCAGCTTACGCGGGATGTTCGGTTCGCTCAGGTTCTCTTGCGATAGCCGCCCCATACGGTTGGCACCATCGACGCCAAACTCGAAGGCCACCGCTGGCTTGCCATACTCGTCGCGAGTCACCGCCGACGAAGAAAGGTGCTTACCACCCAAGCGAGCTTCAGGGCGTTCGACACGCATCAGCACTTCAAACGGCACGCCTGGTCCACCGCCACGCACGAGGTGACGTTGGCTGTTAAGGTACGGAGTCAAGCTTGGATCAGCAAAATTGGGTTCGCCAACGGCCCCTTGGGCGTCGTCATCGACACGAACCCAGCGACCAATGCGATTGCCTTCTCGGTCGGTGACAAACGTCACGCCGAGCTGGCTTTCATCTTCCGCACGGGTGATCAGGTAATCGTGGTCTTGCTTGTTTGCCACGATCATGAAGTCGAGCACACCCGCTTTGGTGATAAGCCGCTTGATCGAATCGAGGTCGGCCGACTCGGCTTGCGGAACAATCACTTCCACCTGGTTTTCACCGTAAGGGCGAATCACCACTTCGGAAACACCGGATGGATTGATACGCTTTTGCAGCTGCGTAATCAGCTGAGCGGTACCTTGTTCGAGCTGTTTTTCCGGGGTCAGATCGAAGGTTGCACCATCCGAGCTGGCATCCGAAGCGAGCAAATCCAAGCTGGCCTGCTCGTCGACTTCGTAAACCAGGATAACACCACCCTGCAGGTCGATGCCGAACTTCGGCGGCCACAGCAGAAAGCACACCGTGACACTGCACACCAAGCTGGCAAAGATGATGCCTAGCTTGCGACTCAGTTCTGGCATGCGAATCGCATTTGCCAGCCAAAAGCCTAAGATGTACGGCACCACGATCGTGAGGAGAATAATCCCCAGCACGTTGAATGTCTGTGAATTTCCAGAACTCGGCGTTTCAGCTGGTACTGCATTGACGGTCGGGACCGGTACTTCTGCCGATGGCGCGTCTTGTGCCATCGCGGTTGAGCCCAGCCACGAACTTCCGCCGGCGTCCAGCCCGAAATCGACGCCAGTCAACAACGTGACGGTCAGCGTCAGCACGAGCATGACAGCAAAAATCGTGCAACTCTTCTGCATTGCGTGTCTCCAAGCCGTGGGAGCTTCTGCGATCCCAGGCAAGTCGTATAGTGGAATATGGAAAGGGAAATTCGTCCTTGAATCGTCCATTCAAGACTTAGCCGGTTGGGATTCGGCGTTATCGCTCGTTTTTCCCTCTCTCGAGAGAACAGTGGCGATCGCTCGCATACGAACCCGCATCTCTGTGCCCGACTTGTCGTCCAGGCGAAGCACAACCTCTTGCTGGTCTTTCTTCACACTGACCACGGTGGCGATGATCCCTCCGATCGTCTCCACGCGGTCATTCTTCTTGATCCCGTCCAGCATTTTCTGGGCGTCAGAAGCTTTCTTTTGCTCCGGTCGGATCAACATGAAGTAACCCAGCACCAGAATCGCCACGATAGGAAGGTAGGTAAGAGGATTCGTGAAACCGCCTTCTTGCGCTAAGATGTGAACCGGCATTGCCGTCAAATCAAACATTTCCGCCGACGCTTCCTACCACTTGCCTGGCTCCCTGATCGCATTCCGCTGCCCCAGTCGTTGCCGTGTCCCCCAAAGGAACGCCGCTACTTCTGAAAAAGGTCAGAATCACCGAGAGAATGGACCTACTTATGTACCGTCAGCAAAGTGACAGCACATTGAAACCGCTCATGATAAGAGTTTCGTTCTATACCGGCAATAGCGGCCAATCCGCCCAAAAATGCCAAAAGGTGGCCCTGTAGACCACCTTTCGCTCTCTGCCTTCTTATTGCCAGCGACTGGGATTACCCAAATCACCCTGTCGAACCTATTTTTGTCCCAGATCGACCGCGACCAACTCTTTGTCGTTGCGGAAAAAGCCAGTCTGGTTGGCATAAGCAGGGTGTGTCCAGACAACCTGGCGACCAAATGCTTCGCTCGTGGGATCTAAAACATGAAAGCTTCCCAGCGATTCGAAGCCACTCTTGGTCATTTTGGCGACCAGCAAATCGCCAACTTCGCTGAAAATTAGGTAGCGATCGCTTTCCCCCAACCGGGTCACGAAGGCCGTGCCATGCCTAATGAACCGAGTTTCATCCGGCTTGGTTGCCTCGAAGGTTGTCCACAGACGATCCCCGTTCGCAGCGTCCACCGCCATCAGGCTACCGACGTTGCAGTCGCTTCCGTACAACACGCCATCCACAAAAACCGGGGTTGAAGTGCCACTATAGACCGAGGTTTTCGGCTCGCCGTGCCAGAGTGCTTTCGCTCCAGGCTGACTTTCATCCAACTCGATCATGACCGACTGGTTGCCAATTCCGCTGGCATACATGCGGTTTCCATCGACCATCGGACGAGCGATCGACATCTCGTACGCTGGCTCGATCGGAACTTCCCAGTACTTGTCCCCTGTCTTGGGATCAAGCGAAGCCACTCCTTCTGGGTGATAAATGATCAACTGCCGCTTGCCGGCCGCTTCAATGATCGCTGGTGGAGCGTAGCCCATCTTCGCATCCAACGATTTCCAGTGTACCTCGCCGGTTCGTTTATCCAGGGCAACAACTCCTTGCCCTGGGCCACCCACCATGACATAAAGCAGATCGCCGTCAACCAATGGATGCCCAGCACACCCCCAGATGGGAATTTCAGCCTCAAAATCATCGACCAGGCTCTTTCGCCAAGCCAGTTCACCCGTTTCAACTTGCAGGCAGACCAGGTCCCCTTCGGCACCTACCCAGTACAGCAGTTCGCCATCCACAGCCGGAGTGCATCGTGGCCCCACGGCGTAACTAATGGAATAGGGACGATCGTAGGCGTATTCCCACAACTTTCCCCCAGTTTTGGCATCGAAAGCAAGGACCCGCTCTTTCCCCTGACGCTCTTGGCGAGCCCCTGGGTCATTCGAGATTTCATTCGATTCCGCGAGGTAGTCGGTCACAAAAACGCGTCCACCGGCAACCGCTGGGCCGGCATACCCACCTGAGATCGGCACGCGCCATTTCACCTTCAATCCACCTTCAGGGATGGAACGGATCACGCCTGACTCGCGGTACACATCATCACGCTGCGGTCCCATCCACTGAGGCCAGTCATCTGCCATCACAGACCAACTCAGGGCCAAAGAAATCATGACAGCCAACAGGGGGCGGCCAATCGTGGCATAGCGATGCATCAGAAGTTCCTTCAAAGTCGGCACGCAGATAAACAGTACGACGTACTTATTGGAAGCCGAAACCAACGACGAGGATTCACGAACTTCGTGAAGAATCGAAGAAATGCCCAGGACTTAGCCGCCCGATGCCCAGCCAGCCATCTTCTGCTCGTAATAGGCCTCGAATCGGTTTTCTTCGATTGCCAGCTGAGCCTCACGCATTAGCCGCTGATAATAGGCCACGTTGTGCAAGGAAAGCAGTATCGGCCCCAGCATCTCCTTGGCCATGAACAAGTGGCGGAAATAGGCCCGACTGAGCCCAGCGACCTGGGGTACGCTCTTGGGATCGAGTGGCGTCGAATCTCGCTGATACTTGGAGTTGCGTAGCCGAACCGTTCCCTGATCGGTGAAGGCCAACGCATTTCGTCCGTTTCGGGTAGGCATCACGCAGTCGAACAGATCGACACCCCGACGAATCCCTTCCAACAGATCCTCGGGGCGGCCGACCCCCATCAAATACCGCGGCTTGTCGGTGGGCAGGACAGGGCAGGTCGCATCGAGGATTCGATACATCTCCGGCGGCGGTTCGCCAACACTCAGCCCACCGATGGCATACCCGGGGAAATTGAGTTCGGCCAATCGCTCGGCACATTCAACACGTAGCCCTTCATCAAGCCCACCCTGAACAATCGCGAACTGAGCTTGATCCTTGCGGGTGGCGGCATCCTGGCACCGCTTGGCCCAGCGAATCGAGCGGTCCATCGCTTCGCGAATGACTTTCGACTCGTTGGGCAACTCGACGACATGGTCCAACACCATCGCGATGTCGCTTCCCAGGTTCTCTTGGATCTCGATGCTTCGCTCTGGCGAAAGATGAATCTTGCGTCCGTCGATATGCGACCGAAAGATGGCTTCCTTCTCGGTGATCTTGCGCATCTGAGCGAGACTGAAGATCTGAAAGCCGCCGCTATCGGTCAGGATAGGACCACGCCAGTCCATGAACTTGTGCAAGCCACCCAACTCAGCAACCACATCATCCCCTGGCCGAAGCGAGAGATGATACGTGTTACCCAAGATCATTTCGGCTCCGGTCTGCCGCACCATGCCGATCTCGAGACCTTTAACCGTTCCCTGCGTCCCCACCGGCATGAAAGCAGGCGTTTGCACCACGCCGTGCGGCGTTACGAACTCACCACGACGCGCCTTCGAGGTAGTGTCTTCGTGCTTAAGGTGGTACTGAAACCAGTCGACTTCCGCAGGACGATCCAACGCCGATTGATCCAAAGTGTCTCAAAGCTCCATGAAAAAACCCACGCGGCTTTCCGCATGGGTTTGAGTTTTAGGCCATTGGCCGCACGATCAGCAATTAGTCGCCGCGAAGCTTCAGATTGTAGGAAGTCAACTTTTCGCGAACTTCGTTCAAGCTTGTCACGCCGAAGTTCTTACATTCCAAAAGTTCGTCGCCGGTGCGTCGAACGAGTTCGCCGATGGTGGAAATACCCAAGCGAACCATGCACTTGCGGGCACGAACCGACAAGCTGAGTTCGGCAATCGGGCGATCCAACAGAGCCTGCTCGTCAGGCGAGAGCCCCGTGGTATCGTAGCTGACTTCGGGTGTCGAAGGCTTTTCGTTCGACATCTGGCCCAGTTCCAGGCCCTTGGAACGAAGCATATCGCGGATTTCGATCAGCGACGTTTCGCCAAAGTTCTTGCTCGCCAGAAGCTCTTGCTCCGAGCAGCGGCACAGGTCGCCCAGGGTCATGATGCCCATCTTCTGCAGGCAGTTCCGACTGCGAACCGACAATTCGAAGTCGGTAACCGGAATGCTGAGAACCTGCGACATACGGTCGCGTTTCTTTTGCTCTTCTTCGTCGTAGTACATGTCGCCGGATGCCTGGGCATCCTTCATGTACATACGAGCTCGCTTCTCGGCCGGGTAGGAATCGAGCACACGCTGGTAGCAATGGGTCGCACGATCGTATTCACCACGATCTTCGTGCAGCAGCCCCAGGTTGAGCAGTGCACCAACGTGAGTCGGGAAGACAGCAGAAGCACTTTGGTAAAGCTGCAGGGCCATGGCGTCGTTACCGCGACGATCATTTTCCAATGCCAAACCAAAAAGAGCACCGGCGTGACCAGGATCGGCTTCGACGGCTCGCTCGTACAGGGCAACCACTTCGGCCGGGTTACCACCCAGCGAAGCAATGGTCGCACCGCGCTGGTACAGGTAATTGGCAGTCGATTCGACCGGGCCAAACATGTTGTCCAGCATCTGCAGGGCCTGCTCGGAATCGCCCTTGCTCCGAAGCGCTTCAATGACGCCTAGCTGGCAATCATCCTTGTTGTAGCCGGCAGTCTGAGCAGACTGAAATGCTTCGATCGCTTTGTCGAAGTTCTGCATGCAGAAATAGCTGCGACCCAGGTAGTAATGGGCCAGGGCTCCACCATCAGCGGCCGAAAGCGTTTGAACGGCGCTGTTGTAGTTACCCATGATGAACTGGCAAACACCCAGGCGCACGTTCGTGGCTGGCGAACGCTCTTCCGACTGGCCTTCCAGCTCGGAGACACTGTCGCGAAGCGTCGAGAATGCGTTGTAGTCACGTCCTACCGTTCGCAGGATCTGGCGAATTTCCTCCGGACCGAAGGACGAATTCGTGAGGACAACGCTCTTGAGATCGAAATCGATTCCTTGAATCATCAACGGGGCTCCAAACGTTTTTGTCGAGGCCCAAGTGCGAAAGCTCGGGGGAGATAATTGGGCACTGCGTTTCGCCGCTTTTCTTAACTTGGTTAAGGACCGGTCCCTAACTGGAAACGAGTCAATTACCCATACGCATTTGGGAAACAAGAAGAGCCAGCGACGAGAGTCGAACTCGTAACCCCAGCATTACGAATGCTGTGCTCTGCCAATTGAAGCTACGCTGGCTTATTCGCGAGTCGCGAATCAAAACGCTCAAAGATACTGAAGCTCGTGGATTGCGTCAACTTACCCTAGCCATTGATTTTAGAAACTAAGGAAAGGTTTCACGCCTATCGAAGCCAAACAGTGGGATCTTAGACCGAAAAGTCTACGAGAATTCCGACTAAAGCGAAGGGGGCTCGCAGTTTAGCCATAATCATAAGCCAAGAAAAAATCGAGGGACCGCTGTCGTACCAACCCGCGTTGGAGAAGCTGAATCGTCAGGGGCAAGGCAAACCATCCAGCTTAAGTTCGACAGCGGCCCCACGGGCCAGCTTACCGACTCCTCCGAGGAGCCGATGGCCCAAGTAACAGCAATTGCCGAGCCAAACAAGCAATAAAATTGCGATTAGAACCGAACTCCCTTGAGCGTCGAACTTTAGGAAAAATCGCCTAAGCGAAGCATAAATAGCGACAAATGGGTATTTTGCGTATGTGGCTCAAGATGCCACAAAGAAATAATACACACCCCTACATTTGGCTGTTTTTAACAGATTTTTTCCTGACCTTTTGTCTGAAATCGAGACCTAAATGCACAAGCCCTTAACAAGCAATACCTTACTGCATTCGCCAGAAAGCTCACTTTGAGACAAGATGGTGATATCCTTCGAAAGCACCTATCTGCGTCTCAAATTGACATGAAGGATGCGTTAGCCTTCGCTTTCGCGTGGTGCCTCGATAGGATGAGAGCAATCCTAGTTCCAATTACCTCTAAAGTGATGCGACTGTGACGTTCACGGAAACTTGCCAAGCCACTTCAACCGAAACCGCTTGGCTATTTATCAATCGAATTGCCGGCGGATATGACAAGCCGCAGCGGCATGAGAGTCTGCGCGAGCTTCTCAAGGACCTGGGGTTGAACACGGTCGAAATTAATTCTCCCGAGCAGTTGACCTTCCAATGGGAAGACGAAGCTGTTCCGCGTCCCGATTTCATTGTTTCTGTCGGGGGGGATGGAACGGCCGCCATGATCGCGGGCCAGACAGGTGGAACCGTACCTATTGCGATCTACCCAGCCGGTACCGAGAACATCCTCGCCAAGTACTTACAAATCCCCACCGATATTGGGGCCTTTGCGAAGATGCTGTCGAAACGTATCGTTCGGCGATTCGATGCAGGGCAACTTGGCGACCACACTTTTTTGCTGATGCTGTCCGCGGGGTTTGAAGCTGAAGTCGTGCACCATGTTCATCAGCGACGAAATGGGCACTTGACCAAGTTTCACTATGTCAAACCGACGTTTGAAATGCTTGCGAAGTACCCATACCCTAAGCTGGAACTCGATATCGAGCTCGCCGATGGCAGTCGGACGCAAACCGAAGGCTTCTGGGTATTTGCCTTTAACGTGCCTCGTTACGCGTTGGGCTTCGAGATGACACCCGATGCCGTTCCTGACGACGGCCTGCTCGACATCTGCGTACTGACTCAGAAGGGCTTTGGGGCGACGGCTTCCTACATCACTTCACTCCTCTCAGGCACCATCACGAAGCGAAGCGACGTACAGCGGTTTAAGGCCCTCAGCGTTGATATCCGCTGCCCATCCGGCCCTGTTCCTCTGCAAACAGACGGCGACCCGGCCGGCTTCACGGATATCCGACTCTCGGTCCTTCCTAGCTACCTGCCGTTGATTGTCCCTCCGAAGCGAACCGACAAATAACTCGATTCCTTCCATGCCAGGCAAATAGGTCGGATGGGAATTTCTGCGGACTCGTGGCAAAATACGCCTAACCGAGATTTCGCCCTAAGTCTTTGCGAATAATTAACCTGAGACGCCCTGGGAGAATCTTCGGCGGGAAAATAGGATGGATGATTCCCCACTAGTCACGAGATAGCCCTTGAACGATTCGGCCCCCAATTCATCGACGTTTGCCCTGAACTCACAAGGGCAATTGCTTCTCATCGCAGGCCCCTGCGTGCTTGAGTCGCGCGAATTGTCATTCCAAATTGCAGAGCATTTGTGCCATCTGGCCCAGCGGCTGCCAATTCAATTGGTCTTCAAAGCATCGTTCGATAAAGCGAACCGTACTAGCATTCATTCGTACAGAGGATTGGGGCTGGAAGAAGGTTTAAAGCTTTTGGAAGCCGTTCGTACCGAGTTTCAAATTCCCGTCACGACGGATCTCCACGAATCTTATCAAGCCGCTTCCGTGGGACAGGTTTGCGATATCCTTCAGATTCCAGCTTTTCTCGCTCGGCAGACTGACTTGTTAGTTGCCGCGGCACAAACCGGAAAGTCCGTCAACGTGAAGAAGGGGCAGTTCATGGCTCCCTGGGATATGAAGCACGTTGTCGAAAAGCTCAAGGAAGCCGGTGCCCGAGAAACCTTTTTGACCGAACGGGGAACGTTCTTCGGATACGGTCGACTCGTCAATGACATGCGAAGCCTGATTGAAATGCGATCACTCGGTGTACCGGTGGTCTTCGACGCGACACATAGCGTCCAGGAGCCCGGCGGACTGGGAAGCCAGACCGGCGGAAATCGCGCGATGGTTCTTCCCCTTGCCAAGGCCGCCGCAGCGGTTGGTATCGATGGGCTGTTCCTGGAAACCCATCCCGATCCTGACAAGTCCCCCAGCGACGGTCCGAACATGGTTCCCCTGTCGGAACTGGAAAATTTTCTTCAGCGTATTTTGGCCGTCCGCGCAGCGGCCCAAGGTTAATCAACTCTCATGAGCCGCACGCATCGAACCTCTGTCATCCTCCTATTGCTCATCGTTTCTGTGTTGGGATGCGGTGGCAGGAAGATTCGTCCACAGGTCGACGATACCAAAGCGACCGTAGCGACCGATGGTGGCAGTTCCAAGCAATTCGTCGACCAGGCCATGACTTACCTGCGCGACCTGGATCGCTATCCAGCCGGCAAGGTCAAGGTCGAAGTACTCGAGCGTATGAATCGCTGGCTCATGTCCCAAAAGTTAGATCCCACCTGGCAGCCCGATCCTATGGTGGCCGAACTTCCCGATACGATTCGTAGCCTGCCAGGCTTGCAAGATCTGGAAAGTCGTGGATTCCTTGACCAGCCAGAGCAATTCACCGGTGTCACGTTTCGCGGTAGTGAGTTTGATTTTCTGGTAGGTACCTTTTGGGCCAAGACCATTTCGGACTGGATCCGTAAGAATCAAACGCCCCAGGCCGATATGCAGGCCTTTTTAGACGCGCAGATCGATCAAACGCTCGACGATAGCCAGGTCAACGACCTTGGGCTGGCTTACCTGCTGTTCGATTGGACCGTCCGGCACATTCACCCAGTTCGCGCGAATGAACTGGAGGAAGGGAAGTTCGCACCTGGCACCAGTCGCGATACCTGGAACGCATTACAACTGAACGAAGGAGATGCCCTGGAACGGGCCCGTGTGTTCATTCAACTGTGCCGCCAACAAGGCCTGGATGCTGTTGTCGTAAAGTTCGGCAACTCGGACAAAGTTCCTCAGGTCGTCGGCGTGGCAATCGGCCGGGAGTTGTTTCTCTTCGACATGGCCTACGCACTTCCAATCTCCGAGAAAGACGGCCAGGGCATACAGCGTCTATCACACCTGGTAGATCACCCCGAAGACCTGGAAGCGATGGCGTCAGAGAACTACAAGTATCCCGTCACGGCCGAGGATATCGAGAAGGTCACGCTGTTGATCGATGCCCCGTCGACCTCGTTGACCCAGGCAACACAGTTGCTGGAAGGAGTTCTTTCCGGCGACTCGACCATGAAAGTTCACGTCGCCCCGTCCTCGCTGAAGGATCATCTGTCGAATTTCCAGGGAGTCACCGACATCCAGTTGTGGACGGTTCCCTTCGAAGCAGAAGCGGCGATCACCAAGCGTCTGGACGATCCTGTTCTGAAGCCTCTATTCCAGGTCGAACGCTGGATCTACGACACGATGACTCCCTTTGCCGTCGCGCGATCCTTGCAATTGATGTGCAAATTCGACGACGAGACGCAGCAGAAGGGTGCCCGGTCGATGTATATGGATACGCGTCTGATGGAACGTCAGTTCCGAATCGCCAATCCACGCGAACAACTCGAAATGATGCAAATGGCAGGCATGGATTTGCCCGATGACCCCAAGGTTCAGCAGTTCTTTCTCGACCGCGTTCAAAAGAACGTTTTACTGTGGCGAGAACTGGCCAGTTTCAATCTTGGGGTAATCGCGTTGGGAGACGCGCAGTACGACTCGGCGATCTACTTCTTTGAAGAAGGAACTCTCAAAGAGTTTCCCTCCACGCGATTTAAATCAGCAACGTTCTATGGCATTGCCCGCAGCGCAGAAGCACTCGCGCGGCAAGACGAGAACAAAGAGATGGCCCAAAAGGCCTACGATTTCTATACCAGTGACGATGACGTGCTGTCTCCGTATCGCCGCGGTAATGCCCTGCGGGCCGAGCGTTTGCCGTTGTTGGAATCTAAGAAAAAGGCCGAGCAGGAACAGCCTGCAGAAGATTCTGAAATGAAGGAATCTGCCCGAGAAACCAAGGCTGAAGAACCGAGCAAGACGGAGCCGTCTCAGCCAGAGCCTGAGACGCCCGAAAGCTAAAACCTTGAAGCTCCTACCAGGTGAATTTCCGCTGGGTAATTCGCTCGTAGGCTTCGATATACTTGGCTCGCGTTTTCTCGATCACTTCCTGCGGAAGAGCAGGGGGCTCGCTATTCTTGTCCCAAGTGCTCGCCTCTAACCAGTCGCGGACAAACTGCTTGTCGAACGATGGCGGGCTCATCCCAACCGCGTATTCATCTTGAGGCCAGAAGCGAGAGCTATCCGGCGTTAGCACTTCGTCGATCAGCAGCACCTCGCCGTTGACGACGCCCCATTCAAACTTGGTGTCGGCGATGATAATGCCGTGTTCAAGTGCCCGCTGAGCACCGGCCTGGTAGACGGCAATGCTCTTTTCTCGGAGCAAATTCGCCATCTCAGCGCCGACAATTTCCACCATCCGCTCAAACGAGATATTCTCGTCATGCCCCGTTTCGGCCTTGGTGGCTGGCGTAAAGATTGGCTCCGGCAGCTTGGCGGCCTGCTCTAATCCGGCCGGCAATGGGATATCGCAGACCGTTTGGCTGCGTTGGTATTCCTTCCAGCCTGAACCGGCCAGGTAACCTCGCACGACACATTCGATCGGAATGACTTCGGTCTTGCGGGCCAACGTCGAGCGGCCATCAAGCTCTCCGAGATCGACATCGCCAGCCAGGTTCATTTGCTGAACGTCCGTCGAAATCAGGTGGTTTGCGATATCCAATGTCTCGAACCAGAACAGGCTCATCTGCGTCAGTACCCGCCCCTTATCCGGAATGAGTGACGGCAGAATGTAGTCAAACGCACTGATTCGGTCCGACGCGACCAACAATACCTGGTCGCCCAAATCGTAGACGTCACGCACTTTGCCCTGCCGAACAGGATAGTTAAGACCCATGTTTTTCCGATTTGAGTCGCTAAAGGGGATATACTGGAAACCTGGAGCCAGATGATCGTTCCAATCGTATTGGCCCGTTCAACCGGCATTTTGCCACAGGCAGTCTCTTGGAAACAGACCTGGCAAACGCGATTGGCCGCAGACTTAGCCCAGGCGACATACCCCACGAGATAGACATTTTCGTGGTTCATCCCGGCATGGCCGACGATTAGAATTGAAAGAGCGTGCTATCACGCGGGGAAAGCAGCATGATTGGCATTCTCGATTAACCCCCTGAATGAGAGCGAGCCGGGTTTTGCCCAAACTAACGTTTCGAATTCCTAACGAATTGACCATTTCGGACGAGGACTGCCGCGTAATTCACGTGGTTGGCTGCGATCGACTGGTCCGCGCTACGTCTATTAAGCGATCTGACGACCGTCTTGTTCTTGAACTATTAGAGACGGACGGAGTAAAGGTTAAAGTCCCCTTTCGAAACGATCGCCGCTCTTCTCAGATCTTGTCGACCTGTGCACTGCGAGTCGACAACAAGACGCCTTACAGCTTGTTGCTTGAACTGGCTCGTGGTTCGCTGTTCCGCTTTCGTACGCTTTCTAATGCTTGCCTGGATGCCGAACTCGACCTGCTAGACGTGACAAAGAAGCACTTGCAGGATGCAACCAATTATTTTGCCAGAGCAGCCGTAGCGAAAGAGGATCCCGAAGAATCGGATGCGTTGGCGGCCAAGAGCCTGTCGTTCTCACTGAAGGGGCTTTCGCACCTGGAACATGTCTACGCGACGGCTTCGTTCCATGCCCTCTCGAAACAGTCTGGCGAACGGGCTTTCCTGCGCGGTATCGCCTTGACAGAACCGTTTTCGGCCGAGATCAAACCACTGCTCACGCAGTCGTTGAACACGATTCTCGTCGAACCCAACTGGAAGCAGTGCGAAGCCGAAGTTGGCCAGTACGACTGGTCGGAAGTCGACGCCACGTTAGATGCTGTCCGCGATCAAGGTCATGCGACAGTCCTCGGGCCGATGTTTTGCCTGGATCGATTCGCGACTCCAGATTGGCTCTATCTGTGGGAAAACGACTTCGAGGAAGTGCTCAGTTCCGTTACGAAGTACACCCAGGCCCTGATCCAGCACTATCGCAATCGTGTCGATTTGTGGTACTGTGCGGCAGGCCTGAACGCTCAGACATCGCTCGATTTAAAAGAAGAGCAGCGGCTTCAGGTGCTGCTGCATATTATTCAAACGGTTCGCACGGCTGGCCTGCGAGCACCCCTGTTGGTTAGTTTCGCCAAGCCTTGGGGCGAGTACATGACCAGCCGCGATCGCGAGTTGGCTCCCATTCACTTCGCAGAAGAGTTGGTCCGGGCCCGCGTTGGCATTACCGGGATTGGACTCGAGCTGAATTTCGGAGAACTGAATCCGGCGACGTACTATCGTGGATTCTTCGACGTAGTCGATTTGCTCGACTATTGGAGCCTGCTGGGCGTTCCGCTTTTTGTGACGTTATCGGCCCCCAGCTCGTGGCGTCCTGACGAGAACGCACTGTATGACGTGAATCGCGAGAAAGAACCGCTCGAACGAATCAGTCGCCGCACCCAGCGAGAAATGGTCGAGCACATCCTGCCGGCCCTGCTGACCCACCCACAGGTGCAAGGGGTGTTCTGGAGCCAGGTCTCTGATACCCAACCCCACCGCTTTCCCCATGCAGGCCTTCTTGATCCCCGCGGACGTCCTAAATCCGCTGTGACCAAGATGACCCAACTGATCCGCACTTACTTCCCCGAAAATATTTAGAAAACGTTAAGGGGGCACGTTTTTTCGGAAGCCCGCAGCCCCTACAATTAGGGTCTTGGCGTTCCCGCCAGGAAATTTTGCTTTTGACGCTTAGGAGTTTTCTTGCCATGTCAGTTTTGAAGTGGATGTGCTCGGCCAGCTTGGTCATGGGCCTGATGGTATTCTCGATTGGTTGTAACTCGAAGACCGCTGAACCACCGGTTGAAAGCACCGGTGAACCCGAAATCACCATGCCAGCTGAAGGTGATGCAGCCCCAGCAGAAGCTGCTCCAGCGGCTGAAGAAGCTGCCGAAGCACCTGCTGCTGAAGAAAAGCCCGCCGAGTAAGCTTTTCGGCATTCGCTCGCAGAAACCCAAAAGCACCCAGCAAACACTGGGTGCTTTTGCTTGCGCGAAACAAGGAAATCGAGAATAAGTCTCGTAAAACTTGATTCCCTTTGCCCCATTATTCAAACTAGACTTTCTTACCCATCCCCCCGAATCAAACCATTGCAATACAGTCCTGGGCTGCGTCTTGGCTATATCAAGACACTAAAGCCGAGGTTCGTCGGTCGGAGCTACCATCATGTCGTTGTATCGTGTCTTGTTTTCCTTGCTGATCATTACCTCGCTGCTCGCCGGACCGGCCATCGGCGACGAACCAACCGCCAAGAAAGATGGCGAACGAACGGAAAAGGAAGTAATAGATAAAAAGGAGTCCCCCAAGCACGACTCGAAAGAGCACCAAAGGAAGAACAACGAAAGCAAGAAGGACGACAAGCAGCACAAACACGGCGACCAAAAGAAGGACAAGCAGAAAGCATCCGCCCCAAAGAAACCGTCGAAGGACGCTGCGAAAGAGGAAGAGTCCAAGAGGGAAGCAAAGCCGAAGAAGGAAGTGAAGCCGGCCCCCCAAAAAGAAGAACAGAAGAAAGACGAGAAGCCCAAGCCGTCGCAGGATGACGCGAAAGATAAAGCTGAAAAGAAAGACGCCGGCGACCCACCCAAGGAAGACGCTCCGAAAAAGGAGATGAAGCCTGAGCCGAAAAAGGAAGAGCCAACTCCCGCTAAGACCCCAGCTCCCGAACCCAAGATCGAAGCGGGAAAACCCAAGCAAATGGAGTCGAAGCTTGAGCCCAAAGCGGAAGAAAAGCACGAACAAATTCCCGCCCCCAAAGAAGCCCCTAAACCTGAACCCAAGCCAGTTCCTCCGCCGGTTGCCAAGCCAGATCCGAAGAAACTTGCCGCCACGGATTTAAGCCAGGTCGATGAAGACTTCGCACTCCAAGGCGAATACTACGGAAAACTGCGATTACCCGGAGGGATTCTCGAAACGACGGGGATTCAAGTGATTGCCCGCGGCGACGGCAACTTCGTCGGACGTCAGCTACGCGGCGGCTTGCCAGGCAATGGCTGGCGAAACGGTCAGTTGATCGATCTGAGCGGCAAACGAGATGGCGAAACGCTCGTTCTCAGCCAAGGCAATTACCAGGTACTTGTTCGCGGTGGCAAAGCGATCGTGGTCAACTCGGCTGGCGATACCTTGGGCATCCTGACCAAGGTCCAACGCCGCAGCGAGTTGCTGGGGCTTAAACCAAGTTCCAAGGCAACGGTCCTATTCGATGGAACATCCACAGATAAATTCATTGACGCCAAGGTCAACGAAAAAGGGGAACTGCAAATCGGCACGGTCACAAAAGACCCAGTCCAGGATTTCCGTCTTCACATCGAGTTTCGCCTGCCCTACATGCCATATGCTCTGGGTCAGGCTCGCTCTAATAGCGGTCTCTACATCCAGGAACGCTACGAAGTCCAAATTCTCGACTCGTTCGGTCTGCCAGGCGAGTTCAACGAATGTGGGTCGCTCTATCGTACCAAGAGCCCTGACATCAACATGTGCTTTCCTCCGTTGGCGTGGCAGACCTACGATGTCTATTTCACGGCTGCCCGTTTCGATAATGAAGGAAACAAGATTTCGCCGGCTCGCATCACGGTCCAGCACAACGGTATCCTGGTCCAGGACAACTACCTGATCCCCAATAAAACTGGTGCCGGCAAGCCTGAAGGTGCCGACGCTCGCCCGATCAAGCTGCAAGATCACGGCAACCCAGTCGTGTTCCGCAACGTTTGGATCGAGTACCTGGGCGGCCCAGTCGTGACCAACCAGGCTGAAACCATCGTTACGCCTGAAAAGAATTAGCTACCGGCGTGGGGCAACGCCAAGAGTGACTTACACGCGATCCCCCTTTCAAGCACTTTCGCTTCTGAGGGGGATTTTCGTGGATTAAGCTTTGCGTTGAATGGCAACCATGCACATATCGTCGAATTGAGGACTGCCGGCCATAAACTTCCGGCAGTCGTCAATGATCGCCTTGCTGCAGACTTCGACGTCGTCTGTTTTCTGGGAAACGCAAGCCAACATACGATCCATGCCGAATTGATCCCCATCGGCATTCATGGCTTCGTTGATCCCATCGGTATAGATAAAGAGCATTTCCCCCGGCTCAAGCGTGAAACGGGCAATGTCGTAATCCATATCTTCCATGATCCCAAGCGGCAGGCCGATTTCTTCTTCGGCGATCATCGAGCAGGTGCCATCCGGCTTTCGTAAGATCGGCGGATTGTGCCCAGCATTGATGAGTGTGACCTGGTTCGTTTCAGGATGCAAAATCGCAATGGCCAGCGTCACGAATTTGTCTGCCGGGGTATAAGCGGCAAAGTTGTTATTCAAGTGAAACGCCGCTTGCTGAAGATCGGCCATCGAAGCCAGGCAATATCGAGCCTCAGCCGATAGCTTGGCCATCATCAGCGAAGCCGCAATCCCATGCCCCACGACGTCCCCGACCAGGATCGCCGTCCCACCATCCGGTAGGGAAATATAGTCGTAGTAGTCCCCACCAACGGAATTCGCGGCGAGGTAATAGTGATAGAACTTGTAGCCTGACAACGACGGCTGCTCGGACGGCAGAAACCCAATTTGAACCTGTTTGGCGGTGTGCAAGTCGCGTTCGAAAGCAATTTGGCGAATCGCCTGATCGTGCAGTTGAGCGCGTTCGATCGCCGCTGCTGCCTGCATACCGACACTGACGGCAACTTCGAGGTCTTCCTTCTGGAAACGCTTGCGTTGATCAAGCGTATCGATCTGGATCACACCAATCACTTCGTCATCCGCATTCACCAGCGGAGCGCACATGATCGACCGGATCTTAAAGTCGGTGATGCTCTGACTCATCTCAAATCGTGAGTCGGCTGCGGCATCGGCCGAAAGAATCGCTTCGCGTGTCTGCATGACGTGCTTGACGATCGTGCGACTGATGCGAATTTCCTCTTCGTCACTTTCCTTGCGGGCCTTTGTCCAGCGGGGAACCATATTCCCAGATCCATCCTGCAGAATGATGAAACCGCGATCGGCTTGCAGGAAGATACGAAACAAACCCTCGAGAACGTTCGGCAGAACCTCGTCCAGCGAAAGGGTCCCGGTCAGACCGCGAGTGATCTCGAGGAGTGCGTTCAGCTTGACTTCCGGACTGGCTGTCAGATGAATCGAGCCGGTTTGCGACGAAACCTCGAACTTGGACATGATCGTCGAGGTGGCCCCGTCGTCGTCCACCATAACGGCACCAAAGGCCCCCGGCCCATCGGCCTTGAGGCCGACTGTCTCGGTTGGGGCTGGCTTGACCCCTTCCTGCTTGAATTCAAACGAAATATCGCAAACTCGGATCGAATCGCCATGCTGTAACTGGTGGGGCTTGGCGATCTGCTCGTCGTTGACGAAGGTCCCGTTTCGGCTTTTCAGATCCTCAATCGAATATCCACGATCATTGCGGGTAATCTTGGCGTGATAGCGACTTACGGCCCCAACTTCGACGACAATATCGCACTCGGGATGTCGACCGAGTGTAAATTCCTCGCCCGCGAGGAATATTTTTTTGCCGGAATCTGGGCCATTCAGAGCGACGAGGTAGCTAGACATGCCTTGCGATGATCTCCCGCCAATGTTGCCGGGTCCCAAATGCCGGGACACCATCTCGGAAAAGTATGAGGGAAACGGGCAATTCGTCCGAAAACGAAAGGCAACGTTTCTAAGGGGTGTAGGCAGTAGTCTACCAATTATGAGGGTCGACTACTATAGTTCGTTGTCTGAATCCCTTGACGTCAGACGACTTAGGCCCTAACCTTAACCGCTGCAAAATTAGTGGGGAATAGTGTAACGGTAGCACGACAGATTCTGACTCTGTTAGTCTAGGTTCAAATCCTAGTTCCCCAGCTTTGTTGGCTCGCACGATTTGCGAGCTAATTTTTCGCGCGGAAGTGAGTTCCGCCCTTGCTGATCCCTCTAAGCCCCCCGCGTGCTTCCATGGAGCCTACCCCTCACAACGGCCCTCCAGAGGCCGCCAATTCGGCCCGGACTCAGCCCAATCCGGTCGCTTTTTTGCGGCTGTTTCTTTATTGCCTGGTCGCCGCTTTTTGCGGGGCATGGGTAATCAGCTATTGGACTACGTCCAGCGACAAGCCCACGCTTAACCCCCATGCCGAACCTCGGACGATTACCCCGCGGGGGGATTTGGCCGACGATGAGAAATCGACAATCGAGTTATTTGAGAATTCTGCCAATTCGGTCGTTTTCATCACGACCTCGCAGCAGGTTCGGATGTACGGCAGTGCGAAAATCTCCGAGATGGCCACAGGGCAGGGGAGTGGATTCGTCTGGGACGAACACGGGCATATTGTCACCAATTACCACGTCGTTCAGTCCATTGCCAACGGCTCAGGCACAGCTCACGTCACCTTCGCCGACGCTTCGACCTATGTAGCAACCATCGTTGGCTCGTCTCCAGAACACGACTTGGCTGTTCTCCAGGTCACCAATTTTCAAGGAGAAGCTTTCCAGCCGATTCAGGTCGGAGAGTCGGCCAATTTGCAGGTCGGCCAGAAAGTCTTCGCCATTGGAAACCCATTTGGCTTCGACCATACGCTTACCACCGGCGTGATCAGTGGCCTGGGGCGTTCGATCGAAGCCGAAGACGGGCGGCAAATCGACGACTTGATTCAGACCGACGCCGCCATCAATCCTGGCAACAGCGGTGGGCCATTGTTGGATAGCGGTGGCCGGCTGATTGGGGTGAATTCCGCAATTTACAGCCCTAGCGGAGCCTATGCCGGGATTGGGTTTGCCATTCCGGTCGATACGGTGAATTCGGTGGTTACCGAATTGGTACGCCATGGCCAGATCAAGCGTCCCTACCTGGGCGTTCGTGTGGCACCACCAACGATCAATGCCCGACTAGACATCGAAGGAGCCCTAGTCGCCGAGATTATTCCTGGCAGCCCAGCGGAAAAAGCAGGCCTCCAACCGACCATCATTTCCATGGATCAGCACGTGGTGCTGGGGGACCTGATCGTCCAGATTGATGATAAGCCGATCAAGAACTTAGGGGATATCATGCAGGCCCTCTTCGATCATCACGTTGGCGATACTATCAAAGTCAAAGTCATCCGAGGACTGATGACCGACAAGCAGCGCGAGGTCGAACTCGACGTCGTTCTGTCAGAATCGACGTAAGTATTTGTTGATCCGCCGCACCAAGGAGCACCATGAAAGTCTGTCTCTTCGATATCGATGGAACCCTCATCACCACGGGCATGGCCGGCAAAGATGCCATGATCGAGGCGTTTCTGAAAGTGGCCGAACTGACGGAACTAGAGCACCTCTTTCAGGTCAGCGGCAAGACAGACCGCGGCATCTTCGCCGAACTTTACGAACTACACGGCAAGACGCTCAGCGAAGAGTCCTGGCACAAATTCCTCGATCAATACCTCAGCGGACTGGCGACCAACCTGCCTCAGCGGCAAGGGCTCGTCCTGGAAGGGGTTGCCGTGCTACTGGCCAAGCTCTCGCAGCGTGATGACGTTCTGTTGGGCCTGCTGACGGGAAACGTCGAGAAGGGTGCCGCCCTCAAACTCGGACACTACGGCATTCACGAGTACTTCGCGTTCGGCGGGTTTGGCGATCATCATCCCAACCGAGACGACGTAGCACGATCCGCCCTGGAAGCCGCCCAAGTATTTCACGGCCAGCCAATCTCGCCCGATGATATCTATGTGATTGGCGACACACCGAACGACGTGAAGTGTGCCCGAGCCATCGGAGCGAAAGCGGTCGCCGTCGCTACCGGCGTTTTTTCGATTGAACAACTCGAAGCCGCCAAGCCCGACCTTTTGCTGACGAATCTGGCCGATACCGACGCGGTGACTCAGTTTATCTTTGGCTGAGAAATCGACCGCACCTCGGCAATCTGCGCTAGATTTAACAGCCAGTACGCTTGCGAAGGTGCCCAGTTTTTCGAGAATTGGAGCTTCGCATTCCACCGTTGCCCCTCGTAACCTTGAGGCAAAATCCATGGCAGTCTCGCGCAGCAAATCGAGCTCTCGTGTTTCCAAGCTCCGTCGCCAAATCAAGCAGAGCGGGGTGGACGCATTGCTGGTCACCAACTTCAAGAACGTGACCTACCTGACCGGCTTCACCGGGGATGACAGCTACCTGCTGGTAACGGCCAAGGAAGAGATCCTGTTCAGCGATCCACGCTACAGTGAACAGCTCGAAGACGAATGCCCTCACCTGAAACTCGAGGTGCGCGAGCCTGGCACCTCGATTCTCGACTCGGTCGGAAAGACGATCGCCAAGGCCAAGATTGGCAAGCTTGGGATCGAAAGCCAGTCGATGACGGTTCAGTTTTTTAACAAGATGGTCGCCAAGCTTTCTCAGGTCGAGATCAAGCCCTTGGAAGGTCTGGTCGAGGACCTACGTGTCATCAAAGACAAAGAAGAAGTCGCCCTGACTCGCGAAGCCGTGGCTCTCGCAGAAAAGGCGTTTGCCGTGCTGAAAGCCGGCCTTCGCGGCGATCAAACGGAAAAGGAACTGGAAGCTCTGCTCACCTATGAGATCCAACGTAACGGAGGCCGTGGTACCAGCTTTCCGCCGATCGTCGGCGTCGGACCGCGTGCCGCTCGTCCGCATGGAACGCCGGAATTGGTCAAAATGGAAGAAGACAGCTTTGTTTTGATCGATTGGGGAGCCGACTACCGGTTCTACAAGAGCGACCTGACTCGCGTTCTCTTCTATGGCAAGGTCCCGGCCAAGATGCGAAAGATATACGAGACCTGCCTGAAGGCCCAACTCGCAGCGATCGACAAAATCAAGCCGGGCGTCATCATGTCGGAAGTCGACAATGCAGCCCGCAGCATCATTGCCAAAGCAGGCTGGGGCAAACAATTCGGACATGGGCTAGGGCATGGTATCGGCCTCGATATCCACGAAGCACCACGACTGAACTCGCTAAGCAATCGCCCTCTAGAACCAGGGATGATCGTTACCGTCGAACCAGGCATCTATATCCCTGGCTTCGGTGGCGTCCGGATCGAAGATGACATCCTGGTCACCAAAGATGGTCACGAGATCCTCACGAGCGTACCCAAGTCGTTCGAGGAAGCGACGATTACGATTTAAGCCGGTTTGCGTTATCCTTTCCATGTCTTGGGAGAGGGCAACGGATGCTCCGGCTTGACGCTGGGTGCCCGGCTGAGCAGGGCATAGTGGCACTTGAAACCTCTGCCGTAAGGAAAACCGGCTGGCCGGGGGTAACCAACGTGCCCTTGTAAGTGCTCGAGCTTGTCGCCAACCCAGCGAATGATGCCGTGATGCTCACGGCCGTAGTGCTCTCCCATCTCGATCAATTGATCCAGCAGCGAGTACTCGACGCCGCGCCGGATATCGAAACGGCCACTTTCCAGGCAGGTATCCCCCTCCAAGGTTCGATAACAGTAGCCTTCAAACACAACCCTCGGCTTTCGGAACCAGGGGACGTAAAAGGGGACTTTGTGGCCGTCGTCACCAAAGTTCACGCAAATCCATTCCCCTTGCAGATCCTCGAGTGATGGACCGTGAAAGTCACTCATGGCGGGCAACCAATTTGGCAAAATCGGCCATTCGAGCAATCAGGGTGGAAGGGTTCACGTAAAAATCAGGCCCACTACGAATTCAGGTGAATGGTTCGGATATGCCAGTTGGCCCAGTACCCCAGCAATAGGGTAACTAATTGTCCCCTACGCCAAAGAAGTCTGTCAAATCTTCTCCCGGCTTACCCATCTGGACGAAACCTACCCTTATCCCTTACGCTGTAAAGCTTTGCCAAAATACAACATGACCATATTCCCCTAGCGGATGATCCCGTGGGAGAGAACGAATGTCCGATTCCAAATCGACTTCTAGCAATGTATTCAACGTCGAGACAGTTCGCTCGCTGGTTGAATTGATGAAACAGCACGACCTGAGCGAACTCGACCTTCGCGAAGGGGACCAGAAAATCTCGCTCAAGCGTGGTGGTCAGGCTCCAATCTATGCCGCTCCTGCTCCCATGCATGCTGCTCCCATGCAGTTCGCACCGGCACCAACGGCTGCTGCTCCGGCATCTTCAGGTGGCGGCGAAGCTCCGGCTGCCGATTCCCACCTGATTGCCATCAAGAGCCCCATGGTTGGCACCTACTACTCGAAGCCCAAACCGGATGCCGATTCGTTTGCCCGCGTTGGCGATCACGTCTCGGAAGACTCCGTTGTTTGCATCATCGAAGCGATGAAGGTCTTCAACGAGATCAAAGCCGAAGTCTCCGGCAAGATCGTCAAGGTTCTGGTCAAGGACGAAGAACCGGTTGAATACGGCCAGCCAATGTTCATGGTCGATCCGCAAGGCTAACTCCACCCTCATCTAGCCTCGCGCTTAGTGGCGAGGAATCAGACGTCATGTACAACCGCATTCTGATCGCCAACCGCGGCGAGATCGCTCTTCGTATCATTCGCGCCTGCAAAGAACTGGGCATTGAAACGGTCGCCATCTACAGCGAAGCCGACCGTGACGCCGCCTACTTGAAACTAGCCGATGAAGCTTACTGCGTGGGACCTGCCAAAAGCGCCCAAAGCTATTTGAAGATCGATCGCGTCATCAGCGCGGCCGAGGTTGGCAACGTCGAAGCGATCCACCCTGGCTACGGCTTCCTGGCCGAGAACGCCGAGTTCAACGATATCTGCCGTAGCTGTAACATCGACTTCATCGGCCCCACGCCGGAAGCGATGGCCAAGCTGGGGGATAAAAATACGGCCCGCAGCATGGCTCGCGAAGCCAATGTGCCGGTTGTGCCTGGTTCGGCTGGTTTGATCGAGGACGAAGATGAAGCCCTGAAGATCGCCCACGAGATCGGTTTCCCCGTTCTCATCAAAGCCACCGCCGGTGGTGGTGGTCGTGGTATGCGTGTGGCGGCCAACGACTTGGTGCTCAAGAACGCCCTCAATCAGGCTCAAACCGAAGCCGGTGCCGCGTTCGGCAACGCCGGTGTGTATATCGAAAAGTACGTCGAACATCCGCGCCATGTTGAAGTTCAGGTCATCGCCGACCATCACGGCAATGCAGTGCACCTGTTCGAGCGTGAATGCAGCACGCAGCGTCGTCACCAGAAGTTGATCGAAGAAAGCCCAGCTCCGAACCTTTCGCAAAAGACCCGAGACGAAATCTGTGCGGCTGCTGTGCGCATGATCAAAGCGGCTGACTATCAGAATGCCGGTACGGTCGAATTCATCGTCGACAAGGACGAGAATTTTTACTTCATCGAAGTGAATGCCCGTATTCAGGTCGAACACTGCGTGACCGAGATGGTTACCGGCATCGACTTGATCCAGGCTCAAATCCGCGTTGCTTCCGGCGAGCCGCTGCCTTGGAAGCAGGAAGACATCAAGTTGCAAGGCGCGGCGATCGAATGTCGTATCAATGCCGAAGACGCCGACAAGAACTTCATGCCTTGCCCCGGTAAGATCAACCAGTTGATCGTCCCCGGCGGCCCTGGCGTTCGTTTCGATTCGCACGTCTACAGTGGCTACACCGTTCCTCCGCATTACGATTCGATGATCGGCAAGCTGCTGGTCCATCGTAACACGCGCGAAGAAGCCATCCGCTGCATGCTGCGGGCACTCGACGAAATCCGCACCGATGGTGTCACGACGACCGCGAACTTTCACAAGAAGGTGCTGAACCACTCAGCCTTCGCCGAAGGGAAGATCGACACCACGTTCGTCGAACGAACCTGGTTCTCGTAATCAGCACGCTGCGCGACTTGAATAGGCAAGTCGCGCAAAGCGGTTCCCGGTACTACCGAAACGATTGCTGTTGAATTTCAACTAAATCAGCAATTGGATGTAACGTACTCTTCTAGTCGTGGTAATTCTCTACTGCACCGCGACTTTTGTCTTCAATTTCGCGTGGAACCTGCGAAAATAGGCATCTCGTCGATTCCCACCCATCTAGCCGCGATTTGGTATCGTTCATGCTTCCTTGTCGACTCTTCTTTCTGCTTGCCATTGCCACCTCCACCTTGTTCGTGAGCGTCGCGTTTGCCGATGCCCCTGGCAGTCGTCCGAACATCATTTTCGTGTTGGCCGATGACATGGGCTGGAATCAACCAGGCTTCAATCACCCGGAAGAAGCCTCGCTTACTCCGAACATGGATAAGCTGGCCGCGGAAGGGATGCGGCTCAACGAGTTTTACACGCATAGCGTCTGTGCTCCGACACGCGCGGCCTTCTTGACCGGCCGCTACTCGTTTCGGACCTGGAGCGATTGGCGAACCGAAGACTTTGGCAAACCCAGTTATCTCGCCAAGCTGGGCTTGGAACTGGCCCATACTAAAAGTGGCGAGCCGACCCGGCGCATTCATGCCCTCGACACCAACGAGCGAACCATTGCCGAAGCCCTGAAAGAAGCAGGCTACTTCACGGCACTGCTGGGCAAGTGGCACTTGGGCGAGTGGCTACCAGAGCATCTTCCGATGGGGCAGGGCTTCGACTACCAATACGGGCACTATGCCTGGGGAATCGACTACTACAACAAAACGATCGTACACAACGCCCCAGCACGATATGCCGTTTACGACTGGCATCGCAATCAACAGCCGGTCGACGAAGATGGCTACTCAACCGATTTGATCGCCGATGAAACCGTACGTCTGATCGAGTCTCGTCAAGGAAACGACCAGCCGTTCTTTATGTACGTTGCATTCAATGCGGTCCACGGCCCTTTGAATCCTCCGCCCGGCTTCCCAGGAGACCCCAATGACGCCGACGCCGTCCGCGACGCCATGCTCGAAAGTTTCGACAAGGCCCTGGGACGCATTGAACAGGCCATCGAGAAGAACGGCTTCCAGGAGAACACGCTGTTCGTCTTCGCCAACGACAACGGTCCTGTGCTAGAAGAAATGAGTAAACCGTTTCGCGGCACAAAGAACACAACCTTCGAAGGAGGCGTTCGTCAGCCGTGTGTCATTCGCTGGCCGGGGCATGTCGCCCCGGGCACATCGAAAGACGGCCTCTTTTTCATCGCCGACTTCTTTCCCACCTTCATCACGGTGGCCGGCGGCAATCACAAGCAAGAGCGTGCAATCGATGGGCTCGACATGACCGGGGCTTTTTTCTCCGGCGAACAGAGCCCTCGCAACGAGATCATCTACGATGTCGCCGGTAGCGTGAGATTACCGACGATTCGTCGCGGAGACTTCAAGCTGATGGGGGAAATGTTGTTCAACATTGCCCAGGATCCTGCCGAGCAAACCGACATCGCGATCAAGCATCCGCGACTGGTCGCCGAGCTAACCGAGCGTCTCGATGTCGTTGGCAAGGAACGCCCACCCCTGGGTGACAAGCCGCTGCTGATGGATCCTCCGCTTCCTTACGTTTATGGCGAGCAGGAACAGAAAGACATTCCGCAGTGGCTGATCGACAAAGTCGAAGCCGTCCGGGCCACGCAGCCCAAAGAATGGGCCCCAGGCGAAACTCCATGGCCCAAAGCCCCGCAAGGAGCTGAAGCCAGCAAGATGGATGGGCTACGAGACGAGATTGTAAAGTAGGTGGAACTTCGGCAGGCGTGCGGGTTACAATTGTCAACTCACGACATCACCTGCAACTACTCATACTCGCCGAAATCAATGCTGCTTCGCCTCTTCAGTCTAATTGCGTTGTTAAATATCGTTTCCGCGAGCATTGCCCAGGAAGCTTCCCCTTCCGTGGTCCAGCGACCTGGGCTGGTTTGCTTCTGGGATTTTCAAAAGCAATCGGATGGCGGCTATATCAGCACTGGTTCACAGGCCTATGTGCTGAAGCCGCAGAATGGCCCGATCGATCACTCTGAAGAAGGCATCTTCGGCAAGAGCCTGAAGATCCGGCAAGGACAATGGCTACTATTGCCGCGGGAAGATTGCCCAGCGTTGAACTTTCGCAACAAGGACGAAGTCACGATCGTCGCGTGGATTGAACGCGAGAGTGATGCCAACTGGCAATACATCGCCGGCATGTGGAACGAAAGGGACGCTAAGCGGCAATACGCTCTGTTTACCTGTGCCGCCAGCCAAACCAATTTTGAAACGATGGACCGGATTCCGGCCAGGCACCAAACGCACGGCTACGCATCGGATGTCGGTGGTGCCACACCGGGCAAGCCTTTTTGCTTCTCGTACGCTTCCGGCGAAACGAAGCTACCCAAACGCGAGTGGACGATGATCGCCTACACCTACGATCACCAGTTCCTGCGTGTGTACGTGAATGGCAAGCTAGACGAACACCCTGGCTTCAATCCGTTTCCCTGGAACAAGCCGATTTTCGATGGGAAAGAGGAGGGAGCCGACTTCACCGTCGCTCGCCAATGCCTTCCCAATTGGCCCCACTATCCCGAAGCCGAGAAACCCATGCTGAAGCAAGGTTTCGGCGGAAAGTTGGGAGGCCTGGCCGTTTATAAACGGGCCCTGTCGGCAGATGAGCTTGAAACGATGTACCAGGCCACATTCGGCAAACGGTAAGCTTTCGTCCCACAGAAAAGCACGCTCGGCCAAGCAACCAAGGTTGATTGCCTGGCCGAGCATGAGAGGGGGGGGGATCGGTTAAAGACCTTCTTGTTCTCGCGCGGCTCGCTTCTTGAGTTCGGCACGGAGTTCCTCTTTCGACTCCGGCGTTAATTCCTTTTGCTGGGCAACCGGCTTGCTACAACCGGCCAATGTCGTACAGGTAGCAATACTAAGTAATCCAAGAACAACGATCGACTTGTGCAGCAGCAATCGCAGTGAGCTCTTCATGCGGTAATGTCTCATTTGAATTCTAGTGATAGGCGGGATAACGAAACTGGCGAACACTCGCGGGCCGATCAATTTTGGGCGTTAAGGTCTTTGCCATCACGCGTGCCGTAGGCTTTCCACGCATCGCCATCAATGGTCTCAGGAAAGAACTGCACACTACCATCGCACAGCACAGCCAAGGCTCCGCCGGGATGATAACTGCTTGCTGGCGAAACGATTTTGTTGAAATCGCCTGGAACAAACGCTGGCTTATTGGGTGGCAGAATATGGTTGTAGCCGGTTCGCCAGACAGAGCCTTCCATCCAAGGAATACCGCGATAACGCCAATCGCCGGACCAAGGTATATTGAGCGGCTCCCAATCGATTTGCATCAATTCACCACGAGCACTGGCAAAGTCCGTCCCGGATGGCATGCTGATCTCAAACGCATCGAAGCGGTTCTTTCCGCCGCCTGACGAATTGGCTCCAATCACAACTTCCGCAAAGGCCGCCGTGTTACTCAAACCATCGGTGATTCTGCCAAAAGTTAATGGCTTCAGCCGCTTGGCCGAGGAACTACCTTCACCGTCGGCCTGAGGACCAAAGACACCATCCCAACCGTTGAAATGAACCCAACTTCCCCAGTTGCAGTGGTAGCTAGTGGCTCCCTGGCCAACGCCTTCGGCGGGAAACGGATCGCTTGGGCACGCAAACCCTGGGGGTTGATGAAAACTCAGGGTCAGGTTCGGATCGCTGAAAACCCCCGTCTTCAGGTCGATCTGATCGCCGATGGCCGTCTGCTCCATGTAGCCCAACATCATCGCATGCGGCGAGAAATACTCGGCGACCGAGTATTCGCCTCCTGGGATTTCCTGATGAGCGCTCTCAAAGTTGTGCAGGGCAAGACCAAACTGCTTGAGATTATTGGTGCACTCTGATCGACGCGCGGCCTCACGAGCTTGCTGAACTGCCGGCAAGAGCAACGCGATCAATACGCCAATAATGGCAATGACTACCAAAAGCTCGACTAGCGTGAACCCGTGTCTTCTGACCCCAAATGACCTCATCCATCGATCTCCCATGATGACATTTTTTGATGTGAGCATTTCCTGCTCACGGGAATATCACTGATCAAGACGCAATCACAGAAAGCAGCGGGTGTGCCAATTCCACAGAAGCACCTAGCCCAAACAGTCATCAGGCAACTCAAAACTGGTCGATTCTTTGGGAAATCAAAGAAGCTGGGGCATTCTCGGCTGCTCAAAATGCACTAAGTAGAAACTCCCTTGGATGCCGCCTGCACGTATTCTTTGCTTAACTTCCATGCAAACTTGCCGCAATATCAAGCGGATATCATGATCTATCACACCCCCTAGAATTTGGGCTGCCGATCACGCGAGATGATCGTACCGCAGCCGATACGATGCGGAACGAAGACAAATTTCCGTCATGCTCCGTTGCCCGCCGAGCAGCCTCATCGATTGCGTTCGTCCCCGCCAATCGAAATGAATTTCGCGCTGACTGATCGGTACCGTTCTCTTTACGAAGTTACCAAAGACAAGGATTGCCCCTTTAACGTAACTGTAGCGCCCGCGAAATCGCCGGTGAGAGGGAAGTCTTGAAACCGCACCCCACCCAGACTGTGGTTAGGTTGAAAAGCACCCCATAACGCATAAAATCAGCGGTTCAGACAACTTTCTGCTTTTGATTCCCCAATGGATTTTGATCATGGCCAACAGCCTTTCCCGTCCTGAACAGCCTGCACACAACTTCAAGCGCGTTGCGATCCTTTTTTCTGGCGGTCCAGCACCCGCTGCGAATGCCGTGATTTCGACCGCGGCCGTTTCGTTTCTGCGAGCTGGTATCGAGGCCGTGGGCGTTTTGAATGGCTACTCGAACCTGATGCAGTTCGGTCCTGATCGCCCAATGGAAGAGGATCGCGATTACATCATCCTCAACCACAAGGTCCTCAGCCGTAGCCGTGCCAAGCAGGGAATCATGATCGGCACCGCCCGGGCCAACCCCGGCAAGGCGATCTCGCACCCCGACCACTTGAAGGACAAGCAGCGCTGCCAGGCCTTCCAGACCACCTACGACGCATTGTGCTCGTTGGGTATCGACGCGTTGATCTCGATCGGCGGAGACGACACGCTGAAGACGGCCAACAAGTTCAAGATGTTCCAAGATACGCTGCCAGAAGGTAGCAAGAAGCTGCCGGTCGTCCACCTGCCCAAGACGATCGACAACGACTACAACGGCATCGACTTCACCTTCGGCTTCTTCACCGCTGTCGACTTCCTGGCCACCGAAATCCGCACGCTGCTGTACGACGGCGAAGCCTCCAAGGCTTACTTCCTGTGCGAAGCCATGGGTCGTAGTGCTGGCTGGTTGGCTTACGGTGCCGCGATCGCTGGGGAAGCCTCGCTCGTGATCAGCGTCGAAGACATCACCGGCGATTACGTCGAGAAGGAATGGGAAGAAGGGGGCAAGATCAAGAAGACGATGAACGTCCCGAAGGTGGTCGATCGCATCGTCAAAACTATGCTGGCCCGGGAAGCCGAAGGCAAAGAGTTCGGCGTGATCGTACTTGCCGAAGGCCTGGCCGAAATGCTGCCGGAATCGTACCTGGAAGGCGTTGCCCGCGACGACCACGGTCACATTGCCATCACCGATATTCAGCTGGGCCGTACATTCAGCAAGTGGGTTGCCAAAGCCTACGAAGACAAGACCGGCCGCAGCCGTAAGGTCACCGGTATTCAGTTGGGCTACGAGTCGCGCTGCACCAAGCCGCTGGCCTACGACGTGATCCTGGGCAGCCAACTGGGCGTTGGTGCTTACCGTGCCCTGGTCGAAAAGAAACTGAACGGCGTGATGGTCTCGGCCAAGGGGCAGTTCGAATTGCAGTACGTCGACTTCACCGAACTGGTCGACCAAGACAACCTCGTCACGGTCGTTCGCCACATCGAACCAGGCTGCGACTTCCAGAAGCTTGCCCGCTTCCTGGAAACGTACGTCAACGACTAAGTACCGCCACGAAGACCATCTTCACTCAGAAAAGAGGCCGCCAAAGTGCGGCCTCTTTTTTTGCCCACCTCAAATAAGACATTGACATCCTATTTAGGTCGCCATAGACTGGGCAAGACAAAGCGGACAATATAGTCCTATTTAGGTGCCCCAGCCTGAACCTGTCCGCTTTATTCCCTATTTGCCTCTTACCAGGAGTTCCCTCATGCGTACGTCCCAGGCGGTTTCATGGGCGTTGTTGGCGGCCGTTGTGTCGATCTCGTTTCTTTCGATCAGTCGCGGCGAATCGCCTGAAAAGGACGCTCCCGTGGAAAGGGCACGGAAGACCGTTCTAATGATCGACGACATCTACAAAGGGGGCATCGTGCTCATCACCGAGAACTACGTTCACGACGATGACGACATGCCCGCGGGCGTTGCTTTCAAAAAGCTGTTCGCATCCGCGGAAGAGAAGGGGTGGCATAGCGTGCGTCTGCTCGATGCAACGGAAGAGCCATATAACCCCGAAAACGCCCCGGCTGATGAGTTCGAGAAGAACGCCATCAAAGCACTGCTCGCCGGCAAACCAGGCTACGAAACCGTGATTGAAAAAGAGGGCAAACGCTACCTCCGCTCGGCCACGCCAGTTCCTGTCGTTATGCAGAAGTGCATCATGTGCCACGAACAGTACGCCGAAGCCAAACCAGGCACACCCATCGGAGCAATCAGCTATACCGTGCCGATTGAAGACTAACTCACAAGCCCATTATTGAATCTTTCCAAGAGGCCGCGTACTGCGGTCTCTTGGTCGCTTCGGATCCACCAGAAACAAAAGCTGAAAACCGACTAAATTTTCTATCCGAAACAGACGCCCCCCAACGCATATCGGGCACACCTGTCAACTTCTTCCTACGGTAACATTAGCTGACGTTGATCTATCGAGGCCTAAATCGGCACAATTAGTCCCGAATACCTTAGAAATATTCATTGACCCCACTCTTACGGGGCGATAAAACCAAGTTAAGGTCAGGATTTAATAGCTCGCTTATCTTTTTTATTTCTATTGGATCGAGGTCTCAGCATGGTGATTCACAGTCGCAATTCAGGGAACCGGATTGGTTTCACGCTCGTGGAACTACTAGTCGTCATCGCAATTATCGGCGTACTTATTGCCTTACTGCTACCTGCGGTACAGCAAGCTCGTGAAGCTGCCCGGCGAATGCAGTGCAGTAACAACATGAAACAATTGGGCCTGGGAATTCACAATTTCCACGATACCTACGGGTATGTTCCGCCCGGTGGATCCTCCGATCAAATTCCGTTCGGAACGAATACCGGGACAAGCGGATGGGGAAGCTCTTGGATGGTCTATATGCTTCCGTTCATCGAGCAGAATTCCCTGTTCGATAAATTCCACCTTAGTGGTAGCTCTGGCTGGGGAACGGATGCAACGAACAACACGAGTTTCGCAAAGAACGTTTTGATCGACGCTTATCAATGTCCTTCTTCGCCGCTGGACGAGTTCTGCGTCAGCCCGCACTCCAATGGTCCTATCATGGCTGCCAGCTATGCAGCGATCTCGGGTGCGGTCGATGGTCTGATCCCCGGTTACACCGAAAGCCGATATAATACGCCGGCTTCGTCAACCGGTTGTTGTTCTGGTGGAATTGCCAGCGGCGGCGGCGTAATGACCCCCAGTGGCAAGCTCGGCCTGGAATCGATCACTGATGGAACATCGAATACGGCCGTTATTGGCGAAATCAGTGACTTCCTCATCACCGCAAATGGTACGAAAAGTGACTATCGCAGCAGTGCTCGCCACGGCTGGATGATCGGCTGGCGTACGGCGAGCACGCCACCGAAAGTCGGCAACGGCGGCGACCTGCGAACCTTCAACCAAGTCACCATTCGCTATCCCATTAATCAAAAGAAACGACCGGGCACCGGCTGGCCAGACTGGCCCGGCAACTGTGGTTCCGATGGCATCTGCGACAACGCCAGCACCAACACGCCGCTGGTCTCGGCGCATCCAGGGGGCGTGATGACCTTGCTGGCCGATGGTTCGGTCCGTTTTCTTCCCGAGACGATGTCGATGGATATTCTAGCTCGTCTTGTGACGCGCGACGACGGACAAGTCGTGAATCTTCCTTAGTCATTCGCTCTTCTTCAGCCTGGCAGGGCAACACCGAGCAAGGTGTTGCCCTTGGTTCTTTTCAAACTCACTAGAAATACCATGAATAAATCGTCCATTGTGCTAACGGCGTTGCTGTTGATGGGGCTGATTTCCCTCGGCTGCAACGGTGGCCCCCCGATTCCAAAATCGTTTCCCGTTCAAGGAGAAGTCACCCTCGACGGCAAACCGATGCCGTCAGGCGAAGTCATCTTTGTTTCGGTTGCCGAAGGAATTCGCGATACCGTGAAAGTTGCCGATGGGAAGTTCTCAGGCGAAGTTCTCGCAGGCGATCGGAAGGTCGAAATCCGGTCTTATATCGCCAAAGCAGGAAACACCAAGATGTACGGTGCCGACGCGGAACCTTCGTACGTGAACATCATCCCCAAGAAGTACAACGAAGAAACGGAGTTGACAGCGACCGTGAAAGAATCGGATGACAATTCCTTTTCCTTCCAGGTCACGTCCAACTAACTCGCCGAGGCTTGCCCGAAGATCGCCAGCTTGTCTGGATTCCGATAGATAAACAGCGAAGCAATCTTGCCGTCGATCACTTCAAAGTGATAGGCGGCAATGATCGCTTCACCCTGATAGCTCACCACGCCTGGGGCTCCATTGAACCAGGCAGGGCGAAAGGTGATCTCCTGCTGATGCTTATGCTGAGCGTTGCGAAAGACACGAATCATGAAGGTGGTTACCGAGTGGAAACCAACGATCAGATCGCGAGCAGCACTCACCTTGCCACCGCCATCGGCATGCAGGACGACATCTTCCGTCAGCACATCTCGCAAGCCATCTAGGTCGCCTGCGTTCACGGCCTGAAAGAACGCATCCGCGATTCGCTTGATCCCTGCGGGATCGGCCCCACTTCGTGTTTTCTCGCCGCGCAGGTGAATCCTGGCTCGCTTGGCCAGTTGCCGGCAATTTGCCGCTTCCAATCCCAGGATGTCGGCAACCTCCTGGAACTCGTAACCAAACAGGTCGTGCAAGATGAACGCGGCACGCTCGGCCGGTTTCAAACGCTCAATCGTCAGCATCAGAGCGATCGAAATGGTTTCATCCAGTTCCACGCGATCAGCGTGATCATCGAGCATTGGCTCTGGCAGCCATGGCCCCACATACTGCTCGCGCCGGTAACGAACCGACTTGATGCGATCCAAGCAAAGCCGGGCACAAACGCGCAGGTACCAGCTTCGTGGCGAATCGAGTTCCGGTCGCCCGGCTTGTTCCCAGCGGAGATACGCTTCCTGGGCGATATCCTCCGCATCGGGCAGACTTCCCAGCATCCGATAGCAGAAACCAATCAGATCCTGTCGCAGAAATTCAAACTGATCGCCGGTTACCATCGCGCTGACTCCACAACCGAAAGGGTGTTCGCCCCATTTCCAATAAACGGCGAAAGCTAGAAGTCCAGTTTCGCAAGTTCACAGTGATTGGCCATCCCCATGGCACGCTTCAGCGTCGGGTAAATCCGGCAGCCGACAATCACCACGGCCAGTTCCGCAAATGCTTCGATCCCGTAGTGATTGCGAATTCGCTCCATCCGGTCGGCGTCGTCGTTTTCGTTGCGAATCACGGCCATGGCATGATCGTGAATATCGCGGAAATGTTGCGGTAGCGACTGCGGATCTTTCACGACCTTCTTGAGCAGTTCTCGATCGATTCCTTGTTCGGCCCCCATCTTCAGACTTAAGTTCAAGCACGGACCACAATCCTCGGTTTTCATGACGGTCGTTTTCGCTACGAAAAACGCATCCAGCGGCAACGCCTTGTGCACGTTGGGCATTGCCTGAGCGGCCGCGAAAGCCTGGTACGCTTGCGGCGAGTCTTCCAACAGTTGAATGATGTAACCGGTATCATAGTCGTAGTGCTGACCGAACTCCTCCAGGGCTGTCCTGGCATCTTGCATATCCATGATCGTCTCCTCGTTTTTCTGATTGAACAAGCTGCCTCACTTCACCTAACCAGACGAGGGACCTGCTTCGGATGTGACAAGCAACGCCAAAAAACGCTCGAAATCGGTTCTCGATTCATTGTTTGCTCGAGCTATTTTAAGCGTTAAGATAGTTTTTCCCTGCCCACCGCCACGCACCTGCCTTTTCCGAGAATGCTCAATGAATCGATCCACTATCGCCATCCTGGCGCTAATCGCTTTTGTCCTTGCTTCATCCGCGGTGAAAGCAGAGACACCACCCTCTCAAGTCGTATTGCCACCAACGCCTGGCAACCCGCGGAATAGTGAAGGGGACGTCGTTCAGCTGAAAAATGGTGATGTCCTCCTGATCTACACGCACTTCTTTGGCGGGGCAGGGGACCATGCCAAGGCGCATCTGGCCAGCCGCATTTCGCACGACGGCGGCGCGACCTGGTCGAAGGAAGACAAAATCGTGGTCCCCAATGAAGGGGGACTCAACGTGATGTCAGTATCTTTGCTGAGACTCGCCGACGACCGACTGGCGCTGTTTTACCTGCGTAAGAATGCCCAAGACGATTGTCGCCCGCAAATGAGGATCAGCACCGACGAAGGAGTCACCTGGGGGGAAGCGACCGGGATGATCTCGGACCAAGATATTGGCTATTACATTCTGAATAACGATCGCGTCGTGCAGCTACCAAGTGGCCGGCTCATCGCTCCTGTCTCGCAGCATGTCGGGCCGGGGATGCCCAAGCGAAACAACGCCGGGGCGATGCTCGTTTACTACTCGGATGATTCTGGCAAGTCATGGAAGCGAAGTGCCGCGGCACCACGCCCTCCGAAGCGGAATGATCGCGACGTGATGACGCAGGAACCTGGCGTCGTGCTACTCAGCAATGGGCGGCTACTGATGTGGTGTCGCACCGATGCCGGTAGCCAGTTCATCTCATTCAGTAGTGACGAAGGAGAAACCTGGTCGCAACTTGAGCCTTCCAATATGATCTCCCCCTTATCGCCGGCTACGATCGAACGTATTCCTTCGACCGGAGACCTGCTGCTGATCTGGAACGATCACTCCGATATCGATGCTTCGCTTCGCGGCAAAAGAACGCCGCTACGATCGGCGATCTCCTCAGACAACGGAAAAACGTGGCAGCATGTCAAAACGCTGGAAGACAAGCCCACCGGCTGGTACTGCTATATCGCGTTAGACTTTATTGATGGCCATGCCGTGCTGGCCTACTGTGCCGGCGACCGCCGCGAGAATAACGGCTTGGCAGTCACCAACACCCAGCGTTTACCGATCGAGTGGTTCTACGAGTAGAACCAGAACCACCAGTCGAACATTCGACCGTAACAATGAGTTACAGCTTTTCCATCATCTTTTTGGCAATGGAGCGGGCTTGGTTTCCTCGTGCCTTTTCCAGTTGGTTGTAATCTTCCTGCAACTTGGCAGCCTTGTCGGGATCTTCCTCACCGATGCGTGTGATGTTCGATTGGATGGTCATCATCTCGCTTCCCACCTGGCCCGAGTCAACGATGTACTGAAGATCCTTACGAATCAGTTCGGCAGGAGGTGTCGTGTTTTCGGGAACCGGCGTGCTGCCAGGGCCGCAACCCAATACGGCAGAGACCAGAATGCCAAATAGCGCCAATCGCAATAGTGACGACATGAGATAAGTCCTTGAATTGATTTAGGGGGAATTTGGGCAGGCAAATAATGGCAAGACAGAAACCGTAAGCGGCGAGCAAATTTCGTTGCACGCCGCTGGTTCAGAAGCATTTTCGCCATCAACAAGTGACTTCCAACGAAGCCCTTTGACTACGGCAATTGAATCACTTTGCCATCGCTGCGACCGCCGAAATTCTGCCAGGTCGCCAGATCGATCGTTTCTGGAATGAAACGAGCTGAAGCGTCACCAACCGATACGAGAACGCCGCCTGGGTGTCGGCTGCGAGGTGCGTAGACCCCGTCACGATCCGAGGCAAAACCGCTACCGCTGGTTTGGCAGTTCGGATACTGCCAGTTCGGCGGAGCAAGCGTGTTGAAGATCGTCTGCGAAGGAAGCCCCGTAATCCAATATTGGCCATTCGACCCATTGTGATCGGTGATGCCTGCACAAGCTTGACCGAAAGTATTGAGATCGGCTTGCGTAGGGAACTGGTTCCAGCTAACGGTCGAACCCTTACGCGGTTCGGATGAGTTTCCATTCATCAAACTGGTGTCATTGTTGTCGCCGACGAGCCCTTCGGTAAGCATCAACGTATTGCTCAGACCATCGGTGATATCTCGCATTGCCGTTTCGACGCCAGGCTTCGTGTGATCCTTTTGCGGACCGCGGAACATCCCGTTCTGATTGCTGTAGCTGTCGTAGCTGCGGGTCGTGCCAACACTCACGCCGTAATTGCACCCTGGGCTTCCGGAGGGATAAGCGCTATCGGACGGGCACAGAAAGGCATCGACCTTGGTATTCCGCTGGGCCACACTCTGCCAAATGATTTTGAAGCGGTCTGACGAACTAACTAGCTGATCATGCAGCGAGTTTTGCTCGATAAACGGCAGAATCTGAACCCACGCACTGTACGCACGATAGGTGTAGCCAGGATCATCAGCCGGCGTATAGGCCGAGGCTGGAAACGAATTGTGCGTGTCGTGATAGTTATGCATCGCCAAGCCAAGTTGCTTGAAGTTATTCGAGCAACTCATTCGCCGAGCAGCCTCACGGGCTTGCTGAACAGCCGGCAGCAGCAGAGCAATCAACACGCCAATAATGGCAATCACAACTAACAATTCGACCAATGTGAAAGCCGAGCGTTTCGACGTCATCTTCATGGACAACTCTTCTCGTGCGAACAGATATAGAAAAAAAATGGCAAGAATTCCAAAGGTGGGCGTTGGGCGGTTTGACGGCCCTAAAAGCATAGCCTATCGGTGCGAATTATCCTTCGACATTGACAATTGTCAATGTGACGGAATCCTCAGAATGCCTTAGCAACCCAATTACAGCCCAAAAAGTTGCCGCTGTAGAAGCACGACGTAAAGTCAACCGACCGAATGCGTTACACCCTGTCGACTGACGTGTCAGCAATGAAGCACGCCCCTCTTTGAAGGGGCGGCAAAATGTCGCATGAAAAACGCAGAAGTTACTTAGACAGGAACAGGAAAGTCCCCTTTTTGTTCCCGGCAACAATGTCGACCTTGTCGTCGCGATTGACGTCATCCAGCGTGAGCTGGCGACCGGTACCGCTGTTGTTGTCGACAACCAGTGGCTGGAAGCTGACTTCTCCCTTGTCAGAGCGACTGGTCAGGAAGACGACCGTCACCGCTGGATCCTTCGCACCTGGGTCGTGCCCGTTGTGTGCCCAATAGCACTTGCCGGTGACGATGTCCTTCAAACCGTCCCCGTTCATGTCGGCCATTTCCACCGCATGAAGCTGACTGAAAACAAGCTCACTGGCCGACTTGTCAGGCGTGCCCATGATCTCGTGCTGTGTGAACTGGATCTCGCCGTTTTCCCCCTTGGTCTGTTCGTGCCACACCAGACCATAGCCATGCCCATGCAGGCTGGTCACGACATCGTTATCGCCGTCTCCATCCAGGTCGTACGCATGAATGCCTGCTCCGCCGGGAGCAAATCGATACGCGTGCTTTTTCCAAGGAGTGGTCCCATCCCAGTTCTCTGGGTGTTCCCACCAACCCTCTGGCATCAGGAAGTCTTGCCGACCGTCACCGTTGATGTCCCCCACACCAAGTCCATGCTGGTAGCGGCCCCAACCCTGCTTTTCGGAAATGGGGGTCCATACCCAGCGCTGCGTAGGATCTTTTTGGCTGGGGTTGGCATAGCCCAACTGCCCCTCAAAGTGACATACCAGTTCCGGCTTGCCATCTCCGGTGATATCCAGGAAGGTCGGCGCTTCGTTGTCGACGGCTGGGAACGCGAAGTGCTTCTTCCAAGTTTCACCAGACTGGCTGTTTTCGTACCAATGGGCTGGCGTGCCCGGCAAACCGACAACGAGCACATCGTCGAAGCCATCTCCGTTGAAGTCATCGACAAACGAGAAGAAGTTATCTGAATAGCCCCGATCGTTAGGGAACTCCTTGCCGTCGTAAAACTTGTTCTTGGTTTGGAAATCGGGGCCGGCAAACCAATAGGGGCCACAGACGATATCGGTCGTGCCGTCTTTGTTGAAATCCCCAACGGAAGCACCTTCGGCGAAGTACTCCTCGGTCAGTTGCGTCTTGGCAAAGCTTGGCTGCTTGGCGTCTTCAGCTGCCAGGGAGCCAGCAAACAACAACAGGGCAGGGGAGAGCAGTAACAGGCGAATGAGCATGAGCGGGGAACTCCAGGCAGGGAAAAGAGGTATCGACCTTGTGCCCCTATTGTCCCATCGAAATATTCACGTGTCACGTAAATATTTTCCACAGCCTGTGACCTGTCACAAAGCCTAATCTTCGTGGTGCGTACCGGCCTGGGGCTTTTCCTCGCGCAACCGTCGCACTTCTTCTTCCAGGGCCCGGCGACTGGCGATCCGCTGATCGCGAAGGGCCAGGATGTAGGTCTTGGTCGCAAAGCCATCGAGCCCAGCCAGAACCACAATCCGCAACAGCAGCAGAGAAACGCATGCCCAGTACAGCACGTACAGAATGTTCAGCGGGACAATGTTGCTGAACAAAAAGGCCACGGCGATCAGCACAATCGTATGCGTTACCTTCGTCCGCCGGCGTACTTGCGCGAGCAGAAACTCCCGCTTGCGGTCATCCCAGTCGGTGTGCTTCTCGACCATCTTGACTGTGTGCTGATGCTGCGAGTTCATCATCCAGGCAACGACGATCAGAATGAAAGCGATCAGTGATGTGGCGAAGAGCATGTGCGATAGCCCGCCCGATTCGAGTACGGCGTGTTTATTCCACTTCCTGCAGCCAGGTCAGCACCACTTTTCCTACCTTGGCCAACGATGCGGCCGAGCAGTTCTCAGGCACGTCCTGCTGGGTATGCCAATATTTTGGTCCATAACCCGGGCTTGGGAAGTCGAAATCGATAATATCGATGATCGGAATCCCGCCGATATCGTGCAAGGGGACGTGGTCGTCGTTAATCGTATGTCGTGGCCTGCGAACGAATTCCGGAATATTCAGCCGGTTGGCGACGCGCCAGATATCGAGAACCAACGGCCGGGTATCTTTCCAGGACAGACTGTTGCGTTCCTGGTAAATCTGCAGGTCCTTGTCCCCAATCATGTCGAGCAAGATGCCCCACTTGTACCTAAAATTGATATCGCCGTTGCGGTACCTTTGGGCAAGATAGGTCGAACCGAGAAAGAACGGATCGCGTTCCTTGTCGAAGATGAACTCTTCTGCATCTAGGAACACGAGGTCGATTCCGTACCTGGTATCGACCTGCCCCAGGTGCCTGGCCAACTCCATCAGTGCCGCGGCACCGCTTGCTCCGTCGTTGGCCCCCAGAAACGGGGCCTTGGGGTTGTCCGGGTCTTCGTCGGCATAGGGACGCGTATCGTAGTGGCAACAGAGTAGAATTCGCTCCGTCCGATCAGGATGAAAGCGGCCAAACAGGTTCGTCAGCGTGACCGGCTGGCCCGTTTCCGGATGGCGAACTTCCCAAGATTGCCGTACCACCGTGGCCCCGTGCCGGGTCAGGTGATCTTCGATCATCTGCTGCTGTTTCTGCATCGCTGGGGTTGCGCTGACGCGTGGCCCCAACGCACAGATATCCTTCAGATGCTGGTAGGCCTTTTCCCCATCAAAGGGAAGGTAGCGCGAAAGGTCCTCGGGGCCATTCACGTTGGCAACCGGAGGTGCCGGGTCGCCGCCACCGTTGAGAGCGAGCATCACGACAATCGCGACCACGCCAATCATTCCAGCGACGAGCGTACTCCAAAGCGGGATCCGTTGTTCTTGCGGTTCGGACGGCAAAGTGAGGCTCGGTTGGGGCACAGAATAAGTCCAGTTACGCAGCTTTAGGATGCCGCATATTGAGCAGGATGTCTACCTGGCTCAGGACGTCCACCGTCGGAATTGCCCGCATGGCGTCGTTTCCGGCCCGTCTTCTTTTGCGGCAGGAAAGAGGATCGTACACGTTTTGAATGGTCCGGTGGATGCCGCGACAAGGACTATAGTACTCTGCCTTGGTGACGCCGAACAACGAAATCGTCGGCGTATCGAGGGCCACACCGAAGTGCAGCGGCCCTGTATCACCGCTAATCAGTAGCGAAGCATGCCGGATTGTCTCTTTCATTTCGGCGATAGACATCTTGGGCAGAATCGTGACGCTGTGCGGGGCGATCGAGCGAGCCGTTTCAGCGGCTTCTTCGGCATAGGCGTACTCGGTATCGCTTCCCCACAGCAACAAGCTGGGAATTTCGTACCGCATGAACAGGTCGGCCGCGACCTCGCCAAAACGGGCCGGCACCCAGGTCTTCGAGAACCATCCAGCCCCGACGTTCAGCACCGCGTAACGCCCACTTGCCACCATCGGCACTCGGCCGGCCATTGCCTGGTAGGCGACCGGGTCGTATGGCATTTGGAACTCGAGCCTGGGATTCTCGATTCCCAGCGGCTCGAGCAGTTCGAGATAACGCTCGGCAATGTACTTCGCCGTGGGGGCAATACGCACGCCAGCCAGGTTCGGAGCCACTTCGCGCGATTGTCCGCGTGTGAAGGTGATTTGATGCTTCCGTCCCGAAAGCCAACCGGCGACGGCACTCTTAGTCAGCCCCTGGACGTCGAGCACAATCTCAAACTTGTGCCTGGACAGCGCACGCCGCAGCCGATTAATTTCGACCGGCTTGGTGAGCCACCCTTTTTCCACGGTGAACAGGAAGTTGAGATCGGTACGATCGGCCAGCACCTTCGAGGCCGCTGGCTCAGCAACCCAGCCAATTTGCGCCGACGGGAACGCCTTGCGCAGCGCGCACAGTACCGGCAGCGTAAGGACCGTATCGCCCAGGGCACTAAGGCGGGTGATAAGAATGCGTGGGGCAGGTGATAGCATGGGTTTCGACAACTCCTTTTGTCGCGTGCCAGTTCAGGCGGCACGGATGCGGAGCGTATCGTAGGGGCAACCTACCTGCGAGAGCAATAGAGGTTCCCAAAGGAACACATTGTTAATAAGTTTCTCGCAGTTGCCATTTTCCGAGCGTAATATCCAATTCCTTGGTCTCGGTTCCACGAATCGCGATCATTTTCACCTTGTCGCCAGCCTTCTTGTCTTTCAGTAGCTCGATCAGGTGCATGAATCCTTCGACCTTCGTGCCGTTGACTTCGGTCACCGTATCACCACCACGCAGGCCCGCTTTGTAAGCCCCCGTATCCTGATCGACACTTTGCACGACACAAGGAGCTCGATTGCCGTCCGCCGAGCCGCGCACCCCTAGAAAACCACCGCTACGGAACCTCAGATTCTCGGGCAGTACCCCTAGCAAGGCCGAGCGAATTCGCTCTTGTTCGTCGCCATCTTGATAGACCTCTTTGCCATCGACGACCAATCCGAAAATCTCCACGTGACGCAGCGAAGTCATCTTACCCAGCAACGGTGCAGGGGAGCTCTTCAGATTCAGGTAGTAGAGCCTGAGCCAATCGATCTTATGGAAAATCGGCTCTAGCTCTCGCAGCATCTCGATATCAACCGGCCCATCTTTAATCGTCAGAAAATGCACGCTTGGCATCTTGGCGATCTCGGCAAACCATTCGGCGGTGATCTTGTCGTTCTCGATCTGCACGTCTTCGATGAAGCCTAGGTGCTGCAGGTAATGCAGTTCCTTCACCGACCCGGTGTAGTCGTTGGTGATCCAAATCCCAGGCCCTTCCTCCAAGGTCTGAAAACCCTGAATCGGAGCGTAACTGGTGAACTTCACCCCCAGGCCACTCAGGATGCGAATCGCACGTTCGCGCTGAATTGGCTCGATTCGCTTCAGTACGTCCCCGGCATAGGCACCCACTCGGTCGTTCTCGGTGGCGGCGATCAGGGCTAGTTTCGCGTTGGCTTCGATTTCGGTCTCGATATCATCCCCAATGGCAAAAGCCCGCAGCACGTGGATACAGCGAAATGCTTTTTCCAAGCTGCCAGTACGAACCGCATCGGCCAGAGGACCGATGGCGGCCTGCTGGGCACCAATCAGCTTTTGCGTGGCGTTCTCGCGAAGCAGGAACTTGTCGCTGTCGAGTTGGTCGATCCATGACGTAATTTCGGCCGAGGTCGGAGGCTGCTTGGCCGGGGCTCCCTCTGGGGGCTCAGCCGCACAGGCGATCGGCGCAAGCATCATGCCGCCCCAAATCAGGCAACCTAACAGACTTAGTATTCGACAAAGTGTCACGAGCGGTCTCGGTTCAGGGGACGACGACAGGCGAGTCATGTTCTGCTATTGTGGGAAGATATGACCAATTATTCCAGGGCAAAACCAATTTCCCGCCCCTTGTATCACCTCTACCGATCAACATGACTGCTGCCGAACTGGGCTCTTTTCAATATAGCTTGCTCGACTTTGGCTCTGGTCGAAAGTTAGAACAATTTGGATCGGTCGTTCTTGATCGGTATTCTCCGTCTGCCGAAGGATTTAAGGCCACCAGGCCCGATCTCTGGAACCAGGCCATTGCCAGGTATGTGCGGCGCACCGAAACCCAGGGAGACTGGCTCGATGCCGACCGCTTACCACCAACCTGGGAGGTTGCTGCCGGCCCTCTGAAATTTCGCCTGAAAACCACCAAGTTTGGCCACTTGGGACTCTTCCCCGAACAGTTGGCCAATTGGAAGTGGCTGACCGAAACGTGTCAGGCCAGTTCGCGACCGCTGCGAATCCTCAACCTGTTCGCCTACACGGGAGGGTCTTCGTTGGCATGTGCCCTGGGCGGGGCCGAGGTCACCCATGTCGATGCGGCCGCCAATGTCGTGAAATGGGCCCGGACCAATGCCGAGCTTTCCGACATGGCCGACGCCCCCATTCGCTGGATTGCCGAAGATGCCCCCAAATTCGTTAAACGCGAAATCAAACGAGGCAACACGTACGACGGCGTTATCCTCGACCCGCCCACCTATGGGCACGGATCGAAGGGCGAAGTGTGGCGTATCGGCAAGCACCTTCCCTTATTGATGGGATACCTGAACCAACTATTGGCCGAAAACCCGAAGCTTGTCTTGCTGACGTGCCATTCGCCTGGCTATGAAGACGATGTGCTCAAGCAAATGACGCAAGAGGCGTTTCCCGGCATTACCGCCAAACAAATTGAAGCCGGCCCGTTGACCATTCCCGATCGAAACGGACGCCACCTCCCCAGCGGGTACTACGCGAGTTTCGCCAACGTTCGATAGAATTGCTCTATGGAAATCATCCGTTCGCTTCAAAACGCTCAGATCAAATCGGCAATCAAACTGCGCGATCGCCGTGGGCGTATGCAGCAACAACGAACGGTCATCGATGGCCTCCGTGAAATTCGAAGAGCCCTGCAAGCGGGCTTTCCAATCGAAACGATGTTTGTCTTGCCGGAAGCGATCTCCGGTCCCGAGACGGCCTTCTTCGAAGAGATCCTGGCCGATACCGACGACATCTCGATCCTGCACGTAACCCACGAAGTCATGGAGAAACTGGCTTTCGGCCAACGTGTGGAAGGGGCAGTCGCCGTCGCCAAATTTCCGGAAAAGAAACTTTCGGACATCGTCCTTCCCGAATGCCCGCTGGTGGTCGTCATCGAGCAGGTCGAGAAGCCGGGCAACGTGGGCGCCATTCTGCGAACGATGGACGCCGTGGGAGCCGACCTACTGATTTCAGCGGATGGTCGCACCGATTTGTTCAACCCCAACGCAATTCGCGCAAGCCTGGGGACGATCTTCTCAATGCCGGTCGTCGACGCGACTTCGGAAGAGACGATCGCCTTCTTACAGAACAACCAGTTCCAGATCTACGCAGCTCGCGTCGATGGGTCGGTGCCGTACACGACCGTCGACATGAAGCCGGCCACCGCGTTAGTGCTGGGCAGCGAAGCCCACGGTCTGAGCGACAAGTGGCATCAGGCCGGGATCGTCAACATTCACCTGCCCATGCAGGGTATTGCCGACAGCTTGAACGTTTCGACCACAGCGGCTGTTTTGCTGTACGAATCGCTGCGTCAGCGCCGTTAGCAGGAAACGCTACGCCTGAATCATGGCCGCTTTGAGGGTATTCTCCATCAACATGGTCACCGTCAGTCGCCCCACGCCACCTGGTACTGGCGTCACGGCTCCGGCGACTTCCAGCAGGGCGTCGTAGTCCACGTCGCCGCAGAGACCGTCGTCGGTGCGATTGATCCCGACGTCCACCACCACGGCTCCAGGTTTCACCATGTCGGCCGTGACAAACTTGGCGACACCAATCGCAGCCACCAGAATATCGGCCTGGAGGGTCAGTTCTTTCAGATTTGGCGTGCGGCTATGAGCGACGGTAACGGTCGCATTGGCGTAGTCGGCACCGCAGGTTTCGCTCGTTCGCTGCATGAGCATCAATGCCAACGGCTTGCCCACGATATCGCTGCGGCCAAGAATAACGACATTCTTTCCGGCGGTTGGCAGATTGAAGTGCTTCAGAATCTGGACGACCCCGTGTGGTGTGCACGGCAGGAAGTGAGGGCGTCCTTGAGAGAGCAGACCGACATTGCTGGGATGAAAACAGTCGACATCCTTCTGTGGGTCAATTGCGTCCAACACTTTCGAGGCATCCACGTGCTTCGGAAGAGGTAGCTGAACCAAAATGCCGCTGACCTTGTCGTCTTGGTTAAGCTGCTCGACCAGCGCTAGAAGATCGGCCTGAGAAATGTCATCCGACTTACGAATCAGTTGACTGGTCATTCCGACCTTTTCACAGGCCCGCTCTTTGTTTCGCACATAAACCTGGCTGGCCGGGTCTTCCCCCACCAAAACCGCTGCCAAACAAGGAGTTACGCCTGTTTTTGCCTTGAACTGTTCGACACGCTGGGCGATATCGTCTTGCAGTGCGTTAGAGACCGTTTTTCCATCCAGAATGGTCGCAGTCACAGGGAACCTCGTTCTTGGGATAGCAGGCGCATAGGGGACAACGAGACCCATTTTATAAGCCGACACCCCCGCGCAGACTACCACCTAAGAACGAAACTAACTGCTTCGCCCCCGCCAGCAGGGAAGGAAGCAGCCAGGCACGAAATGTTAACCTAGGCAAGATCGATCGGCTAAATCGCGTCAAATTGACGCATTACGAAGAATTGAAGGAATGTGTATATTAGGCGCGTTGTTCCCTGTACTGGCCGGATTGCCACTATCTGGGGACTTTTAGCGTGCCGAAGAACTGTATTTTCGCAGGCAAACCTCCTGCCACCTACTTACCCACATAACTTTGCTCCATGGCTTCCACTGAAAACAAGCTGAGCCCGGTTGAGGGCATCAAAGACGAAAGCAACTACCTGCGCGGCACTGTCGCTGAGGAATTGTCCGATGGAACGGACCATTTCAGCAAAGAAAGCATCCAGCTGATCAAGCACTTTGGCATGTATCAGCAGGACGATCGCGACGCTCGGGCCTCGAATCGAGCTGCTGGTGGCGGCAAAGACTACATCATGATGGTCCGTACCCGCCTGCCGGCCGGCCTTCTGACCGGTCAGCAGTTGCTGGAAGAACTCGATCTGTGCGACGAAATCGGCAATGGTACGCTCCGCATCACCAGCCGTCAGGCCACCCAGTTCCACGGCATTCAAAAGAGTGACGTTCGCCAGCTGATGCAGCGCATGAAGGGGGTTGGCCTCACGACCCTGGGCGCTTGTGGCGACGTCAACCGCAACGTCATGTGCTGCCCAGCTCCTTTCAAAAACAACGAGCTGCACGACACAATCCAAAAGACATCGTTTGCGATCGCCGACCATTTCGCCCCACGCACGGGTGCCTACCGCGAAATCTTCCTGCAAGATCCGGAAACAGGCGAAAAAACACGCGTCGACGAGAATGGTGACGCCGTTGTCGAACCGATCTACGGCAAGCACTACCTGCCGCGTAAGTTCAAGATGGGCATCTGCCTGCCAGAAGACAACTGCATCGACGTCTACACCCAGGACCTGGGCATGATCGCCGTGCACGAAGGGGGTAAGATCCTCGGTTACAACATCCTGGTTGGTGGCGGCATGGGTCGCACCCCCAGTGCCGATAAGACCTTCCCAGCCTTGGGCATGAAGCTGACCTACGTTTCGCCAGAAGACCTGATCGGTGTTTGCGAAGCGGTCGTCAAGGTTCAACGCGACTTCGGTAACCGCGAAGACCGCAAGGTGGCCCGTCTGAAGTACACCGTCCGCAATATGGGCCTGCCCGAGTTCAAGAAGAAGGTCGAAGAATACTTCGGCCGTGCCCTTCCCGAACCGCACGAAGCGGACGTCACCGACTTCGACGACCACAAAGGTTGGTCGGCTCAAGGGGACGGCAAGTGGTTCTACGGTTTGAACGTCGAGAACGGCCGTATCGCCGACACCGACCAGTGCACGCTGAAGACCGCCATTCGCGAAGTCTGCACGACCCTCAACCCAGGCATTCACTTCACCGGCCACCAGGACATCATCTTCAGCGACATCGCCGAAGAAGATAAGCCGAAGCTGGAAGCGATCCTAAAGAAGCAAAACGTCGAGCTGACCGAAGAAATCAGCAATACGCTGCGTTGGTCGATGGCTTGCGTCGCCTGGCCGACCTGTGGTCTTTCGATCACCGAAAGCGAACGAGCCTTGCCTGGCATGGTCGACGACCTGGAAAAGGAAGTCGCCAAACTTGGTCTGCAGGACGAGAAGTTCACCTTGCGTATGACCGGCTGCCCCAACGGCTGTGCTCGCCCTTACAATAGCGACATCGGCCTGGTTGGACGTGCCAAGGAAAAGTACACGATGTTCCTCGGCGGCCGCCTGCTGGGCAACCGCTTGAGCTACATCTACAAAGACATGGTCCCTGCCGAAGAAGTGGTTCCCGAACTGGTGAAGGTCTTCACCGTGTTTAAACAGCAACGCAGCGAAGGGGAAAGCCTGGGCGACTTCTGCGATCGCTTGGGCCAAGAGAAGTTGCTGGAAGCCACTGGCGGTTAAGCAACGCTTCCTGAAATTAGACCAACACAACGGGCACGCCAAGTCGTGCCCGTTGCTGTTTCTTGTCCCCTCGCCGCCGAGGGGACTGGAAGAAAGCTAAGAGCTTGCCACCGTCTCGACCGCCCCCAAATGTTCTTTCTCGATCGCGAAGTTGCGGAAACGAATCGTGTGGGCGTCGTCAAACCACTTCTGGATTACCGGCAACTGGCCGTCATCCATCCCTGGCGATACAGTAAACAGCTTGCCGAAGACTTCGCCGCCGATCTCACCATCTTCGACAATCACGCGGCCGGCCTGCACCACGTAGCGTGGCCTTTGAAACATCTCGGTGCGGTTGGTGCTGGGCGTGTAGATCGTCACATCGGCGTCGGCACCTTCGCCCAGGTGCCCCTTATGTTTCAAGCCTAGCAGCTTGGCTGGGGCGGCCCGGGTGATGATCGCAATGTCGTTGAGAGAGTACTCGCGATCGAGTTCTGCCAGCGTGGTGCGTTCACCAAGCAGCTTATGCATCTTGCCGATCGCTTCGCGGCGGAACGCCGAATCCATCAGCAGGTGAATGACTTCAGGGTAACGGTACACAGCTCCGCCGTTGGGATGATCACTGCTCATAGCGATTCGCCACGGATCTTCGACCAGCAAGTACCACTCCAGCGCGGCGGCCCACTGCACGGCATGCACCAGGGCTTTCTTCGGCTGGAACTCCATCGGAATCACGCCGCAGCTCGCTTCCAGTTCACTATCGGCCGCGTACCAGCGATTGCCGGTCAGCTTCGACAGGAAGTAACCAAACGGAGCATCGCCAGTGATCCCCAGCGTTTTGCCGGGGTTCACGTGGCCGACGTCGATCGAGATGTTCGGGTTGGCGTTCACGTACTCGGCCAGGCGTGGGGCATCACTGCGGAAGCTGGCCGGGTCGTTCTCGTCGCCGGCATAGCTATGAAATTGCGTGTGGGCGAAGTGACCACGATGCCCGCCCAAGGCCTGCATCGTACGCAGGGTCGTCTCGCTATTGCCTGGCACGCCCAGGTTGTTGCAGTGAATGTGGACCGCATGCGGCAAGTTCAAACGATCGACCGCAGCCGCCAGGTTCCGCACGATCGCGCGAGGCGAAACTCCAAAGCCAGGGACTGGCTCGTCCAGTTGCTGTACGGTCTTGCGACTGACCTGCTTCCAGTTCTCGACGCCGCCAGGGTTCACGACTTTCACGGCGTAACCATGCGTCGAACTGAGTGCCCACGCCAGGTAAGCATCCAGGCAATCGCTTCGTTCTTCGCGAATCCGGTCCATTACGAACTGGTTGTTGCCGAACAGTAGATAGAAACCCTTGTCGAGCAGTGGAGTATCCAGCAGGTCTTCATGGGCATGTCGGGCATGCAAACCGGGAATCGCCGCATCCATGGCCGTCGTGTAGCCAAGCCCGGCAAACATGTAGCCGGTACCGACGCAACTGGGCAGCAGCCCGCCACTGGCACTGCGGCGACCTTCACTGCGAGGGATGCCTTCGTTGCGGCGATACTCTGGCGTCATCTGCCGGCCGATGTTGACCTTCGGCCCGGCGATGTGACAGTGCATGTCGACCCCGCCCGGCATGATGACGTAGCCGCGGCAGTCGATGCGTCGATCGATCGCTGGCTGGTCTTCCGTCGGAGAACGAACAACCTTGCCGTCCTTCAGCCACAACGTACGTACCTCGCCATCGATCCCGTTGGCCGGATCGTGAACGATTCCATTTTCCAGGACGAGGTATCCCAAGATTCAATCCTTCTCAGGTTAGGGCGCAAAAAAGATGGCTATCCGACGAAGACGCCGGTAGCCATCCTACGAATTTCTACAACCGATCGCTACGCCTAGGTGGCAGGGAAGGGCTTACGGATGCCTGGCATCCATTTGCAGAGACCAATTCCCAGGCCATACAGGAAGGTCAGCGGCACGGCCAGCAGCAGCATGCTGATCGGATCGGACGGCGTGAGGATCATCGACAGCACGAAGATCACCATCACGGCGATTCGCCAGTTCTTGGTGTACGCCTCGATGGTGAACAATCCAATCCGGTTCAACAGCAGCATCACCAGCGGCAATTGGAAGCTGATCCCAAAGCCCAGCGGCAACATGATCACGAAGCCAAGCCACTCGTTGATACGTGGTCGAGGATCGATCCCCGTCATCAGGTTGAACTGGAACAGGAAGTCGAGCACTGGGTCGAACGCCATGAAGTAGGCAATCGCCGCACCGCCGAAAAATAGCGAAAGGCTGAACGGCATGAAGATCCACACGTATTTCTTTTCGTGCGGATACAGGCCCGCGGCAACAAACTGCCACAAGTGCCAGAAGATACCAGGGCTGGCGATGATAAAGCCGAACACAATACCGGCCTTCAACCACACCATGAACACTTCTTCCGCACGCAGAGCTTCGGTGGAAGGTTGAATTCGCTGCCAGGTTCGCATGCGAACAGGGGCCTCAGTCGGAAGAACCTTGGCGGCCTGCAACGCTTTCAAAATGTCTTCGTCCGAGTACGAAGCGTCCTGCGGGAGCTCCGAGGTATCGACTTTCTTCTCAGGCTCTTCCGCTGGCTCGGCCGCGGGAGCTTCCTCGGTTAGTGGACGATTCTTCGCCTCGGACAGCCGTGTGATCTCTGCCGGCTCGATCCACATGTCGACGGCAATCCAGTCGTTTTGTTGCAAGTGCTTGGCAACGGCGTCTTGCTGGTCGCCATTCAGCTTGATCCCGAGGTTCTCTTCCAACTGCGAGATCGATTTTTTCTGGTAATAGCGGACCAGGGCGCTTTGAATTGGCCGTTCGAGGAACTTGACGACGTCGCTGCCGAAGTAGAGACCAATCGCGACACCGACGGCCAGCCAGATCACTGCGCGGAACAAACACGTACGCAGTTCCTCCAGGTGATCGCCGAAGGACATCGAACTGCCTTCGAAGAAGTCGTCGTTGATCTTGCTGTTCATTCCTAGAACCTCAGTGCAGGAAACGCATCGTTTGCGGATTGGCTGGGTGACAGAAAGTCGCAGTAAGCTTGTGCCTGAGCGGATCTGGGTGACCGACGGCTGGCCTGAACTCAGGCTACCGCTTCACGCCTATCGAAGCGATCAGGTTGTCTTACCATGTCGGTGGATCCTGCCCGGCACCCCGAAAGAGCACTTCGCGCGACAGCAATGGGGCTGAGAAATGAGCCGGTCCTGCCACCTGACATAGTTTTATCCTATCAACGACTCGGTTTCGTTACAATATGCGGCAGCGACTCTTGTCCCCTCTCCCCGCAGGGGCGAGGGGACAAGAGTCGCGTGCATAATCGACATGACCGCTAGACTCGCAACCCAGGGGCTGCAACGTGCCGCTAAACTATCCACTGATCTTCAAGCCGACGTTTCGAGACTACATTTGGGGTGGCCGCCGGCTGGGGACCGTGCTCAATAAGCCGATTCCTGAAGAGGGGATCTTCGCCGAGAGCTGGGAAGTGGTCGATCACGGCGACGACCAGAGCGTCGTAGCCAACGGCCCTGAAGCGGGGAAAACGCTGGGCGAGTTGGTCCAGCAGTTTCCTAAAGATCTCTTCGGCGTGAAGACCCCCACCAAAACGTTTCCGCTGCTGTTCAAGTTTCTCGACGCCAATCGCGATCTCTCGATCCAGGTTCACCCAGACGACGCCCAGGGAGCCACCCTCGATCCGCCTGACCTGGGCAAGACCGAGGCCTGGTACATCCTCGACGCCGAGCCAGGTGCCAAGGTCTATGTCGGCCTGAAAGCTGGCGTTACCCGTGCAGACCTGGCCAAAGCGGTCGAAGCGGATACCGTGATCGACGCAATGCACGTCCTCGAGCCCCAGGCCGGCGACTGCTTGTTCATCCCAGCCACCACCGCGCACGCGCTGGGCAAGGGGCTGCTGGTAGCCGAGATCCAACAGGCCAGCAACACCACATTTCGCTTGTACGATTGGGGACGCGTCGGGGCCGATGGCAAACCGCGCACGCTGCATATCGAGCAATCGCTCGAAACGATCGACTACGAAAAAGGCCCTGTCCAGCCGCAGAAGCCGCAGGCAACATCCGATCCGGACATCGAACGACTCGTCACGTGCGACAAGTTCGTTCTCGATCGCTGGGAGTTCCACGACCGCAAGTCGATCGGCGACGACAAGCGATTCCACATCGTGGCCGTGCTGGAAGGGAAAGTCCGCTCCACGCACGCCCAACTCGATCAGGCCCTGGGCAAAGGAGCGACCTTCCTCATTCCAGCCGCCTGTGGACCGCTACCACTCAAAGCGGTAGAGCCCACGGTCCTGCTGGATATGTACCTGCCGTGACAGCACTGGCGCTGCGGTTCTCCATTGCGGCAATCTGGGGAAATCGGTATCGTTCGCGGAAATGAACTCGGGTTCCCTCGGAGAATCTCCCCCCATGTTGACTCGCCTCGCACTGATCGGCCTGTTTTTGCTGACAACGGCCGGCTGCGCTAATTTGGCGAGACCAAACTGGTTCAACCCAGGCACCGTTCAGCAGCAGAGGGTCAGGGCCCTGTATAGCGATCCTTACCCCGATACCGACGCCGGACCTGAAATGCTGGGCGTGCGACCGCGCGAATTCAGCTCGTCGCTGCCCGAGGCGGTCAAAAACCAGCCGTACAGCTATCTCGATCAGTACGGAAACCCCGCGTTTTAGCCAGTTTACACGCGCGACCCATGGGCTAAGCAGGACTCCAGGCGTATCATAGAGCCATTCGCCGTCGTCCTTTAATTGCAGTCTGCTGGCCCCATGCCTGGTTCATCGTCATCGCTGATTCGTCTCCATAAACTCCTCGCTGAAGCCGGGATCGGTTCGCGCCGCAAGTGCGAAGAAATCATCCAGGAAGGACGCGTCGAAGTCGACGGAGAATTCGTCACCGAACTGGGCACCTCGGTCGATCCTGCCAAGCAGGAAATCATGGTCGACGGCCAGCGAATTCGTGCTCGCCGCAAGCAATATTTCATCCTGAACAAACCGGTCGGCGTGGTCAGCACCAACTTCGACCAGGCAGGGCGTACCCGTGTGATCGACCTCGTCCCGCAGGACGAGCGGCTGTTCACCATCGGACGTCTCGACCGCCAGAGCGAAGGGCTGATCATCATCACCAACGATGGTGAACTGGCCAATCAGCTGGCTCACCCACGCTATGGCGTTCCCAAGACCTACCACGTGGAAGTCGCCGGCTCGGTCTCGGTCGAAGAGATCAAGATGATCCAAAGCGGCGTCTACATCGCCGAGGGCTTCGTCAAAGCGGAAAGCTGCCGCCTGAAACAAAAACGGGGCAAAAGCTCGATCCTCGAGATCGTCCTCCGCGAGGGAAAAAACCGCGAAATTCGCCGTCTGCTCGCGAAAGTAGGGCACAAGGTGCTGCGTCTGAAGCGAATCTCGATCGGCCCTCTCAAGCTGGGGGAAGTCCCCGCCGGCTCGTTCCGCGAACTGAAGCCCTCGGAAGTCAAAGCCTTGCGAGACGCTTCCGCCGCAGGTGCCGCCAAGGGGACTCCTAAGCGCAAGCCTGCCGGCCGACGTACCACCGGTACCAGCCCCGCCAGCCGTCCCGGCAAGACCGCCGTCAAAAAGGGAACGACGTTTCGCGGCGGCAAGAAGAAGACCAAAAAGAACTCCAAGCAGTCGCCTGCTGCCAGCGAATCGCGTCGTGGCCAAGGGCGAGCCGTGAAGCAGAAGCAGGCTTCCAAGAAGAAGCAGATGCGCCGCAAATAGAGCCCGATCAAGGATTGCCAGGCCCATGTCCCAGTTTCAATTTCAGGCGACTTCGATCGTCGAAAACGTCCCCCTCTCGGCCCGCATCTATCGCGTTCGCTTCGAGGCCCCCGAGATCGCCGCCAAGATTCGGCCAGGGCAGTTCGTCATGGTCCGCATTGCCAACTGCTTCGATCCACTGCTGGGACGTGCCTTCGCCCTGTACGACGTCATCGCCGGTGAAGATGGCCAGCCCAAGTACGTCGACGTCGTTTACCAGGTCCACGGCAAGCTCACCACGCGGCTCAAACAGCTCGAACAGGGGCAGAAGCTGGAAGTCTGGGGCCCGCTGGGCAACGGCTTCACAATCCCCGAGACCGACCACCTGATTCTAGTGGCCGGCGGCATCGGCCAGACACCGTTCCTGGCAGTCGCCAAGCAGGTTCTCGGCCAGCAGTCTTACGGTACCGAGCAATTCACCACCAGCAAACCTAAAAAGGTCACGCTGTGCTACGGGGCCCGCTCGTTCGCGGATTTCGCCGGGCTTGATGATTTCAAGGCGACCGGCATGGATGTGAAGATCTGCACCGACGACGGCAGTGCAGGGCACCACGGCCTGGTGACCGACCTACTGCAGCAAGCCATCGCCGAAGACCTTGGCCTCGCCCAGGTGCTGTGCTGTGGCCCTGAGAAGATGATGGAAGCGGTCAGCGAGCTTACCACCGAGCAAAAGGTACCGTGCCAGGTTTCGTTGGAAACACCAATGGCATGCGGTATCGGCATCTGCTTCACCTGCGTGGCCCCAGTTCGCCAGGAAGACGGCAGCTGGGACTACAAACGAACGTGCGTCGAAGGACCAATCTTCAACGCATGCGAAATCGCCTGGGAGCATGCCTGACGCTTCAGGCGGCCGCAAAAAAATAAGAGCGTTCCTCCTTAGCTTGTGCCGCAGGCACGCGCGACCCATGTTCCCGGCTCGAACAAAGATGGGTGCGAAATAGCTAGAGAACGCTCTGGCAGTATCTGCATATTGGTTTCGCCGACCCAGAGTCGATTCCCTGGGTCAGCCGAAACTCAGATATCAGCACCAACAGGCTACTAGGCAGCAGCCTTGTCCTTGGCGGACTTGATGTGATGATTCAGGCGCGACTTCAGACGCGAGGTGGTCTTTTGGTGCAGAACATTCTTGGCACCAGCCTTGTCCAGCTTCTTGACCGTTACGCGGAACAGTTCGTCTGCCTTTTCGAATTCCTTGGCCGCAACAGCTTCCCGAACCTTACGGATCGAGGAACGAATCGCGGACTTAATCGCGCGATTGTGGTTACGGCGGATAACATTCTGGCGAAGACGTTTTTTGGCGCTCTTGGTATTAGGCATGATTGAACCGGGTAATCGGAAACGAACAGTCCTTTGTCAGACTCTTAATAGAAGCTAATCATCATGCCGGATTTACTTGAGTTTGTCTAGCCGTCGCTTCACATCTTTGTAGGCTGGATCCAATTTCTCGAGCCTTTTCAGATACGTGGTGGCCGAAGTCCACTCTTTAAGCCCCTGGGCGAGCACGCCGGCTCGGTACAAAAGGAGCTTCAATCGCTCGGAACTTAAGCTGTCAGAATAGTTTAGGGCTTCTTCGTAGGTCTCCATGGCCGTCACAAACTTCTTCCGGGCCTGCAGACACTCTCCCTTGCCCAGGTAGCAAATTGCTAAAAGTTTTTCATCCGCCAGCGAGATTTCGTCGAACAGCTGCTCGGCCTGTTCGTAATTTCCCATTCGTTTGAGCCGCAAGCCGAGCTCGTATTTGATCATTAAATCGTCCGGATGACGCTCGTTTCGCTTGGCATAGATCTCCAGTTCCAGGCGGTGGAGGTCGTTTTTGGCCGTTTCAACCAGTTCCAGAAGTTGGGGACTCGACTGGGCCGAGGCCTGGTTTTCGGCCATCTTGTACCGATGCCGAGCCTTGTTGATCAGCAGGTCTTCCCGCTTTTCGGTTAGCTCGAGCGAATCGCCAAAATGAGCCTGGGCCTCTTTCCAAACCGCCTCGGCCTCGAAGTACTTTTCTTCGGTGACCCACAAATCGATCAACTTCAGATAGTTTTCCAGTTGATCGGGGTCGGCTTCGATCTTGGCTTTCAGCTTCTGCTTCTCATTCAGTTCGATCTTCGTGGCCGGTCGTTCCTGCACTTCCGACTTACGGTCCCCTTCTTCGTGGGCGGCTTGTCGGCGGCGAACTTTGGCGGCATCGGCCGGATCAATTCGGTTGGTAACCGTCGCCAGACCTTTGGCTCGACGTTCGCGGTCGATAGTCAGCTGCGAAATCATCTGATTCGCTTCTTTTTCGCCGCGGTTCTTTTCTTCAATGAAATGCCACAAGGAGATGGCCTGGTCGAACTGGCCAACCCGTCCCAAATAGCGGGCACAGTGCCGCATTACCTCGATATCACCGGGCGAGCCGTCCATGGCGTTCTTCATGTAACGCAGGCCCACCTCGTTGTAGCGCATCGCCTCGCACGCATCGACCATGCCCCGCAGCGTGATGCTGTCGTAGGGATTGCTCTTAAGCAGGTCGATCCCTTCCTTGATGACGTCTTGCCACTTTTTGGCCGCCAACGCCTTTTTCAGGCCCCCTTTGCCGCCGAAACCGGAAAAGAGCGAGCCTTTCTTCTTCCCTTTGAACTTCAGATCGAGGTTTTCGAGCATCTTCTCGACGTAGACCAAGTTCGCCGGGTCTCTCTTGCAGCAATCCCCCAACAGACTATGCGCATAGTCATAGTCGTACTTCGGTTTGCTCATCATTTGCGTAGCGTGATCAAACAACTGTTGCAGCTGTTTACGCAGCGCAGGCGAGACCTCGTAGTCGGCATCTTCCGAAACTGAGAAACTTCCACCGTCAGACATAAGCAGGCCAAATCAATCGGATACGCATGAGGAATTTTGAATGCTTGCCAAGCACGATAATCCGTTACTCCTATTGTATCAACCGCTTCCGTCAGAGGGTGGATTCGTTTTAAATTCAAGGAAGCGTAACATTTCATGCCTGAAACCTCTCTTTTGAGGGACCGCTGTGACACCCACCGATCAACAATCCGCCGCCACAGAACCTGGAACCGTCTATCTCGTAGGTAGCGGCCCCGGTGACGCGGGTTTGATCACCCAGCGGGGTATCCGCTGCCTGCAGCAAGCCGACGTCGTTTTGTACGACTACCTCTCGAATCCGGAACTGCTAGAGTACGCGATTAGCGCCCAAGAGATGCACTGCCTGGGGAGCCACGCCCAGCGAAAGCTGTGGTCGCAAGATCGCATTAACGAAGAAATGGTCTCGCTGGCCAAGCAAGGAAAAACGGTCGTCCGCCTGAAAAGTGGCGATCCGACCGTCTTTGCCAGGGCTACCGAAGAAATCGAAGCCCTGCGCGCCGCGGATATCCCATTCCAGATTGTCCCCGGTATCACCACCGCATTGGCGGCCAGCGCCTATGCCGGCATCCCACTGACCCACTCCGACCATGCCTCGGCGGTCGCGTTTGTCACCGGGCACGAGAAGCCTGACAAGGAAGACTCCTCGATCGACTACGCTGGCCTGGCTAATTTCCCTGGCACACTGGTCTTCTACATGGGAGTCACCACGGCCCCGCAGTGGTCGGCCCAGTTGATTGCCCATGGCAAATCGCCGGATACGCCGTGCGCGATCATCCGTCGCTGCAGCTGGCCTGACCAGGAAACGTTTCGCTGCACGCTCGGCGAGATCCCCAGCCTATTGCACTCTGGCTCCAAGATTCGCCCCCCGGTGATTACCGTGGTGGGGCAAGTCGCCCAAGATCAAAGCATTCCCAACTGGTTCGAGCAGCGGCCTCTGTTCGGGCAATCGTTCCTGATCACGCGTCCAGAACATCAAGCCGCCGAGCTGCGTTATCCGCTGGCCGAACTGGGGGCGGAGGTCTTCGTGCAGCCGGCGATCGATATCAACTTTGCCAACGATCAAGGTCCCTTGAACGAAGCCATCGCCAAGTTGAAGTCGTTCGATTGGATTGCGTTTTCCAGCCGCAACGGCGTTACGTTCTTCATGGAACGCCTGCGGGCCCTGGGCTACGACTTCCGGATGCTGGGGCACTTGAAAATCGGAGCGATCGGCCCCGGCACTGCTGAGCAGCTGCTCGCCTACGGTTTCAAGGCCGACATCATTCCTGCTGAGTACCGGGCCGAATCGCTGGTCGAAGCGATGGCCGATCAGGTTGTCGGCAAGCGCGTGCTGTTGCCGCGGGCGTCACGCGGACGCGATGTGCTGCCGGTGGGACTCGCCCAGGCAGGTGCCAACGTGACAGAAGTGATCGCGTACGAAAGCACCGACGTGGCCGAGGTCTCACCAGAAGTAAAAAGGCAACTCGAGACCAGCGGGTTCGACTGGGTGATCCTCACCAGCAGCGCTATTACCAGGGCCACCGCGCGATTGGTCCCCGAAGCGATGGCCAGCAGCAATATCGTCACCATCAGCCCGATCACATCCGATACCGTCCGCGAGCTTGGCTACGAAGTAACCGTCGAAGCGAAGACGTACACCATGGACGGCATCATCGAAGCAATCCTGGCGTACGAAGACGAGAACTCGGTGTAAACTTGCTCGCCTCCTCTCCACCGTCTGCGGGGGAGAGGAGGCGAGAGAAACGCTCTCGTTGCTACTACCGCTGATAGATCGGCAGATAGCCCATGTCTAGCTGCATCATGATCAGGTTGCAGGCCGTGACGTAGATGGGACCGATGCTCGTTTCGTCCCAGTAACCTTCGCCGTTCTGCTCGCCGGTGATGCGGTCGTACAGGCGATTGCGGAACGCTTCCCAGAAGGTCTTGTCGTCAGTCCCTTCGCGATACACGACCTGCGAGTAATACAGGTACGAGTAGTGCCAGTGGCTGAAGCTTTGGGCCTGGGTTTGGATCTGGTAAAGGTTCTTCTTGCAGTAGTCGAGCATCTTCTGCACGACGTCTGACTTCGTTTCGCCCGCGTTTTGCAGGCAGCAGATCGAAGCTGCCGTAATCGCTGGGCGAGATGTCCCACGGTTCTTCGAGCTATACGAAATGCCCCCGTCCGGGTTCTGGCAGTCGTAGATGTACTTCTTGGCGTTCTCGATCACTTCGGTGGGAACGGGGATGCCGGCGTTTCGGCAGCCGCGTAGACCTTGCACCTGGGTGATGGTAGTCGAACCTTCGTCGAAGTCGTTACCATCCTTCGCGCTAACGTAGCCCCAACCGCCCGACTTGGTTTGAGCGAAGACACTGAACTTCACGGCATTGGCCAGGATCTTGATCAGTTCTTCACGACGCAGCGAGTCTTCTTCTTCTCCCAGCACCTGCGAAAGGAAGAGCATCGAGAACCCATGACCGTACGTGTAGCGGTTGTCGGTCAGCGGATCGCCGATCAAACCGTTAGGGCGAGCCTTCGAGACGAGAAACTCCACCGCGCGGCGGAGGTTCTCAGAGTACGGACCCTGCATGGTGGTCGAGCCCGAGGCACACAAAGCCGTGCCAGCCAACGCAGTCATGGCCGTGGGATAGTTGGCGGCGGTCCAGTGGCCCAGGCGTGATTGGGTACGCTGAACCCAGCCCAGGCCTTTCTCGACGCACGCTTCCCAGGTACGTCGCTGTGAATCGGACGGAGGAGCAGCCCATAGAGGTGGAGCAGCAGCCGCTGCGGATATTCCTCCCAGCATTCCCAACATTCGTCGGCGATTCATGTTTAGCACTCGCTATCTCCCTTGATTTGCTTTGGCTTTGCTCTATTTTTCCAGCCAAAGCGAACCACGTAAAGCAAACTTTCTCGTTACCAGTGGGAGAGACGCGGAAAGACGCACGAAAAATCGGACGAATTCCCACACAATGGGGCAGATGCGCCGAATTATTTCTGTTCGGCGAAGGTGGTATACGACAGAAACCCGAGGATCGCAGCACAGATCACAAACGCAATATCCATCGTCATGCTAACGCCGCCAAAGGGGACGCCTGCCAACAGGTCGAGCGCGAATACCAGAATCAGGAGAACGGAGACACCCATTCCCACAATCGTCAGCGCTTTCGGCATTGGCAACTCCTGGAGACAGTCAGCGATAAGCTACGTAGTGAAAAGACAAATTTTGACCAATTTATCTAGTCCATCCAGTATACCTCAAGCTTAGGCAATGTCACCTAGAGTGCACAATCTGCCAGATCAAGGGTCACGCGACAGGCGTTATCCGACGCAGTGATGGTGTGGGATGAATGGAAAAGTCTTAAAATTGGCTGGAAACCGGCCCAGTGAAAAACGTCCTAATTTACGACGTAACTATATTTCCAACAAGTCTTTCAGTCGATCTTAAAAGAACCTTTTCATGACGTTTTCTGATGATTCTCGCTGGCAGTCCTTCCGCCAGGCGATGCCAGTGACCCAGAAATGGGCCTATTTCGACCACGCCGCTGTCGCTCCATTGCCGCAAACAACGGCCCAGGCAATCAAAAATTGGTGCGATCAGGCCGCCCAAGAGGGGGATGTAGTCTGGCTCGACTGGGAACGAGCGATCGAGAACACCCGCCAGTCGGCCGCCAAACTTATTGGTGCCCAAAACGAAGAGATTGCCCTGGTCAGCAACACGACACACGGCATTAACCTCGTTGCCGAAGGGCTCGCCTGGAAGCCAGGGGACAATTTGGTGGTGCTCGGGAACGAGTTCCCCTCGAATCTCTATCCATGGCTGCATCAACAATCCAAGGGGGTCGAAGTCCGCGTCATTCCGGTCGACGGCGTCCAGCCTGATCTGAACCGAATTGCCGAGGCCTGCGACGAGCGTACCCGTCTCTTGTCGATCAGCTGGGTCAGCTACAAGACCGGCTGGCGGATCAATCCGAAACAAGTCGCCCAGATCGCGCACGACGCCGGGGCGTTGTTCTTCCTCGATGCCATCCAGGGGATGGGTGTCTTTCCGCTGGATGTTCGCGACGCCGACATCGACTTCCTCTCGGCCGATGGCCACAAATGGATGCTCGGCCCAGAGGGGGCAGGGGTGTTCTACGTGAAGCGGGAACTGCTCAGCGAACTGCATCCCATCGGCATCGGCTGGAACAGCGTCGCCGGGCGAAAGAACTTCGACAAGATCGACCTCACGTTCCGCGATAGCGCGGCCCGCTATGAAGGAGGTTCGCAGAACATGCCTGGCTTGATCGGCCTGGGAGCCAGCTTGGATCTGCTGCTCGAGTATGGTGCCGGTCCCAAAGCTTCAGCGATTGGCGAGCGCGTGCTGGAAGTCACCGATTACGCTTGCCAACAACTCGAAAGCGTTGGCGCTAAGATCCTGCCCAGTCGTCTCGGGGACGAACGTTCAGGCATCGTCTCGTTCCAAGTCCCAGGCAAGTCTCCCCAAGACCTTCGCGCGGCAGGTCAGAAAATGGGGGTAAACTTTAGCGTTCGCGGCGACTTTGCTCGCATCAGCCCGCACGCTTACAACAATCAGGCCGATATCCAGCGATTGCTAGAAACCCTAGCCGCCGTGGATTAAGCTTTCAACTGACAAACGCCTGCATTGCCTTACCCTACATGGAAAAGCGGATGGTTGACTTCACCGATCGAGAGGAAGTACTGGCCGAAGTGCTTCCCAGCGAGCCAGCCCGGCCGAAGAAGATCACGATTATCGTCGTGATCGCCATCATTCTGGCTCTGTTGTATTTGTTGGGATTCCTCAGTGCGGTTCCCATGCTCATTATGCATGTGGTTTCGCCAGGTGGATTCAATTTCACGCCCCCTTCGGACGATCCTCAGTTTAAGATGCAAGCCGAAATGCAGGCGGAAATGCAAGCCAAGATGGCCGAGGTAACACAAACCTATTTCATTCCGCTTATTATCTTGGCGTTTGCGTCACTAGCCGTCGGTGTTTTGCTGCTGTACGGCAGCATCCAATGTCTGCGACGGCGAGAGGTGTCCGACTATCGCCTCCTCAACAACACGTTCATCTTTGCGATGGTACTGATTGTTGGGAACACCATTACGACCGTGCTCATGCAGATAGCCAATTGGAACATCATGGAAAGTACGCTCGTCATGCCAGAGACACCCAACCCGCAGGCAGCCGAGATGGTCAAGACCTTCATGATGATCTTCATGGCCATCGGTGTTGGCTTGGGAGTCGCTTTTCAAGTCGCTCAGTTTGTTTATTTCGCCATCGCACGCTGGGTCTTCAGCAACTACATCACGACGTTCGATAAGTCGTAGCCCCAACCCCTTGATAGAAAACACCTGGACTGAATCGATGACCGCTGGCAACCGCATCGCCGTTTACGTTGGATCGTTCGACCCCATCACCCTGGGGCACCTCAACCTGATCGAGCGCAGCAGCCAACTCGTCGATCGCTTGATCGTGGGTATTGGCATCAATGCCGATAAGAAAGGCCTTTTCAGCCCCGACGAACGCGTCGACCTGGTTCAGCGTGTGACGGCCGAAATGCCCAACGTCGAAGCTCGCACGTTCGACGGCCTGGCGGTCGAGTTCGTTCGCAGTGTGGGCGCGCGGGTGATGATTCGCGGTATTCGCCCTCTGACTGATATCGCCGGTGAATTCACAATGATGATGGCCAACCGCAAGCTCGATAGCGAGATCGAAACGATCTTCCTCATGGCCGATGAAGAATACGGCCACGTTTCCAGCTCGCTGCTCAAGCAGATCACCCCGCTGGCCAACGACGAACAGTTGGAAAAGTTCGTCCCCAGTTCGATCATCCCCGATCTACGGGCCAAGCTGACGAAAAAAGACTAGTCGTCACGACAGATCGAGTGCCCGGAACTAGCCTCCATGCCTACGTCTTCGTAGGCATGGTCCTGTCATATTCGCAGGCTCAAGCAGACTTGAGGGTGTCCGATAATTCAATTCCGGAAAAAGCATACTGTATAGCCGTTTAGCAATCAGCGAGTTTCCTATTGGTTGAACCCGTCGCTAGAGTGCTTCTGGTATGCCCATTTTCTCGGGGTTTTATACGATTTGAATTATCGGACACCCTCAAGCAGACTTGGGCGTGGCACCCAGCACACATGAAAGAACGACTAGTCCTTCCAGTCGGCTTTCAAATGCAGTTCGCCGTCTACCGAGGTCGACTTCTCGCGTAGGGCCTCGCGGGCTTGCTTGTATAACACCGCTTGGCGGCGGCGGATGAGATGGGTCAAATCGTAGTCGGTCAGGCCGATCTTTTTGGCGACCTTGCCTAAAACCTTCTTCTCTTTCGCGCATACGCTGCCGTCGGCAAAGGCCATGTCGATCATCTTCACCAGCCAGAACTGGCCGATCGTCTGATCTTCCGGGACACTGACCTCAAGCTTGTTCTCCTTGGCGGCGATGCACATCTCCTTCAAGCGTTTGTGAGAGATCCCATAGTCGGCGGCCAATTGCTTTAACTGCTCGATCTCTTTCGGATCGAAACGACCATCCGCGGCGGCCATGTACACGACCCACGAGAACATGTCGACGCTCCGCATCCCTTCGGTCCACTCTTCTAACTGAAGCGTCCGTATCCGAAGGGCCGCTTCCACATCGTATCGGCTCAGCCCCAACTCAACCGCGGTCGCGTTGATGTAGACCTTTTCCCAGGCCTCCATGCGGCTATCGATTAAACTCACGTCGATCATCGCCATCAGCCAGCGTTTGAGGACCTGCGAGTTCACGTCCTTCAACCGGCGGCGATCGAGCTTCTCGCGTCGTCGCATCGCTTTGACGAGCGCGGCGTTATCGATCCCGCACTTTCTAGCCACCTCGCGAATAAAATCCTTTGCGTCGGCCTTCGAGATATGCAGCCCACCAGCGACTTCCCCTAGTAGCTGGCAGAGCGTAATATCGTCTTCGCGCACGGCCACTTTTGGGGCCACGCCGTCGATCTGCACCCCTTCCATCTCGCTCTTGGTGAACTCGGGCAGCGTCTGTTCCATCATCACCACGCGCTCGATCGGGGCATCCTCGCCGGTATCGAACGGCAACACGGCGATCTTCGTTTCGATCCCTTCGTATGCCTTCTTTCGCAGGGCCATCGCCGCGGTCGAGGTGAACGGCAACACGTCGGCCAGCGTCCATTCAAGAGCCCCATCGTTGAGTACCGTATGGCAGAACTCGCAGGCATGCGAAGCGTTATTCGACTCCGGGGCACCACACTTGGGGCAATGCGAACTGGTGATCGTGCGTTCGATGCGCGTCTTCGCTCCGTGCTGACGAACCAGAACCATCATCGTACTCACCTGCACCGGATCTCGTTCCAGTTCCAATTCGCCGTGACGATCGATCGTGCCGCGGCGAGCCGTCCAGCGAATGTACATCAGGGCCCGATCGAATGGCTCTTCCGCAATCACGCCAGAAACATCCGCCGCCAGGATTCGTGGATGGATGTAAACCGTGCGCCGGCCGAAACTATCTGGCAATAGCTTCTTTTCGTATCCGTCACAAAAGCGATCGGTCGCGACCTTCCCCAGCGGATCGATCACCCCCAGGCGGTCGGCCAGGAACTTGCGAAAGAAGATCACGCTCGCGCGGTCTTCCAGGTAATGCGAACTGAAGCCTTGGTCCTGCTTGATCCAGTAGCGGGTCGCACTGCTCATCTTGAACGGCCGGGTGATCTTCCACGACGATTGATCCGAGATCTCGGAAAGGACCCAGTCATGTTCGCCGGAACGGACGGTGCTCTCGCACGAAGGGCACTTCTCCCACTGGTTCACTGAAATGTCAGTTCCGCAGTTGGGACAATGACCATGCACCGAACCGAAGTCCTTCGACTTGGTTTGCGCCCCGCGGCGTCGCAAGAAGGTCCACACCTCCGCGATCGGCTCGGGTTCTTCGATGATCACATCCGTGCCGTCTTGCTTCATGCGGTACTGCCGAACGGCCGAGCCATTGATCCGCAGCGAGATCACCTCGAACGCGTTCTGGGTGTTCTTGGAAGACGTGATCTCGACCGGCGAAAGGCTGGTGAGCTTCAACTCAGTAGTCTTCCGCGTACGCCCCAGGCTCGCCTCTTCCTCCAGCGCAAAGGCCATTCGCTGGTAGATTCCATCGGAAACAAATGAACGGATGTCGCTCAGGTCGCCGCTGTCCAGAGCCTTGTCGAACTCCAGAAATGCGCCGGTCGCCGCGATGCAGAAGTTCTTTAAGTCAAACTTGGGGTCCGCCTCTTGGATCGACTGCAGCGCCAATTCCATCCGGCTGAGGTCCCGTTTCTTATTGCCCAGGCGAATCATCGACGCACTACGCAAGCCTCCCTGAAGATGCTCCGAAAAGATTCCGCCCAGCATGAACAACACGACCACCACGATGGTAATTCCATCAATGGCATCGGCGGCCAGCAGAACTATGCTTTCTGGCAGTAGCGTAGGCATAGGTAACAAGTAGAGGATGAGTTGGTGTTCGCTACCTGCACGACGCCACAATGTTCCGGTCCCCTCTCCACCGTACTCGGGGGAAGAGGGTGAGGGGACATGAGTTGAGCGCGCAGCGTGATTTCGACAAGTTATTCGCCGAGTCTATAGAAATCTTTCAGGAAAATCGACCGCGAACCCTAATTTCGTTCGTCGCGGTGTTCTTTTCCTCGATCTTGCAGATAGCGCCGCAAGTAGAGAGCCCGTTCGATGTTTCGACCGGCCGTGTCCAGTTCGTTGCCACGCAGCTTCTGCAAATGAGCCGGCTGCGTTTCGACGAACAGCTTGTTGATGTCGGAAATCGCCAGGTCGTCGATCAGCCCCAGGTTCACGCCCATTCGCACGCTGGAAAGCAGGTGCATCGTTTCTTCGCTGCTGATCGTTTGGGCCGTACACAGAATGCCGTAGGCTCGGCTGATCTTGTCGTGCAGGTCTTCGCGGTTCTGCGTGATCAGGAAGTCGCGGGCCTTGCGTTCGTACTCGATGATCATTGGCACCACGCCGCTCACCTGGCCGATCAGCTCTTCTTCCGACTTGCCGAGAGTGATCTGATTGCTGATCTGGTAGAAGTCACCCATGGCCTGTGACCCTTCGCCGTACAGACCACGCACGGCCAGGTTGATCTTCTGCAGGCTGCGGAACACCTTCTCGATCTGGTTGGTAATCACCAGGGCCGGCAGGTGCAGCATCACGCTCACTCGCATGCCGGTGCCAACGTTGGTAGGGCAGGCGGTCAAATAGCCGAGCCGTTCGTGAAACGCATAGCTCAGCTTGCTTTCCAGCTGGTCGTCCACTTCGTTGATCTGTTGCCAGGCGCTGTGCAAATCGAGACCACTCTTCATCACTTGAATGCGGAGGTGGTCTTCTTCGTTGATCATCACGCTTAAGCGTTCGTCGTTATCGATCGCCACGCTGCGGGCACCTTCAGCCTCGGCATGTTCGCGGCTGATCAACTGACGTTCGGTCAAAAACTGGCGATCGACGTGGGCCAGTTCATCGACACGCAGGTAATACAGCGTGTTGAAACCGGGGATCGCCTGGAGACGGTCGTGCACCATCTTCTCGATCGACTTGCGATCTTGCGGCGAGCAGCGGCGAATGAAGGGGAACTCAGCCAGATTGCGAGCCAGGCGAATACGACTGCTGATCACGATATCGGACTCAGGCCCGCTACCGCGCATCCATTCGCCAGATCGACATGCCAATTCTTTGAGTTCCACTTAAATTGTACCTTCACTCTCCAGTTGGGTATTTCAGCTCGAGCCGTCGTCGCGGGCTTACAGTGTATGCTGTCCCACAGTGTAAGCTTAGGACTCGCCTTCCTCAATCTTACGGATTTCATCCCGTATTTGGGAAGCACGCTCGTAGTCTTCCTTCTCGATGGCTGCTTTCATGTCGTTGTGCAGCTGAATCAACCGCGTCTGATCTTGCGACGACTGCCGATGATGCTTGGGATGCTTGCCGCTGTGCTGTGTATCGCCATGGATATTGACGATCAGCGGATCGAGCTCGCTGCCGAAGCAGGTATAGTCGTGCGGACAGCCGAGCCGCCCCTGGTTGCGGAATTCATAGAAACTAATGCCGCAGATCGGACAAACCTGCTCGTCCAGCTTGGCCAGTTCCTTGGCCGTGTCGGCCACTTTCAACTGGTGATGCAGCATGCCGGCCAGCGAAGGCTGAATCGGCATCCCACCCGAGGGGTTCTGCGTCAGGTACGACTGCGCGCATTGCTCGCACAAGTGCAGCTCATGCGGCTTCTCGCCGGTAAGTTCCGTGATATGAAACGTGGCGGGCTTTTCGCATTGTTGACATTTCATGACGAAAAATCGCCTCCTCCCACGTGGGTTTTAAGCCGCTGGTTTGTCTTGTCCTCGTTAACCGACCCTAGCAGCTGGCTGGCCGATTAACGTAAATCCAATTCGCGATTAGAGATAACGCGAGAGGATTATTCTGGATTCTATCGACGCCAAGGGGGGTGTCAAGATTAGACGCCATGCCGTTCAATGTTACCAGAGACCGATTTCCGGCAGGCGTGAACATTTACGATGCCTGTCGCGTCTCCTCCAACGGATTGGCAAGCACTACCCTTTGGCAGACACCTGACTTATGCCGTACCTCCCAGAATTCTCCGAGTTCGAAAAGCTCGCGGAAAAGTTCGAGATTATTCCCGTTTATCGGCGCTTGATCAGCGATTCGATGACCCCGGTCTCGGCATTTCACAAGTTAGACGACGGCAAGCCAGCTTGCCTGTTTGAAAGTGTCGTCGGTGGCGAGAAGGTGGGCCGCTACAGCTTTATCGGAATTCATCCCGAATACCATCTCAGCGCGACACGTGATCAAGTCACCATCACCAGCAACGAGGGAACCGAGACCTTCACCAGTGCCAACCCGCTGGAAGAGCTCCGCAAGCGGCTGGATACCGGCAACGTCGCCCACATCGAAGGGCTCCCCCCGTTTAACGGTGGCGCGATTGGTTACGCGGGGTACGACGTCGTGCGCTACGTCGAGAACCTTCCCAACGCCCCCCAGGATGATCGCCACCTGCCAGACCTTTCGTTCGGCTTCTACAACAACCTGGTCGTCTTCGATAACGTCACCAAAACGGCCTACGTTATCGTCATGGCCAAGTGCCCCCAGGGCAAACCCAACGATCATCAGGCCATCTATAACGCTGCCTGTCAGCAAGCCGAAGAGATTGTCGCTCAGCTGACCAAGCACGACCCGACCCTCACCCCGACCGACATCGATCTGGCCGGCTACCCCACGATCGCGTACCGCTCGAACTTCACTCAGGAAGACTTCGAAGCAGCCGTTCGCAAATGTGTCGAGTACATCGTGGCCGGTGATATCTTTCAGGTCGTCTTCAGCCAACGCCTGGAAGTCGACATCCAGAGCGACCCATTCGAGATCTACCGCACGCTACGGATCGTGAACCCCAGCCCGTTCATGTTCTTCCTCCGCACGCCCGAAACCACCCTGGTCGGCAGTTCGCCAGAGATCATGGTCCGCGTGATGGATGGCACGGTTACCGTTCGCCCGCTGGCTGGCACTCGTCCGCGTGGTTTGACCGAAGCGGAAGACGCCCACTTGGCCGAAGAACTACTGGCCGACCCGAAAGAACGTGCCGAACACGTGATGCTGGTCGACCTGGGACGCAACGACGTCGGCCGCGTAGCCAAGTACCGCAGCGTCCAGCTTTCCGATGTGATGGCTATCGAACGCTATAGCCACGTGATGCATATCACCTCGAACGTCACCGGCGAGTTGCCGGAAGGGAAAGACGCGTTCGACGCCATGGCGGCCTGTTTGCCGGCCGGTACCGTATCGGGCGCACCCAAAGTGCGGGCCATGGAAATCATCGACGAGATCGAACCCAATCGCCGCGGCCCTTACGCCGGTGCGGTGGGCTACATCGACTACGGTGGTAACATGGATACGTGTATCGCCCTGCGAACGATCGTCATTCAAGACGGCATCGCCTACGTTCAGGCTGGGGCCGGGATCGTCGCCGACAGCGATCCGAAAATGGAATATCAGGAAACGCTCAACAAGGCCCGCGGCATTCTCAAAGCGATCGAGATCACCGAGAAACGATCCGCTGCCCAGAAGAACAGCAAGTAAGCCACCCGCCACTTAAGACCCCAGAAAGAGACTATGCGCACCATGATCCACGTCATCGCAACTATCAACCTGAATCCTGGCACCCGCGACGCCTTCCTGGTAGCATTCCACGAACTGGTTCCGAAGGTACTGGAAGAAGATGGCTGCATCACCTACGGACCCACGATCGACGTCGACGCAAGCCTCGGCGACGTGCAGGAAGGCCCCCGCGACAACACCGTCACCGTTGTCGAAGCCTGGGAATCGGTCGAGCACCTTCAAGCTCACCTCGTTGCCCCGCACATGAACGAGTACCGCGAGCAAGTCAAAGACATGGTCACCGATATGAAGGTGCAAGTCCTAGCCCCAGCGTAAGCGATGCGTGATCTTAGCGAGCCGGGTGCCACGCCCAAGTCCGCTTGAGGGTGGCACCCCGGATCTTTCGGATCTTTTATCCGCGCCCATCCGCGTAATCCGCGGTTAGCCTTCCTCTTCCTTACTTCCGTTCAAACTGCAGGAAGTAATTCTCTTTGAACGAAGGAACCTCCACCTCGTTCACGAATCGGAAGCCTGCCTTTTCGATCTCGGCACGGAAGACTTCTTTGCCCGCTCGCACATGGTTGATCGTCCACTCCCGTGATTCGCCTGGGATGCGGTTGAAGTCGATCACCACCAGCTTGCCGCCGGGCGACATCGCTTTGTGAATCGAGGCCAGCGACTGCTCGGGGTATTCAAAGTGGTGATACACATCGCAGATAAATGCGGCATTGATGCTGCCCGGTGCCAGACGAATATCATCCTGCCCGCACAGTACCGGCGTCACATTGCTTAAGCTGCGAATCTCGGCCAGTTTCTCGACCCGCTCGACAAACTTCGGAGCGATATCCAGCGCGTAGACCCAGCCTTTCTCGCCAACCGCTTCGGAAAACGGCTCGACGAACAGCCCGGTGCCGGTACCGATATCGGCCACCCGGTCCCCCGGCGAAAGCTTCATCCGCTCGACGATCTCGTTCCTGGCCGCAAAGACCTCGCGGCTCTCAACCTCAAACCGCTTCACGTACGACTCGACATCCAACTCTGGGTCGAGAAACGAATCATTGATCCCTGGCTTCACACTTTCAGGAGCAGCCGTTTCTTGAGCCCAGGCACGGTTGCCCAGTAGCAAAACAACGAACAGAGTGATCGACAAAATGAAACGCATGACAATATTCTTCCAACGAAGGTAGCAATATCCAATGATCTAACGACATATTGGAATGTAAAAACGGAAATGCCCCCGGTCAATCACTCTGGCAAGATTCGCGGCAACGCTTGCCACTGGTCTCCGGCCCATCGTACCCATTACCATACAGTCACCCATTTCCATCGTCCTACTCGAAGACCCTGCATGCGCGACGTCCTTCAAGCCCTGGTTACCGATATCCCGGCCGGCAAAGCGGCTGCCTATTGTCAGCTGATCGATACCCGCGGTTCCACGCCCCAAAAGGCGGGCGCGGCGATGCTCGTATACCCCAGCGGACAGCAGGTCGGTACGTTAGGCGGCGGTTGCGTCGAAGCGGAAGTCAAACGCCGGGCAATCGAGCTCCTTGAAGCAGGGGAGGGGACCGTCGTCGAGTTCATCCTCGATCACGACTACGGCTGGGACGACGGTCTGATCTGCGGCGGACGCATGGAAGTGATCATCGAGCCCCTCACACCCCACAACAAGGTCGACTTCTTCGAGTCGATTCTCGCAGCGATCACCTCAAACCTCGGCGGCACGCTCGCTATCGCCGCCGATCCGCGCGACCACGCGCCGCGGAACTTTGGCATGGTACTCCTATCACCAACCGGTGCGATCATCGCCACCCAAGGAGACGCCAGCCATTGCCGCGATGCAAAGGGAATCGCCGCCCAGGCACTGCGTCCGCTGACAGGCCGGCCGCTCTTCTATCGAGAGCAGAACGTGGCCTTCGTCCCGATCCTGCCTCGCTGCGAATTAGTGATTGTCGGCGGTGGGCATGTTGGTCAGGCCGTTGCCAAACTGGCTCACTGGGTCGACTTCGATGTCACCGTCGTCGACGACCGCGCGGAAGTGATCACCCCCGAGCGTTTCCCGACCGCCATGCGGCGTGTGCCTGGCAAGTTTCAGGAAGTGCTTCCGAAGCTTCCCCTGCGCGATGGTGCCTACGGCCTGGTTGTCACCCGAGGGCACAACCACGACGAAATCGGCCTGTACCATCTGCTGAAACGCCCCTTGGCGTATCTGGGCATGATCGGCAGTAAGCGGAAGATCCGCCTGATCTACGACGACCTGCTCGAAAAAGGAATCACCCAGGAGCAGCTCGACAAGGTCCACGCCCCGGTCGGTCTCGACATCGCTTCCCGCACCGTCGAAGAGATCGCCATCAGCATCGTCGCACAGCTAGTCTCGCACCGTAATCGACCACAGCCATGAGTAGTGCAGCACGCAGCTTCGCCATCATTCCGGCCTGCGGTGAAAGCCGCCGGATGGGGACCGATAAGCTGCTGCTGCGCTGGAAGGACTCGACCATTCTGGAAACGGTGATCGCCGCCTGGCAAGCATCGCAGGTCGATCACATCTTCGTGGTCATTCCACAGAGTCGAACCGAGTTGCAGAAGTTACTGCAAGTTCTTCCGGTCCACATCGTCCTCGCCGATCCACGCCCGGTCGACATGAAAGGTTCGATCCAAGTCGCCCTGCGCATGATCCAAGAACCGTTTGAGCCCACCTCGGACGATACCTGGCTGATCGCCCCCGCCGACATGCCGACCCTTTCGACGGCAACGATCGACCAGGTTCTTAAGGTGGCCGCAAACATGCCCGGCCAGATCGTTCGCCCTTCCAGCGGAGGGAAGCACGGTCATCCCGCGCTCTTTCCGTGGAAACTGACAGAAGAAGTCTTCAACCTCGCCGAGCACGAGGGGCTCAACGTCCTTGCTCAGCGCTATCCGCCGTTCGATGTCACTGTCGAAGAACTGGGAGAGGACGTCGATACGCCTGAGGATCTAAAGCAACTACAAACAGACCAATCAATCGATCCCTCCAGCAAATAAAAAGAACAACACCAATTCCGTTCCCCACGCCCAACACTCACCAACAACCCCAATCCAACGGGTGCCACGCCCAAGTCCGCTTGGGCGTGCGAATCAGGTACCCGCTCTCTCACATTCCAAGAGAAGTGAACCGCGTAATCCGCGGTTAAACTCCTTCCTCATCGCGCGTCCTCTTTTCTAGTTACAAACCGACTTTCTCGCCCGTTTTCCTCGAAATAAAAACTTCCCAAAATCATTCCAACAAGCCTGTACATGGGTACACACAGGCAGGTATCTTATATCTCACAAGCGGCAAAGACCTCCGCAAACAAGATCTCTCACGGCCGACCAGCGAGACGAATTTCTTCCGTCGCTTGAGTCAGGCCACACTCCAATCTCCCGGG
>NZ_PUIA01000070.1 GCF_002967715.1 Blastopirellula marina
GCCGCAAACCTTATATCCATCGATGATTACGTCGACACTGCTTCGTCTCTCGAAGCAGAGAAACGGATCGCCGTGGGGATCCTTCTGCGGCTTGCCGCAAATCGACGCCGTCACGCCCAGCTCGGCCAGCGTGACAATCAGGGACTGGTGGAACAGGTCAAACAGGCCGGTCACCGACGTGCTGCGTGGATCGGCCGTCGGCACGCAGTAGCTGTAAGTCAGCTCAGCGTCATGCAGAATCGCCCCGCCGCCGGAAGCGCGGCGCACGCAGGCGGCGTCGCGGCTTTCGTGGTGGGACCAGCGGTCGGCGTACTTTTGGAAGTAGCCGAGCGAGAGGGTCGGCTCGCTCCATTGGTAGAAGCGAAGCGTTGCCCTCTGGCTATCGGCGGTCGACTCCAGCAAGGATTCGTCGACCGCCATGTTCCAGCTTCCCCGATGGGAAGCGTTTTCTATCAGGCGAACCGCCATCGCACTCGCCTAGTTGCAAACGGCCCGCAGGCACGGCTGACGCGCCGCCGCTACTTCGTT
>NZ_PUIA01000071.1 GCF_002967715.1 Blastopirellula marina
CTGTGCATGCATATCGCGCGTGTTGCGCCCCATTCTGCTGATTTCACCGGCAATCTCGGTACTATTCGGGATTGCAATGTTGTCTGTAACCCCCTTTAGGGTAAGAGGTTGTGGCATGCTGTCAGACGCTTTGCGGCAATTGGCATAATGATTGCATCCCGTGGGGCAAGACGCTCAAATTTTCACAGCGGTCCGATTGACGGTCTGCGCTGGCCTTCCAGCAGTCTCTCTCGTCTGCCTAATTCAAATGAGTTTTGGAGGCAGATGACCGTTGGGGCTGGTTATGTGAGCTTTTGAGTGCAGCAATGGCCAATGCCCTTGCAGCGCCCGATCCACGTCACGTCAGAATACGGAGATGTTCGTCCATGAAGAAAATTGAAGCGATTGTCCGTCATCACAAGCTCGATGAGATCAAAGACGCCTTGGTGAGCAAGGGTTTCGGTGGGATGACCGCAATCGAAGTCCAAGGCTTTGGTCGCCAGAAGGGTCAGACCGAAACCTACCGCGGCGCCGAGTACTCGATTGATTTCGTTCCGAAAATCAAGATCGAGATCGTCGCCACCGACGAACAGTTCCAGGAAATCGTCGACACCGTTATCGAAAAGGCGCAGTCGGGCCAGATCGGCGACGGCAAGATTTTCATCAGCGAACTGACCGATGTCATTCGCAT
>NZ_PUIA01000072.1 GCF_002967715.1 Blastopirellula marina
TCTCCAGCATGCTGAGATCACCCCAGAACGCGAACAAGTCCTCCACTTTGCGGAAACCGTACCCTTCGATCAGGTCGGGGTAGTATGGGTGGTTGTAGGTCATCATGAACGTCGGCATCGAATCGAAGCCTTCGATCAGCAGTCCGCATTCGTGGTTCAGCGAAGGGTTGGTCGGTCCGCGGACCAGCAAGATGTCATGCTCTTTGAGCCACTCGCGAGCCGCGTCAAACAAAGCGTTGGCGACTTCCTGCTCGTTGACCGATTCGAAAAAGCCGAAAAAGCCGCGTCGTTCTTTGTATCGCTCGATGTGCCCGTTGTTGATGATCGCCGCGACGCGTCCTACCGGTTTACCATCGCGCAGCGCCAAGAAGCATTGGATTTCGTTGGTCGCATAGAACGGGTCGGGATCGAAGTTCAGCAGCTCTTTTTGCGTCTGTCGCAGCGGCGGTACCCAGTTGGGGTCCCCTCGGTAGAGTTCCCATGCGAGTTGCATGAACTGTTTTTGCTGGCGTCGCGTTACGACTGGTTCGACGG
>NZ_PUIA01000074.1:300000-407927 GCF_002967715.1 Blastopirellula marina
GACAAGACATGTCCCACGATTTGATCATGCAAGCTGCCTTTTCTGGTTACCGTGCACGGAGTGTCGAAGCATGAACTCCAAAGCAGTCAAAGAGATCCTTGTTCAATATGGCGGCCTGTGCGTGGTGCTGGTCGTTATGGTGGGCGTGTTTAGTGGGCTAAGCGAAAACTTCCTGCAAAGATCAACCTTCACGACGATCGCAAACCAGATTCCTGACCTGACGCTCGTTGCTGTTGGAATGACCTTCATCCTAGTAGTCGGCGGAATCGATCTTTCAGTCGGTTCCATACTAGCCTTGTCTTCGGCTGTACTCGGTGCCTTGATGGTAGATGCAGGCTGGCCGCTATGGGCTGCTATTCCCGTCTGCCTGGCGACAGGTGCGCTGTGCGGTCTTTTTAACGGGTGCGTATCGATAGGCTTTCGTATCCCATCGTTCATCGTCACGTTAGGAATGCTGGAGATTGCTCGTGGAGCGACCAAGGTCGTCACTGATTCTCAGACCAAATATATTGGTTCTAAGGTCGAGGCGATCGGTGAACCTCTTCCCTATCTCCATTTATCAACGGCATTCCTGCTTGCTTTGGGAGCCGTACTAGTAGGGCAGTTCCTGCTTTCCAGGACCGTTTTTGGTCGTTACTGCATTGCGATCGGGACAAACGAAGAAGCTGTACGAATGTCCGGCATCCGGACAGCGCCATATTCCGTCGCCGTGTTTACCCTTAGTGGTCTCCTATGTGGACTGGCTGGCCTCGCTCAGACATCACGTCTTTCAAGTGCTGATCCCAATGCGGCTATCGGAATGGAACTACTAGCAATTGCGGCATGCGTGATTGGCGGCACCAGTTTGATGGGTGGCCGGGGGAGCGTGATCAGTTCGTTCATCGGCGTGCTGATCATTTCGGTCCTGCAGACAGGCCTTGCCCAGATCGGCGTATCCGACGCGAACAAGCAAATCATTACGGGCAGCGTGATTGTCGTCGCGGTCCTGATTGACTCCCTTCGCAATCGCTTCCGAAAATGACAGGCCAAATCCCAGGAATCGTCTCTCTTCCAACCCATACTTTGAGAGGAAGACACTCATCATGAAATCAATTGTGTTACTGACAATTGGACTGATCTTTGGTAGCTACATGTTAGCGCCGAGTACTGTCTGTGCGGTCGAGCGTCCTAACGTCATCGTGATTATGACCGATGACCAGGGGTATGGTGAATTCTCGTGCACTGGAAATCCCATCACAAGCACACCCAATATCGATCGCCTGGCCCAAGAAGGTGTGCGGTTCGTCGACTTTCACGTTTCTCCCATGTGTACGCCAACTCGTGGGCAACTGTTGAGTGGCCTGGATGCGTTTCGCAATGGTGCAATCAACGTCAGCAGCGGCCGAACTTTGCTACGACCTGAATTGAAAACGATGGCAAATATGTTCCAGGACGCAGGCTATCGGACAGGGCACTTTGGCAAGTGGCATTTGGGAGACAACTATCCATTTCGGCCTGAAGACCGGGGATTTGACGAGGCCCTCTGGTTCCCCTCTTCACATATCAACAGTGTGCCCGACTATTGGGACAACGACTACTTCGAAGATACCTATATTCACAACACGAAACGCGAAAAGTACGAAGGATACTGTACCGATGTCTTCTTTGGCGAAGCGATGAAGTGGATTGATAACCCCCAAGATAACCGTCCCTTCTTCACTTACATCGCTTTGAACGCTGCCCACTGGCCATGGTTCGTGCCCGATTCATACCGCGATGCAATTCGCGCGGCCATGAACTCCCATCCGGAAGTGGGGAAGTCACTCGGGCCGAATCAAAGGAAGGACCTTGTCAGCTTCTTAGCGATGGGTGCGAACATCGACGACAACGTGGGACTTCTGGACCAGTTCCTAGAGAAGATTGAGCAAAAGGAAAATACGATCGTCGTATTCCTGACCGACAACGGCAGCACAATGGGCATTCACTATTACAACGCCCAGATGCGAGGCCACAAGACGACATTGTGGGAAGGTGGACATCGCGTTCCATGCTTCATTCGCTGGCCGAGCGGCATTAACAATCCAGGTGAGATCGATACGCTTTGTCATGTTCAAGATCTGATGCCAACTTTGGCGGACCTATGCAGGATCACAACGCATTTGCCAGCGAAACTGGACGGAACAAGCTTACGCCCCTTGATTGACGATCGTACAAGCGAACTGACTGACCGTATGTTGGTAATCAACTATAGCCGGATGCCGAGTTTTAAAGTGACCTACACGACAGAGAATCCGGCTATTCCTCACCGCGACGGTGCCTGTGTTATGTGGAAGCATTGGCGGTTGATCGAGAATCGCGAGCTATACAACGTCCAGAACGACATCCACCAGGATCACAACGTAGCGGACAAGCATCCGGATATCGTCGCCAAGATGCGTTCGCACCTTGATCGCTGGTGGGATGAAGTCAAAGACGACGTGCTTGAACCGCAGAGTGTGATTATAGGAAGTGACGCAGAAAACCCGATTTTGCTTTCCGGCTGCGAATGGCTGGATGTGTTCGTCGACCAACAAATTCAAATTCGACGCGGGGTCCGGAAGAACGGAGCCTGGCACGTTCAAGTCGATCAGCCGGGTTTATATGAGTTTGAACTTCGGCGCTGGCCTAGAGAAAGCGGCCTGGAACTCGCAAAAGGTTGCGCGGCGAAGGAGGTAACCGATGGAACCTTTATCGCAGGCACCGCACTACCGATCCACGCGGCCAAGCTTCGCCTTAGCGATAACGTAAAGGTACTCGATACGCCGAATCAGACGAAAACGGCGTTTATCACCCAACAGCATCTCTCGAAAGGCCCCATGGAAATTCAATCTTATTTGTTGAATGAGAGTGGGGATGAGGTCTGCGGTGCATATTACCTATACGTGAAACGCCTGACACCCTAGACGATTGGTGCAATGTTTGTATCTAGATCCGCTGGAAGCAGCGGCCTCGATTTACCGTAGAGCAATGTCCACTTCCAGCGAGACAAGCGGAAAAGAATAGGCTACATTCGGGGCACAATCGCACCCACCACCATGTTGCTACTCGCGCTGATTGGACTCGTTGGGGGCGGTCTTAACAAGTGGCTTGTCGGGCATCGTCAAGTTGTCGAGGTCCTCGAGCTTAATCTTCAGCACTTCGACGGTCTGCTTCTGTGTCGCAAATGCAATCAGTACATGGCCATCGTGCTCGATAACATGCGGGTAATCAACATGTCTTCCTCCGGCCAGATACCCCATCTTCGTGAACACAACACCATCGCTACTGATCGATAGGGCCAAAGGGTCACGTCGTTTCGGGTGGGGGTTCGACACCAAGATGTAACGCCCATCGGCCAAGCGTACACCGCTGAATTTGGAACGAGCATCGGGGAAGTCGGTACGACGTGGACGACTCCACGTACGACCATTGTCTTCTGAGAACGAACGATACAGGTAACCACTCTTACGATTGTCACGAAACAATGCCGTCAGACGACCGTCTGGTAGAACCCACCAGTAAGGTTCTTCGGCCGCTAATTCCTGACTGGAGCCAAGTACCGGGAAAGCCTCCCAGTCATCGATCGCATCGACGCCACCAGTCAGAAACTCGACACCATGTTTGGAGTAGTCGTAGGTTCTCCGCGACATCATCCATTCGCCGGTAGGGATCTGCTTGGGTGGAAAGTTATTAATTGCGTTCTTGTGAACCAGACCATGATCCACCCAGGCATTGCCCTTCTTATCGAAACGGAACGCCCTGAGCTCCAGACTCTTTCCGAAAAAGCCAGCCGCTTCGTCAAGTGAGCATAGAGCGAGAAGCTCACCATCTCGCTGCCAGAAGCCGCGCGAGATCCAGCGAAAACCTTCACTGCTGCGCGTGTTGTAATGCTTGGAGTCCTTACCCGAGGTGGGCGGCTCTGGCGTGACGTACTTGGGCTTGCTCCACTGGATGCCATCGTTGCTCGTCGCATAGGATACCCGCTGGCCTACTCGATCTTCTACGCCCGGTCCGTCGCTCCACATGGCCCAAAAGCGGCCATCGTAGAACGTAAGATAGTTGTGTTGATGCACGCCTTTCGGCTTGCGGACGTCACTAATCACTACGTGTTGCGAGGGAATCTTGGGAAGATTATCGAAGTCAATCTGATGCGGTTTTTCCGGTACCCAATCACCGGAAAGCATGACCGGTGAGTACTCTTTCCTATTCGTCTCTTCTGCCTGAACGGCAAATCCGCCCAGACCTAAAGTCAGCAGCAACGTGATAATAAGTGCACGAAATGTCATGAAAGAGAACTCCAGCAGGGGAAAATGAGGTGTCCCAGCAGGATTCCAAGGAGCCGTTAAACGAACCCAACTCATGATTCCCCTTCAATTCGGATTGATTCGTTGCGAGATTAGTTTAGTCTCTGCCCGCTGGATCTTCTACAACAACAGCACCAACGCTTGACCGCCCGTAAGTCTTATTTCTTACTTACAAAGTTGCTTGAACCAGAGATCAGGATAGAATTCTTCAGATTGGTACCTTATACCAAGGAGAACGTAATGGATCGCAGCATCGAGAAGCTTATCGAACAGCTCTGGGACTCGTATCGGAAAATCAATCCGCAGGCCGATCAGATCCACCAATTGCTTTCAGATCGTGGCGAGACCATCGTCAACGATCACATCGCGTTTCGAACATTTCAGGATCCGCGAATCGGAATAGATCGACTGGCGATCCCCTTTCTAGAGGCAGGATACCAGGCAGCAGGCGAATATCACTTCGAGGCTAAGAAGCTCTATGCCAGGCACTTTCAACACATCGACCCTGTGCTGCCCAAGGTCTTTATTAGCGAACTGCTTTTGGATGAATTTTCAGGTGAATTCCGCGATACCATTCAGCGGATGCTAGACCAGTTGCCAGACATGACCTCCTTGACTCAACCGCTGTGTACGGCAGGAAGATTGTGGGAAGTTCCCTATGCGGATTATGAAGCGCTCAGCGAACAGAGCGAGTACGCTGCTTGGATGGCCGCTCATGGCTATTGTGCAAATCACTTCACTGTCTTCGTCAATGCCTTGACGACAATTGACTCTTTGCAGGCATTGAACACCCTTCTCGTGAATGAAGGGTTTGCATTGAATCAGGAAGGGGGAGCCATCAAGGGCTCGCCGGAAGTTTACTTAGAACAATCGTCAACGATTGCGTCAGTCGTGGACGTACCATTTAACGATGGAGTGCACGCAGTACCGGGCTGTTACTACGAGTTTGCCCGGCGTTACTGTCAACCGGACGGTACCCTCTTTGAAGGTTTCGTTGCTAAAAGCGCCGATAAAATCTTCGAGAGTACCGACAAAAAGCTGCAAAACTAGCACAAAGGATTATGGGAACAAGCCACGACGCAGCTTGGCCTCGGCTACTCTCTCGATGCCTTCGATCAGTGCGGCTGTACGGAAGTCAAGGTTTTGCTTTTCACTACGACCAAGCGTTCGCTGAAATGCATCGACCAAAATCTTTTTCAGCCGTGAATTGATCTCGTCCAGAGTCCACATGTAGTTTTGAGTTCCCTGGACCCACTCGAAGTACGATACCGTCACGCCGCCAGCATTGCCGAGAACGTCAGGCACGACGAAGATCCCTCGATCTTTAAGCACCTCGTCAGCCTCCAGGGTAGTCGGGCCGTTGGCCCCTTCGGCTACCATCTTGCACTGTAGTTTATCGACGTTGCTCGCCGTAATTTGATTTTGCAACGCACACGGTGCCAGGATATCGCACTTAAGTTCGAGCAGCTCCTGGTTAGTTACCTCTTCGGCGTGCGGATAACCTTTGAGAACTCGATTGTCCTCGACATACTGCAGCAAATCGGTGACCGAAAGCCCCTTCGGATTGTAGAGACCGGTGGAAACATCGCTAACACCGATCACCTTCGTCCCAAGCTCTTCCAGCAGCCGGGCCGTGTTGCTACCCACATTACCGAAACCTTGGACGACGGCAGTTGCTCCTTGCATTGGCATTCCCATCACCTTGGCGGCTTCTTCAACGACATAAACAAGCCCTCGACCGGTCGCTTCGCGACGCCCTAGGGAGCCCCCCAGTGCCACGGGTTTGCCGGTGACGATCGTTGGTACTGAATAGCCTAGCTGCTGGCTGTAAGTGTCCATCAACCATGCCATAACCTGCTCGTTTGTTCCCATATCAGGAGCGGGAATGTCCTTATCTGGGCCGATCATTTCGATGATTTCCATCGTGTATCGGCGCGTTAGTCGCTGTATCTCGTGGCTAGTCAAGTCCGTCGGGTCAATTCGGACTCCACCTTTGGCCCCTCCAAAAGGGAGACGCATCAATGCGCATTTCCAGGTCATCCACATCGCTAGTGCCGACACTTCGCCAAGTCCGACGTCTTCGTGATAGCGAATGCCCCCTTTGGTTGGTCCCATCGTCAAGAGGTGCTGGACACGGTAGCCGAACACGGTTTCGACGTGCGTGTAGCGATCTCTGCGAAATGGTAGCGTGACCACAAGTGTCCGCTGCGGGAACAGTAGCCGTTCTCGCAGGTTTTCGTCGAGGCTCATGATTTGAGCCGCTTTCAGGAATTGCTGCTGAGCCAGATGCAGCATGGGCGAATTCCATTCTTGCTGCTCGGCATGCGTGCGTTTGACAGCAAGCCTTAGTGACCGCGCCAGGCGGTGTCCGTCGATCTTCCCTTTGACAAGATAATCCTGGGCACCTGCTTCGACCGCTTTGGCAGCCAGAGAAAGATCGTCATTGCCGGTCAGCACGACCACCGGAATATTACCGGCTGCCTCATGCATTCGCAAAAAGGTCGGCAGGCCTTCGCTGTCAGGCAGTGTAAGGTCGAGCAAAATAGCATCGGGGCGGTTCTGAGACAGATAATTCAGTCCCGTTTCCAGCCGTTCGACACTGTATATGGTAAACTTCGTTTCGCCTGTTTCCGAGAGAAGTTCCTCGATTAGTTTGGCCTGAAGCGGGTTGTCTTCAACGACAAGAACAAGAATCTCTGACATCACTGGCTCCTGTCAAAGTCGGCTGGGGTAGCGAGAGATCAAAAATCGACACGCGTCCGCTTACATTCTATGGCGTAAGATACCCAATGGCGCGTAAAATCTCTTATAACTCTTTTCGGCAGGATGGCCATGGCACTGGAATCGGAAGTTCAAACCATCTTATCCCGTATTGAATCGCAGCGGGATGAAATGCTCTACCAGCTGGTGCTATGGGCTGCTATCAACTCTGGCACTAGCAACCTGGCTGGTCTTAGCCAGTTGGGTAATCTGGTGCTCGACCAACTGCGCGCTGTTTCCGACGATGTCCAGGCAGTTCCTGTCGTACCGCAGCTTTTCGTCGACGAACATGGTGACCTGAAAGAACGCATCATCGGCGATGTCCTACTTGGATTTCGGCGTGTTGGAGCTCCTCGTCAGGCGATTCTGTCGATTCACTTGGATACTGTCTATCCGGCCAACTCCCCTTTCCAGCTGGTCAAGCAAGAGGGCAACATTCTTCATGGCCCCGGCGTTGCCGACGCGAAAGGTGGGCTGGTTGTTCTCTTGTGGGCATTGAAAGCATTCGAAGACTATGTCGAGGCAACTGGCAATACTAAATTGGGATGGAAAGTAATCCTTAACAGCGACGAGGAGATTGGCTCGCCTGCCTCACGCGAGGTTTTCAGCAATCATTCCGATGGAGTCGATTTTGGATTGTTGTTCGAACCTTGCCTGCCCAACGGCAGTCTTGTGGGGCAGCGGAAGGGATCTGGCAACTTTGAAATCGTTGTCCGGGGGCAAGCGGCACATGCTGGCCGCGAGTTTTTCAAGGGACGAAACGCAATCGTGGCGGCAGCCCAAGTTACCCAGAAGCTGCATGCGTTGAACGGGCGTTGGCACGATACGACAATCAACGTCGCCAAGATTGATGGCGGAGGCCCCACGAACGTGGTACCAGATACTGCTGTCGTTCGATTCAACGTGCGATACCCCTCTGCTGATATTGAAGGAGCATTGAATGCTGCGATCAATCGAATTATCGAGGAAACCCAAGATGGCATCACCTTGATCCGCCATGGCGGATTCTTCGCCCCTCCCAAGCCCATGACCGAAGCATATGAATCGCTACTCAAGACGGTTCAAGCAAATGGGAAGACACTTGGGATTGATCTGGCCTGGGAGCCGACCGGCGGCGTATGCGATGGCAATCGACTGGCAGCACTGGGTATACCCAATGTCGATACGATGGGGGTCCGCGGGGGGAACATTCACTCTCCGCAGGAATATATGCATTGCGACAGCTTGGTCCAGCGAACGCAGCTCACCTTCCTCACACTGATCACCCTCGCCGAAAGATTTCCGCAGGCCGAAGCGCCGGCACCGGAGTAAAATAAACGACAGCACTCGTCTGCGAAGGAGGCACCATGGAATCCGAAATGCTGATTGCCCAACAGCTTTTGTCTGACCCCCGCGTTGCCCAGGCCACGGAACTTCTGACCACGGCTTTGGTGGAACATTCTGCGAATCTAAGACATTGCGGTCCGAAAGCTGAATTGTCGGTCCCCTATCAGAAGTGGCTCGAGGTGTTCGCGGAACTTCGAGGCAACTCCTTGTTCTTTCCATTTCTTGGAAGCGGTGCAGGGCAGGGCGCGTTGGTGGAACTCGCAGATGGCAGTGTCAAATACGACATGATCACGGGCATTGGTGTCCACGCGATGGGACATGCCAACCCCGATCTTCTGGCCGAACTTATACCAGCGGTCCTTTCAGATACCATCATGCAGGGAAATCTCCAGCAGAACACGGAATCGCTGCTTCTGAGCAAGCAACTAGTAACGCTTGCCAATCGACAGGGCGCGGCACTCGACCATTGCTTTCTGTCGAGCAGCGGAGCCATAGCCAACGAAAATGCATTCAAGGTGCTGTTTCAACATCGAAACGGTTCCAGCCGGATCTTAGCGTTCGAAAACGCTTTTGCCGGGCGAACACATCTTACCGGCCAGGTGACCGATCGTCCCAAGAATCGGGAGGGGCAGCCTCTTACAGTTCCCGTAGACTACGTCCCATTTTTTGATGAGGAGCATCCGACCGAAAGTACCGAGGCAACACGAAAGGCCTTAAACAAGTACCTCCAACGCTACCCCGATGCGCACTGTGGCTTCATCATGGAACTAGTGCAGGGAGAAGGGGGTTACTACAGTGCTCCGCGAGAATACTTTGTTGCCATTTGTCAGCTGCTTAGAAAGCACGAGATCCCCGTCTTTTTTGACGAGATCCAAACATTTGGTCGGACCTACGCTCCGTTCGCATTTCAAATGCTTGAATTGGATGCATTTGCTGATGTGGTATCGGTGGGAAAGATGTCTCAGGTTTGTGCGACGTTCTTCCGCAAAGAACTCAACCCCAAACCAGGACTGCTGAGTCAGACATTTACATCTTCAACGACAGCCATTATCGCCGCTCGTTGGATCTTGCGAAAACTAGCTGAAGGGGACTTCTACGGCCAGAAGGGACGCATTGCCGAAATCCACAGTCGGTTTGTATCCCGCTTCGAAGCAATCCATGCCAAAGCGCCCGATCGCATTCGTGGCCCATGGGGGATTGGCGGCATGGTCGCTTTTACGCCAATGAATGGATCGGCAGAGGCAGCCAAAAAAGTGCTCTACGCTTTATACGAAGCCGGCGTCATCGCCTTCGTCGCAGGTGCTGGACCAGCTCGCGTGCGTTTCCTGCCGCCATTCCTTTCATTAACAAACGATGAAATCGAAAACGTCTGCGACATATTAGAAAGTGTCCTGCTGTCTCTAGAAGTCAGTCCATAGAAAATCCTGCGCTCGCGAAGGAGTTTGTATGCTCATTCGGCCTGTAGAAGAACGCGATCTCGATCAACTGCACGAACTGGCGCAATTGACGAAGTACGGCCTAACGACACTTCCCAAAGATCGAGCTACTTTTGAGAAACGCGTGCGTCAAAGTCTTCGCGCCTTCGCAGACCTGGATGACGCTGATCCCCAAGGCCAGCTCTACTTGTTCGTCATGGAAGACACGTCTTTGCGAAAAGTCGTGGGCACTTGTGGCATTGTCTCGAAAGTGGGTGGCTTTAAACCTTTCTACGCATTCCGGCTTGAACCAGAAATCCAGGAATCCAAATTGCTGGGCAGCAAACACGAACATCGCGTTTTGCACCTAGTAAAGAACCATGATGGCCCGACGGAAATTGGCAGCCTCTTCTTACACCCTGACTTTCGCGGCGGAGGAAATGGACGAGTCCTTTCGTTGTCTCGCTTTCTTTTCTTAGCCGAGTACCCCCAGCTATTTGAACAAGAAGTAATTGCCGAAATGCGTGGCGTAGTGGATGAGGCTGGACAAAGTCCGTTTTGGGAGGCCCTGGGCGTTCACTTCTTTGGTATAGATTTTCCGAACGCCGACATGCTGAGCCTGATCAACAAAGACTTTATCGAAGAGCTTATTCCCCGCCATCCTGTTTACCTTGACTTGCTTTCGCCAGAAGCCCAAGCGTCTGTAGCACAGGTCCACTCGAATACCGTTCCTGCTCGGCGTTTGCTGGAAAGTGAAGGGTTCGCGTACGACAATCTAGTCGATATCTTCGAGGCCGGACCGGTTCTCCATTGCGCACAAAGGATGATTCGCACGGTTCAGCAAAGCCGGGTTTTACCCATAATGTCCATTGAATCGACTTTGAAGGAAGACCATTTCCTGGCAATCGTATCGGCTAAAGATCCATTCTTCCGTATCAGTGGCGGCAAGATTATCGAGAAACAACAAGGACTAGTAATAGAGTCTCAACTAGCAGAAGAGTTACAGGTGACCATTGGTCAGTCCGTTCGCTTTGCTCCGCTGAAAGCAGCGAGCTGACCTAAGCCCAGGAGGCCCCACATCATGAATTACATCAATGGGATCTGGCAGAAGGGCTCAGGCGAATCATTCGCGAGCAGAAACCCCGTAACTGACGAGATTCTCTGGCAGGGTAGTGCAGCTGACACCGAGGACATTCATCGTGCGTTCGATACGGCAGCGAAAGCTCAGAGTAGCTGGTGCTCTCGGTCGTGGGAGGAGCGGGCCGATATACTCCGCTGCTTTGCAGAACTTGCCGAGCAACACTGCAATACGCTTGCCAAGGCTATTTCTGACGAAGTCGGTAAGCCGCTCTGGGATGCCATGACCGAGGCAAAGGTGGTCGCTTCTAAATGTGACATTACGATAGAAGCTTACCAGCGACTTCGTGATGAGACAGAAGTCAGCACCAGCACGCTCAACGGCCGCGTAGTCTATCGACCACTGGGTGTCGTGGGGGTAATTGGGCCTTTCAATTTCCCTGCACATATTGCCAATGGCCAAATTGTTCCGGCGCTTTTGGCTGGCAATAGCGTAATCTTCAAGCCAAGTGAGCTTACCCCTTATGTTGCGAAGCTGATGGTCGAACTATGGGAGAAAGCAGGGTTGCCGCCAGGGGTATTAAATCTCGTCCAAGGTGGTGTACCCACGAGCCAGGCCATCTTAGCTGCACCACAGCTCCGCGGGCTTTTCTTTACCGGCAGCCGCGCCACCGGGGTCAAACTAAGGGAAGCTTTGACACACCGGCTTGAGGTACTGTTAGCGTTAGAACTTGGGGGGAACAATCCTTTGATTGTTCACCAACCGGCTGACATCGACGACGCCGTAGATAAGGTGATCAAATCCGCGTACCTCACATCGGGTCAGCGCTGCACTTGCGCACGGCGGCTTATTCTGACGGGTGACGCCCAACCAATTCTCGATCGACTCGTCGAGCAAACCAGCAAAATTACAGTTGGCCGCCCCAGCGATGTGCCTGAACCCTTTATGGGATCTCTAATTAATGCAAATGCGGTCGACAACGTCCTTCGCTTCCAGTCTCAATTGTCCAGCCAAGGTGGTATTCCACTGCTTTTATCACAGCGATTGCCAATCGGCGAGGCCTTTGTCAGTCCTGGCATCATCGACGTGACGCTGTGCTCAGCGCGATCCGATGAAGAAGTATTCGGTCCGCTGTTGCAGGTGGTACGCGTTGCAGACCTGGATGCTGCCATTCGAGAAGCCAACGCTACACAGTACGGACTTGCCGCAGGGATCGTTTGCCGAGAACGTATGTGTTTCGACCGATTCAAAAACCAGGTGAAGGCCGGGCTGATTAACTGGAACCTCCCCACCACCGGCGCGAGCGGACGATTGCCATTTGGTGGTATTGGCCAGAGCGGCAACTATCGCCCGGCAGGCTATCATGCAATCAACTTCTGCCATGTCCCAATTGCCGAGGTCGAAGCACTTCCGGAAGGAGCCGAGACGAAGTGACCACCTATGAAGTGAACTTCGACGGGCTTATAGGGCCGACGCATCACTACGGAGGGCTTTCGCAGGGAAACCTAGCTTCCACCGAGCATCGCCATTCGGTCTCTTCCCCACGTAGCGCAGCCCTACAAGGGCTGGCCAAGATGAAACGTGTGGCCGACATGGGGATCCCCCAGGCATTTCTACCGCCGCAATTTCGTCCTGATCTTCCGTTCCTTGAAGAACACGGATTCGCAGGCTCGCCGCAAGAGATTGTCTCCACTGCGTACCAGGAACGCCCTGACCTACTTAGTATTGCCTACAGTGCATCGGCCATGTGGACGGCGAACGCTGCGACGGTTTCCCCCAGCAGCGACTGTGTGGATGGCCGGGTTCATTTCACGCCAGCCAACTTACAAACCATGCCGCACCGTGCTCTAGAAGCTAGGAACACCACGAAAACACTACGGTCGATCTTTCATGATGCGAATCGCTTCGAGGTTCATGATCCATTACCGTCCGTGCCGGAGACGAGTGACGAAGGAGCTGCCAATCACACGAGGTTCTGCCGAAGCTATGACAGCACCGGTGTCGAGCTTTTTGTGTTTGGTCGAGATGGTGATAACGACCCTAGCTTGCCACGATTTCCGGCTCGCCAAACGCGTGCGGCCTGTGATGCGATCGCTTCTACGCATGGGTTGAACCTCGATCGCTGTGTTTTCGCTCATCAGCACCCCAACGCAATTGATGCAGGCGTGTTTCATAACGACGTCATCTCGGTCGGCAATCAAACGCTCCACTTGGTTCACCAATTCGCGTTTGCTGATCAAGACCGCGTTTTGGCGGACCTTGCCGATTGCTTTGGTCCTGGTCTACAGCAGGTGGTTGTTCCCGATCACGAACTGCCGTTAGCCGATGCCGTTCAAAGCTATTTCTTCAACAGTCAGCTCATTTCCACAGCGCCCAACCAGATGCTGCTACTTTGTCCGATCGAATGCTCCGAGAATGAGCCTGCGAATCAAATAATCGCCAGCCTGTTGATGGCTGATAATCCAATTCGCGATTGCCAATTCGTCGACCTGCGCGAGAGCATGCAGAACGGAGGTGGCCCGGCTTGCTTACGATTGCGGGTCGTTCTTACGGAAGATGAACGTGCGGCTATTCCGGAGTCCGTATTCTTAACAGATCGGCGGTACCACGAACTGTGCGACTGGGTGCGGAAACACTATCGAGATCGGCTTACGGTCAGCGACCTGAAAGACGAAAGCTTATTCGAAGAAGTTAGCGTCGCCATGCAGGAATTGCATGCTATGCTCGACTTCTAACAGGATCTGCGAACTAAGGACTCTCGCGAATGTACTGCGGCGCGACATGTTCCGTCAGCCATACGTGGTTACCGGTCACATAGAATTGGTTGCCATCCATCAGCATTTGCTTTGCGTTGACTTCAAGGACGACCGGTTTGCCATGACGACTTCCTACGGCAATCATCATTTCACGATCAACCGAAAGATGGACATGGTGTCGTTTACCTCGAATCAGCCCATTCTCTCGGATCGATTCGAGAAACCGCACTGCCGTTCCATGAAATAGCAAGTCGGGTGGTGTGGCGGCTTCGTATTGAAGGTCAACGGCTGTCGAATGCCCTTGCCGTGCTCGAATCTTGGTAGCGTCCTCTGAATACTCGAAACGCTGCTTGTCATTGGTAGAGACCACCTCGTCCAGATATTCTCGTGAAATCTTCAAGGCCCCAATGAGGTCGTCTATCGCGACCCAACCGCCTGGTGCCAGAGTCAGTCCTGCAGAATCTGGCTTATGCCGCAAAATGTAACTCATTCTTTTACTGATTTGTTTTATCTTCTCCGCATTCACGGAATTGTTTCCTTACTGAAATTGGGCCCTAAATGGCTCGATAATAGATTCACTGTCTGTACCATCCATCACAGCGAAAGTGACAGATGCAAATTGATCTTCATACGCTCCACCATCTTTCAATGCTTCTGCAAAGAATTGTGCGATCATCGCAGGATCATTGCGAAATACTCCACAACCCCAAGCACCTAGGATTAGATGCTGAAACCCCTTTGCAGATGCAAGTTTCAATAACTTACTGATCCGTGTGGCCATGACAGGTTCAATCTCAGCGGCAAGCTGCGGTTCGTTCTCGACCACCGCACCTGCATTTACGGCTGGGGAGGTCACGATGCTCAGCAGGTAAGGTTGACCTAACAACGAGCCATCATCCGCGCGAAATACCGGTACGTTAGGACTCAGGATCATATGATCTGTATAAATCGACGTCCCTCATGAGCGATGGACTTCGTAGTATTCCCACTTTGATTCAAGTGTCTTTACCAAGGCAGAGCTTCTCGCCAGGCTTTCTTCCTGGGCTTGGCTACCGCCGAGGAAACCACCGCCAGGGTTCTTTGCCGAAGCAAAATTCAGGCATAGTACGCCATCGAGTTTCCTTTCAACGACCAATCGCTCTGCTGCAGTCAGGGTCGTCTCGTTGCGCACATCAAACTTGGTAGCTTGTTTGATACATTCCGGAGCGATTAAATCGCCAAACTCATCAGGCCGAACCAAATCGGTTCTGGCGAGTGAATCAACAATATGTTCTCGAATGTCAATCATTCGGCCGTCGTCCAGCGTATAGCCACCGTCCTCCATGATTCTGACGGTTTCTTTAGCCAGACTAGCACGTTTTGTTCGGCTCATATTGCCGCATTCCTTTCCATGGCCATCTTGTCTTAATGACTACTGCAACTCCGATTGAATGATCTCGACTCCCGCCGACTGCATCTCTTGAATCGCCTTCTCACAATCGCCTGCGTTAAGCTCGACTCCGCGAATTCCCTCGAGACAGACCGACGTCTTGAACCCCAGGGCCACCGCATCGAGTGCCGAGAACTTCACGCAATAGTCTGTTGCCAAGCCAACCAACTGGACCTCACGGACTTCGTGCCCACGAAGCAGTTGCTCAAGGCCGGTCGACTTGCGGTGATCGTTGTCAAAAAAACCGCTATAGCTATCAATATGGACGTCTGTTCCTTTTTGAATGACGTGATCAACGCCGTTCAGGTTCAGCTCTTTTGCCAGGTTCGCTCCCTGGCTGAGTTGTACACAGTGGTCAGGCCAAAGTACTTGCTCCAAACCATCCAGCACAATAATCTCGCCAACTTCTCGTCCATCGTGCTGGCTCGCGAAGGAACGATGATCGCCAGGATGCCAATCCTGAGTTGCGACCACCAGAGGAAACAATTCCATCAATCGATTTGCGATCGGAACAACCTGGTCCCCTTCGCTAACGGCCAAAGCTCCCCCGGGCAGGAAGTCATTCTGTATATCGATCAACAGTAGGGCCTTCATAAGTTCCCCTAAATCTCGAAATTGAATCCTTGCTTGCTCAATCGTTCGTACGCTTTTTCGTCAAACCGGTACAGTCGCGCGGCTCGGTGAGCGACATCTTTTTCGATCTCGTCAGTCTCTTGAACGATCTCCATCCCCAGTACCTTTTTGCGAAAGTTTCGCTTGTCCAGTTCTCGATCTAGAATGACCTCGTACATATGCTGAAGCTGAGTAAGTGTGAACTTTTCTGGCAGTAGTTCGAAGCCAATCGGCTGATAGCGTACCTTTCCTCTCAATCGCTCGTGCGCGGCCTTAAGTATCGTCGCGTGATCAAACGCGAGATCCGGAAGCTCGTTCAATGAAAACCAGGCAGCATTTCTCGCGTCGGTGCTGGCCTGAACATCGTGCCCCTCTAAGTTGACCAGTGCGTAGTATGCGACCGTCACAACTCGCTCGCGAGGATCGCGATCGATCTCACCAAATGTGAACAATTGCTCCAGGAAGATGTCCTTCAGTCCCGTCTCTTCCTGAAGTTCACGGCGTGCTGCCTCCTCCAAAGTTTCGTCCACGTGGACAAATCCGCCTGGCAACGCCCATTGGCCCTGATACGGCTGTAAATCGCGTTGGATAAGCATGACTTTCAGTTCTTCTTCGTCGAGTGCGAAGACGACAATATCGACGGTCAATGCGGCCCGTGGGTATTCGTATTGAAATTTCTTTGGCGGCTTACTTCGCATCGCAGTTCTTTCTATTCACCCCACTGTGGATCGCGTTTCTCTTGGATCATGAAGTCTCTTACTTCATGCAGGCTGATATCGAGACCTACAGGGTACTCGTGGGGGTTCATGAAACGACGGATGGTGGGATGAACCAACTGCAACTGCTCGATGGCCCTGGTACGAATGGTTTCGAGCGGTTCGGTTTCCCCAACGCGTACCCCGTTGCGCATCATGGGAATCAGCAGGTCATACGCCTGGGCGTGATTGGCGAGCCGCTTTCGCCGTGTTGTATCCTTCGAATCGACGATGATTTCTCTTGAGTCAATGCCAAGGGTTTCGTCGTAGATCATGTCGCCAATTAAACCTTGGTCGGATTGATAGCGACGTACCTGCAGTATCCCGGGAATCGATGTCTTGATGGCCTGCTCCGAAAGCTTCACCTTCGGCTCCCAGCTGCCATCTTCCCGCTGTAGTGCGGCCAGCTTGTAAACACCACCCAGCGCGGGTTGATCGAATGCGGTTGCCAGTTTGGTTCCCACACCCCAAACGGCAATCTGGGCTCCTTGATTCTTCAAATTCTCTATGATGTGTTCGTCAAGGTCATTCGAGGCAACGATCGTGGCGTTGGGAAATCCTTCTTCATCAAGAATCCTGCGAGCTTCAATACTCAGATAGGCCAAGTCCCCCGAATCGAGCCGAATGCCAACCATTTCGTGCCCTCGCTGGCGGAGCAGCTTGCCGGCCTGACACGCTTGTCGCACGCCCTCGATCGTGTCATACGTGTCGACCAGGAAAACACAGTTATTCGGCATTACCTCGGCGTATCGCTCGAACGACTCAAGTTCGCTATCAAACGACATCACCCAGCTGTGAGCGTGGGTTCCTTTGACGGGAATACCAAACATCTTACCTGCTAAGACATTCGACGTAGCCGCACATCCGCCAATATAGGCCGCTCGGCTGGCCGAGATGGCTCCGTCTATCCCTTGAGCGCGTCTAAGTCCGAATTCAAGAACCGGGTCATTTCCGGCTGCTGCCCGAATTCGAGAAGCCTTGGTGGCAACGAGTGTTTGAAAATTGATCATGTTCAACAGAGGCGTTTCCAACAGTTGGCACTGAAGGATCGGCCCTTTAACACGCAGCATCGGTTCTTGACCGAAAGTCACGGTCCCTTCTGGCATCGCATCGACATCCACGCATAGTTTCAAGTCATGCAATGCATCTAAAAATCCTTGCTCGAACAGTGGCTGCCCGTCGTTTCCCGTCAGCTCTGCAAGGTAGTTAATGTCTGATTCGTCAAATCGATATACGTCTAAATAATCGATGGCTTGTTGCAGCCCTGCCGAGATCGCATAACCTCCTTTAAAGGGTGGCTTCCTGAAGAAGAGATGAAAGACCGCCTGTTGATCGGCGCGACCTAACTTCCAATAGCCATACGCCATGGTCAGTTGGTATAGGTCCGTTAGCAGGGCCAATGGTGGCTGATAAAGTTGCTTGAGCATCGTCTCCTCACTTCCTAAGTGTATTATCGACACTATCGTATAATAGTCAACGACATTTTTGCTGGTTTTGTCCCGCAAAACAAACTCTTGAATGCCAGCTGGCGAAAACCGAATATTTCTCCTCACCGACAAAATCGGCGTTGTAGATGATCCCGGATGGGAATTCGCTGCCGGTACCTTAAGATGGAGGATCAACGCTTGATGGTCCCACCTCTCTTCCATGAATTGCCACCCTATGGAATCGACGCCCCCAACGGTCGCCCAACCTCTCGCCGCAGAATTCGATCAACTGCAATCCCAATTGAAGGGGCAACTGCACACCGGATCGCTGATGCGACGCCTTTACGCGACGGATGCTTCCGCCTACCAGCAGATGCCGCTCGCCGTAGCAATCCCCGAAACCACGGAAGATATTCGTCAACTCATCCTGTTCGCCGATCGCCACGGCGTCGGACTGATTCCTCGAACGGCCGGTACCTCTTTGGCCGGGCAGGTCGTCGGTGGCGGCATTGTGGTCGACGTTTCACGACACTTCACACAAGTACTCGAAATCGATCCAATCGAGAGAACGGTTTGGGTAGAGCCTGGCGTAATTCGTAATGAATTGAATCTAGCCCTCAAGCCTCATGGAATGTTATTCGGCCCGGAAACCTCGACCCAGAATCGGGCCATGATCGGTGGCATGGTGGGCAACAACTCTTGCGGCTCCAATTCAATCAAATATGGCAGCACGCGGGAACACCTCTTGGAGATCGAAGGATTTCTCTCCGACGGGTCACATGTCACTTTTGGCCAACTGACGGTCGAAGAGTTCGATGCCAAATGTAATGGCCCCGCCTCGCTGGAAACAACGATCTACCAGCAGATCCGCGAAATGCTGTCTGATGAAGCGAACCGCCAGGAGATCGAACGGGAGTTTCCCAAACCCTCGATTCCACGAAGAAATACCGGCTACGCGATCGATCTGTTGATGGACGCTGAGGTTTTCGATCGCTCTACCACGAAGCAATTCAACTTCTGCAAGCTAATCGCCGGAAGTGAAGGCACACTTTTCTTCGCCACCCGGATCAAGTTGAACTGCCTGCCATTGCCGCCCCCGATCAGCGGTCTGATATGTGCCCACTTCGAGACTGTCGACGAGTCGCTCCGCGCGACACAGATTGCCGTTAAGCACGACTGCTATGCCTGCGAACTGATCGACCATTACATTTTAGAATGTACCGAACGAAGCATCGAACATCGAGAGAACCGATTCTTTGTACAGGGCAAGCCTGGTGCAATCATAGTAGTCGATATCCGCGGGCAGTCTCAGGCAGAAGTGCAGGGCGTGTGCGATCGCATCATTTCCCAGATGCAAGCCGCCGGCCTTGGCTATGCGTATCCGGTGCTCTTCGGTGATGATACCGAAAGGATCTGGGACTTACGCAAGGCAGGGCTGGGTCTACTGGGTAATATGCCTGGCGATGCGAAGCCGGCTCCGGTGGTGGAAGATACCTGTGTTGATGTAGACGACTTGCCAGAGTACATCGCCGAGTTCAATCGACGACTCAAAGAACGATTCGGGCTCGATTGCGTTCACTACGCCCACGCAGGCAGCGGTGAAATCCATCTTCGCCCTGTGATCAACCTCAAAACACCCGAAGGGAATCAGCAATTTCGCAAAGTCGCCCAAACGATCGCAGAACTGGTAAAGCACTACCGAGGTTCACTCAGCGGCGAACATGGCGACGGACGTTTGCGGGGTGAGTTTCTCAAGCAAATGATCGGTGCGCGAAACTACGAACTTGTGCGTCAGGTCAAACAAACCTGGGACCCCAAGGGAGTCTTCAACCCCAACAAAATCGTCAATACGCCACCGATGAACACGTCGCTTCGGTATACACCAGGGCAGAAGACGAAACAGCCGAAGACGTTGTTTGACTTCTCGGCGAACTTTGGCATCTTGGGGGCGGCCGAGATGTGCAACGGTTCTGGCGACTGTCGGAAAACGGAACTGAGCGGTGGGACTATGTGCCCTAGCTATATGGCCACACGCGACGAAAAGCACACAACGCGTGCGCGGGCCAACACGCTTCGCCAGATCATCATGGACTCAGACGCTGCCAATCCGCTCGACAGCGATGAGATTAAAGAGGTGATGGACCTTTGTCTTTCCTGCAAAGGGTGCAAGAAGGAATGTCCTTCGACCGTTGACATGGCCAAACTAAAGGCCGAGTTTCAGCAGCACTACTACGATGCTCACGGCGTGCCAAGACGGGCAAGGCTGATCGCAGACTTCTTTAACAAACAGAAGCTGGCAGCAAGGCTACCTTGGCTTTGGAATTTGATGTTTGGGACGCCTGCGATTCGGAAGCAGCTCAATTATCTGACTGGGTTTCATCCCGACCGTACAATTCCGCTTCTGCCTAATCAAACTCTGTCCACTTGGCACGCCAAGCACAAGCCACACAAAAATGCGGGAAACGTTGGGCGGGTTCTCTTCTTCAACGATGAATTTACCAATTTCCATGATCCTAAGATCGGTATCGCCGCGATCAACCTGCTTGAGCACTTAGGTTATGACGTCGCGGTCGCCCCAATTGAGGAGAGTGGTCGCACCTGGCTGTCCAAAGGGATGCTGCGCGAGGCCAAGCAAAGAATTGACTACAACTTGCAAGTGTTGAAGGGGGCAATGCGCGACGGAATTCGCATGATTGGAGTCGAACCTTCCGCGATTCTGACCTTTCGCGACGAGACGATGGAGTTGGCTGAACCAGAATTACGACCGATCGCCCACGAGATTGCTCCGCGTTGTTTGATGTTTGAAGAGTTCTTTCAACAAGAGATGCAGGCCGGCAAAATCACAGCAGATTCGTTTACCGATCAAGCCAAGTCGATTCACCTGCACGGGCACTGCTTTCAAAAGGCGCTTGCAGGCCAATCGGCAAGTATTGCGGCACTCAACCTACCCAGAAACTACACTGTCAAAACCATCCCCAGCGGATGCTGTGGAATGGCAGGGTCCTTCGGCTATGAAACAGAGCACTACGACGTGTCGATGAAGATCGGCGAGTTAGTACTCTTTCCCCGCATACGCGAGCTGCCGTCCGACGTATTGCTGGCCGCCCCAGGCACCTCTTGCCGGCATCAAATCCATGATGGGACTCGGCGCAAGGCGATGCATCCGGCTGAGATACTTTGGGAAGCCTTACAGAAATGACCCCAGTTTCGGCGCAAAAATACTCAATTTGATCAGATTCTATTCGAATTTTGTCATCGGGCTTTTGCGATTTTGTTGCAATTGACACCCATGATTCAGAAATATCCCGCGTTATCTACAGGAAAAGTTCAATAGCGCGATCTATCACCTAAATTCGCAAACTCTTGCAACGAATTCACGTTTGCCTAGAATTAGCGCACACCCCATGACCATCATTGTTCATTGCCTCTCTGTTTCTCCCTCCACCTAACTACCTTATGTAAACCCCGTTTCCGCAAGGGGTCTCAAAGCACAACGAATGAAACTGTCGCTTGCTCTATCCTTATGTCTGTTCGGTATTTCATCTGGTCTGGTGTTTGCGGCCGAAGTTGATTTTGCGAAGGACGTCGCACCAATCCTGGAAACGAATTGCGTATCGTGCCACTCGGGCGACGAGCCAGCTGGGGACTATCTACTGACTTCGAAAGAAAATGCCTTCGAGTCTGGCAGCGGTGGAGCGATCCTTCCCGAGTCGCCCGAAGACAGCATGTTTTACACGATGACGGTACTCCCTCGGACCGACGAGCTACTGATGCCACCACTACGCTCAGGTGGGCCGCTTTCCAAGAGCGAAACCGAAACGCTCAAGATCTGGATTGCCGAAGGTGCCAAGTGGCCCGAAGACATGACACTCAAGGCCCGTGCGAAAGAAGGCCCCAAGTTCGCGACTCCGGATGACTTTGAACTGGTAAAGCAGATACATGCCAAGATTGTCGCCCAGGCCAAGAAGGAGCAGGGAGACCCGGCAAACTATAAGAACACGATTCCTGTCACCGAGGTGCAGTATGAAATGATCGCCATCCCAGGTGGCGAGTTTGTCATGGGCAGCCCCGCGACCGAAGAACTACGTCGCCCAGAAGAAGGCCCGCAAACCAAAGTCACCGTCGATCCATTCTGGATGGGTAAGTGCGAGGTGACTTGGGATGAGTACGAACCGTTTATGATCACCCAGGTCGATCGCCGAAAAGATGGTTCGCGCATTGATTACGATGCCAATGCCCACACGATTGTCGATGCTGTCAGCCAGCCAACGCCACCTTACACCGAGATGAGCTTCGGGATGGGGCAGCATGGCTATCCTGCCATCAGCATGACACAGCACGCGGCGAACAAGTACTGCCAGTGGCTTAGTGCCCAGACAGGGCATTTTTATCGTCTACCGACCGAGGCAGAATGGGAGCACGCCTGTCGGGCTGGCACGACGACCGCTTATTCTTTCGGTGATGATCCGGAAAAGCTATTCGACTACGCGTGGTTCTACGACAACGCGAACGAGAAGTACCAAAAGGTCGGCCTCAAGAAAGCCAATCCATGGGGTCTACACGATATGCACGGCAATGTCATGGAATGGTGCGCCGATCAGTATGTGCCAGATTACTTTGAAAAGATTCAAAGCTCGACCAAGAACCCGTTCATCAAGCCCGTAAGCCTGTATCCGCGAAGCGTTCGCGGTGGCGGATGGGACGATGATCCAGATCGACTTCGCAGTGCGGCGCGGCGCGGTAGTGAAGCAGCCTGGAAACAGCAAGACCCACAACTTCCCAAGAGTATCTGGTACCACACCGATGCTCAGCAGCTAGGCTTCCGCATTGTTCGCCCCGTGAAGGTTCCCTCGCCAGAGGAAATGTATTTCTACTGGAACAGTGCGAAAGACGTCTTCTAAACTTCACTGCTCTTATTAATCCCCAACTCCTACCCGACTATTCACAGGACCTACAATGAGCGAACGACTGCAAACGAAAAACAATCGCCGCGACTTTATCAAGATGGCCGGCGCGGCTTCTGCTCTGAGTGCTTTCGCTGTGCCCCATGTTCACGCGGAAGAAAAAGAAATTGGCAAGATTCAAGTCGCACTGATCGGCTGTGGTGGTCGTGGAACCGGTGCCGCTGCCGACTCGCTGAACGTCCCATCCGGCTGCACCAAGCTCGTCGCATTGGCCGACGTTTTCCAGCATCGTCTGGATGGTAGCTACAACGCCCTGAATCGCACTTTCCAAGAAAACAAAGATAAGGTTGATGTCCCTAAAGAACGGCAGTTCGTCGGCTTTGAAGCTTACAAGCAAGCGATGGACGCACTGAACCCAGGCGACATCGTTATTCTCGCTACGCCGCTTGCCTTCCGCTGGGTCCACTATCAATATGCCATCGACAAGGGCTTGAACGTCTTCATGGAAAAGCCGGTCATCGCAGATGGTCCGAGCGCCAAGAAGATGATCGCATTGGCAGAATTGGCTGACCAAAAGAACATCAAGTCGGCAGTCGGCCTGATGGTGCGTCACTGCCGTGGTCGGCAAGAACTCCACGACCGCATCCAGAATGGCGAAATCGGTGATATCGTCTGCATGCGCGCCTACCGTATGCACGGCCCGGTCGCATCGGCGTTCAGCACTCCGAAGCCAGAAGACAAATCGGAAGTTATGTACCAGATCGAACGCTTCCACAGCTTCCTGTGGGCCAGCGGCGGCTGCTTCAGCGACTTCTACATTCACCAGATTGACGAAACTTCGTGGATGAAGAATGCCTGGCCCGTCAAAGCTCAGGCTCTTGGTGGACGCCACTATCGTGGCGAATTCATCGATCAAAACTTCGATACCTATGCGGTCGAATACACCTACCCCGATGGCTCGAAGCTGTTCTTCAATGGTCGCACCATGCTTGGCTGTCGCAACGACATGTCGAGCGTTGTCCACGGTAGCAAGGGCTCAGCGATTGTTAGCACCTCGGGTCACACGCCAGGCAAGGTTCGCACATTCAATGGACAGAACCAAAATCGCCGCGAAGTGATTTGGGCCTATCCGCAGCCCGAACAAAACCCATACCAACTGGAATGGAATGACTTTGTTGATGCGATCGTCAACGATCAGCCATACAATGAAGTCCATCGTGGTGTTCAGGCAAGCCTGGTAACCAGTATGGGGCGCATGGCAGCTCACACAGGCCAGGAAATTACCTACGAACAAATGCTCCATTGCGAGCAAGAGTTCGCCCCGAACGTCGACAAACTTACCGCCGACGGGCCGGCCCCTGTGATGCCAAATGAAGAAGGCAAATACCCAGTTCCAATGCCAGGTCAGAATCGCGACGTCGAATACGTGGTGTAACCTACAAGTCACACGCGAATTGCGAAAGCGTTTCAATCATTCGATTGGAACGCTTTTTTTGTGCGCCAATTGTTTGCTACATGCTTACCGGCAACGATAAAGTACAAGATGTCTTGGTCAGACCTGAAATGAAGGAAGTTGCCATGGAACCATTCGGATCAACAATGATCGAGCCAGCAGAAGATCATGGTTCCGATTGGGGCACTCCAGAACGAAAGCCTGTCAATGTGATTTTGGTGATCGGAACAATTCTCGCTTGCTGGGCACTCGCAATGTTTGGCCCATTGAGCATTTTCTTTCCGCTACTTGCTATCGGTGTGATTCTGCACCTTCTAAGCAAGCGACAATTGCTGGCAGCGTTTTCGATTGTTGCGTTTTCGCCGTTCATGCTTGCAGTTTTCATAGCAACTGTCAGCTATGCCACCGGTACGGCAACGCTGCAGGGAATGGGGTATCCAGGCAATGGTTATTTCAATGTAGATCCGACGAGCCGATGCCTCCGCTCCAACGGTGGATGCTGTGTTTCGGGGAACGAATGGGTATTCATCCTGCCGAATAACATGACAGTCACCGCATTGTCTGTAACGTTGGGACCGATGGCTGGCAGCTATCGTGGGTCTTATCCAACGGAAGCCGAGGCCAAGCAGGCCATTCAGACTGGCAATGAGGTTGCTGAGAAGGATCTACGCGCCGGTTTCTTCGCTATAGATGGGTACAACGTCAAGCTCGACGAAGGAGTCGGCTCGCGTTTACTCGAGAGGCTCCACTACGACTTTATCTACAAAGAACCCAAACCGCCCATTACCGCCGCGATCTACGACCAGGACTGCTTTATTCTCCGCATTCCCGTCGCTCAAAATTGGGATACTAAAAATCCCTCGGCGGCTATCGCGTTAATCTCTTCGGAAAAGGGACGCCCCTTTGCATTCTATGCAGAGGGAGATTATCACCAACCTTTCCCACCGGTGACATGGAATAGGTCCCCTGACGAGTAATCTTTACTCCGACATATTCGTCTTTTGGGTCTCCAGGAAACGCAAGAGATCAAGCAGTTCGGACTGAGGAATCTGCTCGACAAAGTTGCCCGGCATCAAAGACAAAGGTGACTGTTTGCGAAGTTCGATATCACTCTGTGGTATCCGAACTTCCTTCCCTTCGGCATTGGCAAGCACGAGAACTTCCCCTTCTTCGCGTCGCGGCAGTCCTGAGACGACCTGCCCGTCGATCGTTTGAATGAGCACTGTCTTGAACGCCGCATCTACATTGCGGCTGGGTGCCAAGATGTCTTCCACGATTCGCTCTAGTGGCCGATTGCCGATTCCGTCGAGTTGAGGCCCGATCAGATTGCCCTGGTCGCCGATCTTATGACACGCGGCACATCGCTTCTCGAAAGACTTCGCTCCAGCTTCTACCGATGGTTGGCTGGAAGTGTAAATCGCTCGAATCTTCTCGATCGTAACTTGCTCTTGATCCGAAAGGGATGGCAACCCCGAAGTTAGCTTGGCGATTCGTTCCTGCAGCCCTGATGATTGAACCACAGCAGCAGTTTCCTGCTGCCACTTGGGATTCTGCAGCACATACGGAGAGGCTTTCCCATGTTCGATCGCATCCAGCAAGGCACTTATACCTTCCTTGCTATTTCCAAGAGCAAAAGCAAACTCCGATTGTTGCTCAGTCGTCGAGTTCTTCAGTTGCTCTACGAGCGAGCGGAGTACCTTGGCATTCGTCTGCCGTCCGAGAAGTTGAATTGTTCTCTGTCGTTGGGAAGGCACAAGGTCTGTTTTCAGCAACCAATTCACCAGATTATCGGATAACACGTCACCGCGTCCCAATTGCTGCAAGGTTTCTGCGATCGAGATTCGCGATTCCCAATCTAAAGTAGAATCCGCGAGAAATTCTACTAATCGAGACTCCGCTGAAGTCAATCGGAAGTCTCTTACCATTTGCAATAGATCGGCCTTAGACGCCCCTGTCTCTTGAAGAGGCAAAGCAGGCACTTCCGGCGAAAAGTCGCGCACCGCGATCCAGGCGTAGGCCGCGGCGGAATTCCCGTCAACCACTTCCACGTATCCAGGCTTTCCAGCATGCTCGCCGGTTGAAAGTGCATAGTGCGAGGCAACATCATTTCGAGGGACTGTCTGCTGAGCAATCACTTGGTTTCCATCTGCCAGCAAGACGCGAATAAGGTTCGATTCAGGACTCTTCGCCCCCGGTAGCCCATCCTGGCCACACAGCCAAAATTGAATCTCCTTTGGTAATGGAAAACTACGGCTGCGGAGAATGCCCGTTTGTTGCTCTCCGTGGACGATGCTATCCAGAAAAGAACGCGTTTCGCCTGATGTGGTCGTGCGGTCTCGTAGTGCCCACGGATTGATCGCTAATGCCGCTTCTCCGCGAATTGGATGGAGCGTCCATGCTTCCGGGCTTGCTAACTCTGCGGAGAGAACGCTCCAAAGGCGTTCGGCCCAGGCACGTGCAAGTGGGTTATCGAATGCACGTCGGCCCGCCTCTTGTTCGGCGTGGCTAAACTGACTCAAAACCGAAAGTTGACTCCACGCAGGAGAATCTTTCGTTAACTCGACGATTCTCTCGAGCATCCTGGAATCATTTAGACTGGCCGCTTGTCGGGCAACTCGCCGCAGAATCTCCCAATCTATCGAACTGCTATCGGTCCGCAAGATAAGCCACTGCGCTGCCGGCTCCGTCTCAGACACTTTCGCAATGGAAGTCAATTGCCCTGCTTCCTCATCGCTCCATTTATGAGAGCCAAGTAAAGCAACGAGTTCAGCCGAACGAAAGTGCTCGCGAAGTGCCAGTCGAATCACATAATCGAGGTGCGTATCTTCGGCTGGATTTTGCTTCCAAGCTAATAGTATCGGTCGCACATTGGCAGCATCGGGGTGGCGTCCCAGGGCATCGACAGCGGCTCGAACGACAAACGCATCTCGATCCTTTAACGCTTCACGGACAATGCCATAGTCCATTTCAGTCCAGACCTCGCGCTCGGCCAAGGCCTTGATCAAGTGAACACGCACCAGTCTATCTGAGTGGCCAGCAAAGCGTTCGATCTCGTCCTTAGTCAGTCCTTTGATTCGCTCCAACACCCACAGCGCATGGGCCAATTGACGCGGGCTTGCCTGATCGCGGATCGACTCGATTATCAATACAGCCGCATCCGAGTATTGGCTCACTAACAGGTTGGTCGCCTTGGTACGAACCAGCAAGTTTGTACTGTCCAGTTGCGCTACTAACTCGCTAACGGATTGTGTAGTCAGGTCTGTTGCCGAGGCAAGCGGTTGCGAGGAGTCGTCATCTCCGCTGTAAACAATTCGCCAGACGCGTCCATGGGTTCGATCGCGATCCGGATGATCGAGAGGAGACTCGTAATGCCCGATAATCGGATTATAGAAGTCGGCCACATAGAGCGCTCCGTCTGGCCCCATGATGACATCGACCGGACGGAACCAGGTATCGTCACACCGAACCATGTCTGGCTGCGTATCGACCTGATAGGTGGAACCAAATTGCTTTAGTTGGTCACGATGAATGACTTGTGATACCGGATTACAGATGAAGAGGTTATCGCGGTACGCCTGGGGAAAATGCTCCGCCGCGTAGTAGGCGGGACCACAGATCCCCGTCGATCCATGATTGTGGTTGATCATCGTTGGGCCAAATCCAAGTGCATCCGGCTTAGCCCCGAAGTGAGGATACTTGGCACCTCGCAACAGCTGGTAAACCGGCATCGAGTGGCAATCGGCATCGTATAGATTCCCAAGCGGGTCAAAGGTCATACCAAAGGGGTTAACCTGGCCGAATGTAAACGCTTCAAACCGGCTGCCGTCAGCCTTAAAACGATAAGTATTTCCCGACTGCATGTGGGTCATATTACCTTGGCCGTCGGTAATTTCAGAGGTATTCGAGAAACCGTGGCAGCCATAGATCCACCCATCAACCCATGGCGTGAACGAGTTGACCATGCCGTGCGTGTCGATGTTCCCTACCGAACCATAAAGCTTAGTTCTTTCCTCAGCGATTCCGTCTCCATCGGTATCTGTCACTTTATCGATGTTCGGAATGCTGAAGATAATCGCCTCGTCTCCCTTGCCAAGCGGTGTCTGGCCGATGGGAATATTCAAACCGGTAACAAACGTGGTTACCTTCTTCCCACGCCCATCTTCCGAAAAACCTTCGACAACGGTAACCCAATCACTAGGAGCATGCTGACCGACACCTGCGAATCGATCTGGCCGAGGCTGGACACCAGGAGAGTTTGCGGGATAGGGGTACTCGACGCTGCTGGTAATCCAAAGCCGCCCACGGGCATCGAAATTCAGATTCATGGGCTGCCCAATGTCAGGCTCGCTTACAACCAGCTGAATCTCAAACCCAGGCGGCAGCCTAAAAAGCTTCTGCTGCTGCTGAGGTGACTTAGGAGGGTCTGCAGCTAGCAACAACGCCCCTGGGGCAAGAACGAACACAACGTGCAAGAGGAAGCAAATGGTCTTCATAGAGCAGGCAGGCAAGGATGAGGTGAGCAAAAATGAGCTGTACCCTGAGTATATCTCCGCGACTGAGACTATTCCAACCATTCCGGTAAACAGTCATACACGCGACTTTTCCGGCTCGGTAAGCGGGCGCAGTCATTCCGGATTTAAAGGAGCCATGCCCCCGCAAGGTCGATCTAATCAATACGACGTATGCGTTTTGCAATTGCTAGCAATGCGTGCGTTACCACCGTGTCTTAGGGAACGAGGAAGTGGAGTGCAAGTCTCCCACCGCCCCGCGACTGTAACGAGGACGAGCGTCACAAGCCACTGAAGCAACCGCTAGGCTGTTTTGGGAAGGGTGGCGTGAGGATGAATCGAAGTCAGGATATTCGCCCCTTCAGACGTTTCTGCAATCAAACATTTCCACGAGGGATGGAAAGGTCAACACGTGAAATGGATTCATGGCTGGGGCCCGCCAAGTTTGGGCTCAATTTGTTTATTGGGAATGGCATGCTGGGGTACATCGGCGTCTGCTCAAGACCTGGTATCAACTCAGGCAACTACGGTACAACAAGCGGCCCTTCAAGAAGAAGCGGAAAGTACCGACGCCACGGACGACGTGCCAAGCACTTCATCGGTTCCTGATTCTGACGTACCACTTTTGCCTCCAGTCGTCGTTCAAAGCGAACCCAACAGCGGCGATACCCAGCGCGACTACGATGCAACGTTTTCCAACGCAACCGTCGTCACTCCAACTGCTACTGGTACCGAGGAAAGAAAGTTCGGCGGTACCGTGCAGGTGATCGCCCGTGATCAAATTGAAAAGTCCGATGCCTTTACCGTAGGTGAGATTCTCGCTCGACAACCAGGGGTCGATGTGGTGAACTCAGGCGGCCCAGGTGGCGTTCGATCGATCTTCTTGCGCGGAGCGAACTCGCAGCACACCAAGGTTATGATTGACGGATCACCGGTAAATGATCCCAGCAGCCCCAGCCGTGGTTTCGATGCGGCAAACCTGACGCTCGATAATGTCGAGCGAATTGAAATTCTTCAGGGGCCTCAAAGCTTACTCTATGGGTCGGAAGCGATCGGCGGTGTCGTGAATATCATCACGCGTCGTGGACAAGGTCCGATGTCCGGAGCAATCTCTGCCCAAGGGGGTGCTTTCGGAACACATCGCGAAGGGGGCTACGTTCAAGGCAGTCAGGGAGCGTTCGATTATTCGTTCTCGGGATCCTGGTTAGATACCCAGTCATTTTCAGCAGCGTCTAGCGGCGTCGAAAACGATCCCTTTGAGGTCGGAGCACTTTCTGGGGCGTTTGGAGTTCAACTTACCGACAACACCGAATTTGTTTACCGCCTGCGTTATACGGATGCTCGGGCACACATTGACGATGCTTCTTTCTCCATCGGAATTCCTCCTACGGATGATCTTTTGCGGCTCAATTTGACGAAGAATTTCGTTCAACGATTTGAGATCAACAACACGCTGCTTGATGGCAACATCCAACAGCAGTTTGCATACGACTACACCGAATACCAACGAAATGATCGGGATGACGTCTTCCCTGCCAATGCCGAAGGAGCAACTCGACAGTTTACCTACCTGGGAACGGCACTGTTATGGCCAGACCACGAGTTTTCCGTTGGCGTGCAGCACTGGGATGAATCGGCAACCACCGAGTATCTTCCTTCTCCGCCTGAATCGGCGAGTCAGTATCAGTCCGGCATCTTCTTCCAGGACCAGATTTCTTTTTGGAATCGCCTACATTTGACCGCCGGAGTACGCTGGGACGATCATAGTGCGGCAGGTGCACATCAAACGTATCGAACGACCGCGGCCTACGAAATCCATGAGACCAACACACGTCTTCGAGCAAGTCTAGGCACCGGTTACCGAGCCCCTGCGTTGTCGGAAAACCTCTTTCCTTTTGGAACGCCGAACTTGCGTCCCGAGCAGAGCCGAGGCTGGGAATATGGGATCGATCAATCGCTGTTCGACGACGATGTTGTTTTGGGAGCGACCTACTTCCGCAACGACTACCAAGATTTAATACTCTTCGATCCAATGACCTTTACACTCCTGAACATCGGTCAGGCTCGCTCTCATGGCGTGGAATTGACCGCTGATTGGTATATCAGCCCAGCGTGGACGGTGTGGGGATCTTATACGCATACCGATACCTGGGATGCCGATACGGGCCTTCCTTTGGTGCGCCGTCCCAAAGACAAAGGGACGTTTGGTATTACACGATACTTTGGATCTGGTTGCGGTTCGATAACGCTGGCTGCTCGCATGGTCGGTAATCGCTTGGATGCCCGTGATGGATCCGTTGTATTGGCTAACTACAACGTGATCGACGTGTATGGCGACTATTGGATTCGTCCGAACATGCGTTGGTTCTACAAGATCGATAACCTCTTCAACGAGCAATACGAAGAGGTCACTGGCTACGCGACTTCCGATGCGGCCATCTATAGCGGCGTCGAGTGGACGTTCTAATCCGATGTCCACCAAGTCCTGACGCGTAAGGCCCTTTGTGATCCGTCCACGAAGGGCCTTTTTTATGCGATTATCCGGCACCCTATTAGATTTTGCCGCAGGCGTTTAATCCCCTCAGCAGACAGTCCCGTCCCCGACAGCGTCATTAGCTTGAGACCTGGGTGTCGAAGGATCGATTCGATGGCGGCGTCCGTTAATGGAGCCTTCTCGCAGTTCAAGACCTCCAGGCTTTGAAGCACGTCGAAATGCCGTAGCGATTGGTCATCGGGCTTCCATTCACATCCCGAGAAGTCCAACGTATGCACTTGGCCGCTCTTTCGTAGACGAATGAGCGCGCCTTGCGATTTCAGGAAGTCAATTATCTCTACCGGATCGGGCTGTTTCGGCATTGGATGTTCACGCGAGACGTGAGGTATCAGCGAAAGGCTGGCACTGGCCATCGAGTTTCATCGGCAGCATGTTGAACTTCAAACCTGAAATCGATGCTCCGCCATTGTGGAAATGAATTCCACGAAAAGCATAATCGCTCATAGGAACGTGGGTATGTCCAAAGTAGACGTTTTGTACGGAACTACCCATATCCACTTTCTCGTTGGTAAGGTAGTCCCAGATTCTTCCAGCGACAACGCGACGAGGATTGGCCAATTTGCCGACCACAGCGTGAAGGCGAGAGCGAATGGCCATTTCGTAAATCTGGTGGCGATATTCAGGCTGCTTGAATTGATGCTTCCGGTTTCGCTGTGTGGCCAGCGCCAGATTGGTACGTTGCTTTAGGTGCACCGCATCGCCATGCAACATGACCGCCGAACCGATACGAAGGAAGTACGGTTCCCAGTGAAAGTTTTCGTTCGCTTCAGCCACGTCTCCAAGCCGACTCACAAAGTCAGCGTGGCAATCATGGTTGCCCAGCAAATAGTGAAATTGACAATTTCTATTCGACTCGACCAGGTCAGTCAGCCACTGCATCGAAGCGTCGATAGTTGCCTCGACCGATGGTAGTGTCGTCCACGAAAAGTCAACGATGTCTCCGCCCAGTACGAACACGCGAGCCTCGGCGGCGCGGGACAGTATCTCGTCTTCATGTTCGTGGTAGATCGAGCGCCGAGAAAACATGTGAAGATCGGAAAGGAACCAATCCATACTTTCCATCCTCAAAAACACAATGGGCAACAAATGGATAACCGTTGTCCTATTGTAACATGTCGAACACCCAGGAAAGATACACCGCCGGCGTTTTAATGCGTTATGTATCGATCCCCAGAGATCTCGAGGGATGAAAAAAAATAGAGAACTTCGGGCGAACGAAGCATCTCGCGTTTTCCTGACCACATGGCGGTGATTGTCTTGCCTTTTGCCGAGAATTTACATACGACCGCGACATCTTTTGTTAGGCGACTATCCTTGCTGACAAGAATGTAGCGGTGAACAGCTACTGAATCGGTTCGATAGGTGACATCAGAACTGATTTTCATAACGTTTCCGGCAGGTACTCCCTGAAAAATCTCATCACGCTCCACCTTAGCAAAGAACTCGTTCCATTCCGGATGTGACTCCTTACGAAATTCCACTCTCAAGGTGCCGAACTCTTGATCCTTGAGCGTAAGTGTTCGTATCTGGTCCTCATCCTCCGTCTGAATCCTCGGATCGCCTGGCATGCGAACGGTGTAGCCCCAATGAGTGTCGCTATACGGCCTCCAAGTTCCATTCAGGTTCTCTGTATCGACAACCCGTGGATCGGCCAGTTCCAGCGGAATGGCGTTCTTGTCGTATGCATATTGAAAAGCAATGACCGTTCCAACGATAAGCAAGATTGCTGCCACACACCCGCTGCCAATCAGAACGGTCATCTGCCGCCGCTGTTTTCGCTGCCTGGCAGACGTCACATTGGCAGCATATAAAGCGTCTACATCTTCGTGGGTGTCAAAGAATGCATCAGCGGAAGACTCAGCAGACAAAGTATCGGGTGAAGAGGAATTAACGCTGGAGTCGCCTGCCTCACCTTCAAGCGTTTTATTTCCAGCAGACTCAGATACCTTCGGAGCTATGGTAGTGCGGCTTCCACCTGAAGCGACACGAAATGGCTCGCCGCAACGAGGGCAGCGGACCGCCTTGCCAACCAAGTGGTCTTTTACTTTGAAGGCTGAATCACAGTTCGTACACTTAGCAATCGCCGTCACGCCAAACCTGCCGATCTACGGTAAGGCTGTTGTTGAAAGGGAGACTGACAACTTAAGTGGACTTGTGCGGACTAACCCGAACCGGGGTAGGGATTGCCTTTCACGTTGATCGATTGAAAGAACTTGTTCACTTCCGATGTGGATTGGCTGCCCGACCAAAGGAACATGAACATACGTTGCTGTGTGAAGAGGAGCACTACCCGACTTTTCCCCGGTCGGCTCCGCAGGATGTCCGCCGAAAAGTGATACTCAAAAAGCGGGTAGTTGTCGAGCGTCATCGAATCAGTCTTGGTGAGGTACTTGCTTGCACCCATCAGGTTCTGCATACCAAAGACTTCGAGCTGTTCTTTCGATGGCATTTGGCCCGATTGAGGCGGGTTTCCTGGGATCGAAGAGCTGTACATCATGACGAACGACGTGTCGTTGCGAATGATGCGATACCCTTCGACCTTCGTCCCTAACCAGGGTCTCTCGATACTTGGAATCGGATCGAAGTTTGATGGAAACTTAACAGTTACCAGCCCCGCCGGCCCGCGAGCTTCGGTTGGAAACTGACTTGTCACCTGTGTGACGTAATCAAACTTGTTCGCCCCACCGCCACTTGATCCAAGCGTGCTGCTGATCGTGCTGACGGCATAAATCAACATAATCAAAAGACCAACGCCAAAGACAACCCCGACCGCGCTGACCACGAGTGTCGAATTGACGGGCAGCGAAAATCCTCCGGACTCTTTGGTCTGGCCAAAACCTTCTTGCTCGGCCAAGACTTGAGCGACTTGGTCGACGTACTTCGAGCCTTCCACGGCCTCCAGATCGTCGATCGAGCAGCCGCGTCCGAGAAGCTGCTTGGCAGCGGCCATGGCCCTTTCGAGAAGCGCGGGAGCTTGAGTGTAGATATCGTCGTGCTGACCAGGCAGGGCAGGGCGGTAGAAGCCGCCCTCGTTGTCGGCAGTCACAACGTCATCGGTAAAGGTGCCTTCAATGACTTTCTCTTTCGCCGAACGGTGAAAGCCTGCTTTGTCCTGACTCGGCTTCTTGGCTGGTTTGGAAGTCTCTTCGGTGACCCCGGCGATCAGTTCGTCCTCGTCGATGTCCATGCTGCTGGCAGAGGACGAGGCTGGTTTTGCCGGCTTATCTTCTTGAAGACCAAGTTCCGAATCGACGATCGGTGCTTCCTCGCCGGGACGGGAAGCTTCGATGCGAATTTCTTTTTCGTCAGGGGAAATCAGCGGGGTGAATTCCGAGGGGGAGGAAGCTGGGGCCTGCATTGAGGCAACTCCACCTGCTTGCTCCTTCAGGAAATCCTTTGGTGGATTACATGGCGCTCCCCATGGAACTTCTAGCGCTGGAATATGTCGATCACCTGGCAGAATAACGGCCGAGAGAGTTCGGCGACTACGAAGGATGGGGCTTTCCTTACCAGCCGGAATCTGATGAAGCTGCTTCTTGGCAGCAGACTCGTCGGCCGCAACATTGCCTGATTCTGGTTCGCCTGACCATTTGGGTCGACCAGACGATTTTGCTGGGGAAGGCTTTTTCCCTGCAACGCCCTTCTCGCCAAGCACCTTAGAACCCGAGTGGCTCTTGGGTATTACCTTCGATTTCGAGAGATTCGCCGCCGATCCATGCTGTGCTTTTTCTTCGCTGGAAGGAGCCGTGTCAGTTAGTTTGACATCAAACACCTTTTTACATTTGGGGCAACGCACTGACTTGCCATTAAGCTCGGCTTTGGCTTTAAACTTGGTCTGGCAATGAGTGCACTGTGCGTATGAGGTCATCCTGAGCCCAGATTTGCAACAATTAGCGGTCGAGTCGGTAGTCAATCACGTTGTTTGATACCCCCTCATTCTCACTGGGGGGGCAGCAAATTTCAACCGCGCAACTGGTGATCTGTTCCGGTCAATTAACCTTTTTGCGGAATCACAACCCGAACAACCACTTCGCGTTTCGATTTCCCAAGAGAAAAAGGCATTGTCTGGTAGGTCTCGGCATAAGATCGCCGAAAACGAAGCGTGTAGTCATCGCTGGGCGTAAACTCGACGGGAACACTAAAACTTCCGTCCGGACGCGTTAGGTAGGCATTCAGGCACTGTGTGGGCCCGAGAAGATCGACTGGCAAATTGGCCACGGGGTGGTCATTTTCGTCAACCGCGATTCCTCGGATCACGCCATGATCTTCTTCCAAGCGGTCCGCCTCGGACATTTTCAAGATTAGTTGCTTTAAATCGTCGGGCTCGGAAGTGCGAATCACAACCCGATCATTGTCAAAATCGGCTTGTAAACCGCCAGAAAGCGCGACCGAGTCCTCCGCTTTTGAGAATAGCCATCGGACATCGCGGTAATTGGCCCGATACTCGGCCGTGGGCAAGACTTCATCGCCTGCCAGTAAGGGAGACGCCAAAAGCGCCTTAGCTTCGGTAGAAGAAGGATCAAGAAAATAGGTCGTCAAACGGCCTCGATAGCGCCATTGGGTTGTGAGAACGATTGCGATTGCAACCACAACAAACAGCCCCAGAAGACTCTTCAGACTAAAGCGAAAACCCAGCATTCGCTCAAAATCCCCTTCGGAATTCAAAAATGGACGACACATGCCGTCCATTTAATCAATACCGTCGCCGGGGAAAAGAATCAACGTCTAAGCGGAAAGAGTCGTTCTAAGCCGCCGCCGATTCAGCCATGGCTTCTTCGGTTGATTTGCTGGACAAACCGAGGCCCAAGACTTCTCGAGCCAGGTTGGTGTAGTCCTCGGCACCGTTGGAACTGGGGTCATAATCGAAGATTGATTGCCCAAAACTTGGTGCTTCAGCCAAGCGAATATTGCGGCGGATACGTGTTTGAAAGACTTCCGCACTTGCCCATGTCTTGCCTTCAGACGTTCCCCGGTCGAAGAAATCATGGACATCGCCAGCCACTTCGCCGGCCAGGCGAGTTCCAGACTCAAACAGGCAAAGCACTACCCCGGTGAGCCTCAATCCCGGATTAATTCGCTTGGAAACGATATCGACGGTACGAAGCAGCTTGCTCAAACCGTGCAAAGCAAGGAAATGAGGTTGGAGCGGCAAAAAGACTTCGTCAACACATGCCAATGCGTTAAGCGTCAGTACACCCAGGCTCGGCGGGCAGTCGATGATCAGGTAATCGTATTGCTTGCCGTGGACCTCCATCGCGTCACGAAGAATCATCTCGCGACCGACTTCTCCGGCGAGTTCCATTTCAGCAGCGGCCAAGTCGAGATGGGCTGGGATGCACCATAGGTTTTCGCCTGCTTCATGACGAACTTCCTCCAAGGAAGCTTCCCCCATTAGTACCTGATAAATTGATTCGGTCCCCGAAGCGACTCCAATTCCCAAATGAAGTGAGGCGTGTGCCTGGGGATCGAGATCCAAAACACAAACTTTGTGCCCCATACGTGCGATCGCAGAAGCGAGGTTGACGGCGGTGGTCGTTTTTCCAACGCCCCCTTTTTGATTCAAAATAGCAATCGACCGCATGACAACCTCCTTGTTGTAAAGCGAAACTATCCGGCAATTCTGGCGCGTGCAGCGGTGCCAGCATCGTGAAGGATTGTAATCAGGACCGCCAAATGATTTCCAGACCGGTTTTCCCTGAAATCCCGCGCAAGTTTATATGGTCGTTGCCTTTTCCGTTGCGGGCCGGTGGTCTATGATCGAGAGCTTGATAGCATCCTCCTGCCAAGCCCTTATAAGAAGATAGAGGAAACGCCCCGTGCGTGTCATTATCGAACCTTCGGCCGAACTCGGAAGTCAGCGTGCCGCCGCGATTGTCGCTCAACTTGTTCGCAAGAAACCCCGTGCTATCCTGGGGTTAGCAACTGGTGGCACCCCGCTGAAGCTCTATCAAGAGCTGATCCGTATGCACCAAGGCGAAGGGCTCGATTTTTCGCGGGTTACCTCCTTTAACTTGGACGAATACGTCGGCCTGCCGCCAACGCATCCGCAAAGTTATCGCCACTTCATGACGGAAAACCTCTTCCGTCATATCAACATCGATATCCGCAACACCCATGTCCCAGATGGCCGGGCACTCGATTATGAGACCTACGGATCTCAATACGAGGCCATGATCGACGAGGCCGGTGGCATCGACCTGCAGATCCTTGGCATTGGCCGCGACGGACATATCGCGTTTAACGAGCCGGGTTCGTCGCTGGGAAGCCGAACCCGCTTGAAGACGCTTGCTCCGGAAACAATTCGTGATAACGCCCGCTTCTTTGGTACCGAAGAAGACGTTCCTCGCTTGGCCATCACGATGGGAGTGGGTACCATCCTGGAGTCGAAGAAGTGTATACTTCTCGCTTTCGGCAAGGAAAAGGCCGAAGCGATCGCCGCGACGGTCGAAGGACCAGTTACGGCACAAGTCACCGGAAGCGCATTGCAGTTCCATCGGGATGTGGTCGTGATTCTCGACGAAAAATCGGCCTCGCAATTGCAGCGGCGTTCCTACTACGATGAAGTAGAGGAGGCGCATCGGCGGCTTCAATCCGGAGAAGTCAAGTAACCACAGAATGTCATGCGCCAGATCGGTAAGCTCTCTTCCGAAAACCATGCTGCACGTTTCGTCGACTATTTGTTGACGCAAGGCATCCACTCCAAAGCCGACGCAAACTCGCAGGGGGAGTGGTCTATCTGGATTCACGAAGAAAACCAAGTCGATCAGGCGCGCACGGAACTAGAGGCATTCCGCTCCAATCCCGACGACACTCGCTACCGCTCTGCCGGCGACGAAGCCGCTGGCATCCGGAAAATGGAGCAGCTTCGGGAAAAAGAGCGGCGCAAGAACATTCGTGAGGTAAAACATCGCTCGGTCGGGACAGGTGCAGGACTCTCAGGGGCACCAGTCACCAAAGGCATCATGATCATTTGCATCGGGATTGCTGTGATCGGCATGTTTGCCTCCAATTACTCGATGAAAGACCCCGGATTGGGTGACCAGCTTTACGGTGCCCTCAGCTTCCTATCCCCTCGTGACTTGCAAGCGTACGAGATTTCGCCGGAACCTAACTCACTTCGTACGATCGAACGAGGACAAGTCTGGCGGCTGATTACGCCGGCTTTTCTTCATGCACGCGGCGGAAGCATGGCCATCATGCATGTTGGCTTCAACATGTATATGCTTTTCATGCTGGGCCCTATTTTGGAACGCCGTATAGGCAGTTTCCAATTTTTGCTGCTGAACCTCGGATTGGCACTCGCCGGGAATCTGGCCCAAGGGGTAATACCTATGCTCATCGAGCTTCACGGTGGCAACCTGGTGCAATTCGAGCGATTTTACGGCGGGGTAAACTTCCTGGGCTACTCGGGTGTCGTCTATGGGTTGTTTGGATACCTGTGGATGCGCTCCAACAACGATCCAACCTTTGGCATCATGATCAACCAGTCGTCGATCATCATACTTATGATCTGGTTTTTCCTGTGCTGGTTTAATGTGATCGGCAGTGTCGCCAATCTGGCGCATACCGGCGGCTTGGTTGCTGGCATGCTTGTGGGTTACATCCAAGCGATGTCGAGGCGTTGAATCGCCGATACCACTATTGAGGTTTCTTCGAGGTCACGTCTGCGAAAAATGCGGCGAGACCGCTACGGGTTGGCTCTGGCTTGGCGACCAGTAGCTTCGCGTCGTCCGGCAGTGCCAGCAATCCTTTCTCAAGATCGAACCGCACGACCGTCGACTCACTCTTTTCCGGCCAGGAAAAGACGACTTCATGCGTCCACTCGGGCTGTGCATCATCTTTGGATATCGTCTGAGTAAAACTAGCGTCCTCGATTAGGGCCTGGCGGAAATGAACTAGCCCACGGGCCTTGGAAATAACGAAGGTCTCCCCGCCGGTCTTCAGCTGGACAACGGGAGCGTAGCGAATATTCTCACCATTGGCAGCTCCCCAATAGGCAATTGACGCATACCCCTTCGACCAATGATGCCAGACCGTAATGGCGGCCAGAGTCGCCGCGATTAGGATCATCGCAGCGACGACCAGCTTGCCGGAGCTAACGCCCGACCGGGAAACCATACTCATACGGAAAGATGCCAAAGAGAGCTCCTATCGGGAATGTTCGTCCAAGCCGACCTGATTTATACTCAATTATCAATCAATCGTCGTGATGGCGAACCTAAGCAGCGTGCCGAGACTCTCAAAGGATAGTCTGTTGCCGGACAAATTCGACCCCTACCGCGAATCGCTGATTGTCGAGGAGAAGACCATCTGGCCGGAAGCGTTGAGTGAGGTTCCCCTGGAAAAACGCGGGACGATCGCTAGGCAGCTTCATGCCGATGCCGCGTCGTGTAATCACCTGGAGTACGTTCGCCTGCACACAGGCTTCTGTCGTCAAATTACCGTAACGCAGCAAGACGTGACTCGACTGGAAGCGAAAACCTAATCAAGGCCAGGAAATTCCCGAAGATTCCCATGACCCCGACAAACCCCACCGCATTCGCCTCGCAGACTGTTCACGTCCCTCTGTCCGAACGCTCGTACGACATTTCCATCGGCACTGGTAACCTGGCAGAGGTTGGTCGCTGGATCACATCCCTACGTAGTGTCACGCACGCTGTCTTGATCAGTGATGCCAATGTCGCTCAGCACTATCTCAATCCCGTTAGTGAAAGCCTGGAAGCAGAAGGGATTCGCGTCACCACGCTGGTCGTCCCAGCCGGAGAACCCAGCAAGTCGGTGGGAACTTCCCAGGAACTTTGGGAAAAGGCCCTTGCCGATCGCGTTGATCGTAAATCGATTGTGGTGGCCTTGGGGGGCGGCGTCATCGGCGACCTCGCCGGATTCATTGCCGCCACCATGACGCGGGGACTCGATTTCTTTCAGATACCAACCACGCTTCTTGCCCAGGTCGACAGTAGCGTCGGCGGCAAAGTTGGTATTAACTTGCCGGCGGCGAAGAATATCGTGGGATGCTTCTGGCAACCGAAGGGCGTGCTGATCGACACGGCAGTTTTGGAAACGCTGCCGCGAAGAGAGTATCTATCCGGCCTGGCTGAAGTCGTGAAGTACGGTGTGATTCTCGATCCCGAATTCTTTGAATACCTGGAAGCCAACGTTCAACCGATGCTCGATCGCGATGCGGTCGTATTGCAAAAGATTGTCGCGAGAAGCTGTGAATTGAAGGCCCAAGTCGTCGCAGAGGACGAACGCGAGACAACCGGCCTGCGTGCGATCCTCAACTACGGTCATACCTACTGCCATGCCCTGGAAACGGTATCAGGCTATGGCCAGTACCTGCACGGCGAGGCGGTTTCCGTCGGGATGCTTTGTGCTTCTCGCCTGGGAGAAAAACTGGGCGTGTTTGATCAGGAAGCGACCAAGCGGCAGTACAAATTGCTAACCGCTCTCGGCTTACCAGTCGATGTTCCGAAACTGGATAAAGAGGCCATTCTGTCCGCCATGCAGCGGGATAAGAAAGTCGAGCACGGCAAGCTGCGATTCATCGTCCCGCACAGCATTGGCAAAGTCGTGCTCACGTCCGATATACCCGCAGGCGTGGCCATGGAAGCCTGGACCGACGGGTACGTGAGCTAGTTGGCCGATAATTTCCTCGACACTTTGGCAGCACCCCCTATAATGGCGGACTCGCGTTCCATCCTCCAGGTGCTATTCGCATGAGTTTTGTCGACGACCAAACACTACAAGATCCTGAGTTTATCGCCGCGCTGCGTCTGGCATTGAGTTCGGGCATCGGCCCTGCAAAAGTTCAAGCTCTTCAAGCCTGTTTTGGATCGCTCTCAGCAGCCCTCTCGGCAACGTCAGGCCAACTCCAGGCAGTGCAGGGCATTGGTCCTAAGGTAGCCAAGACGATTGTCGCGGCCAGTCAGCTTGATGTTCAGCGTGAGCTGGATCATTGTCGCGATTTCGGTATTCAGATTCTGACACGCTCCTGCGATGGGTTTCCGGAACTCCTGAGAGAGATCGCTGATCCGCCAACATTGCTGTTTGTCAAAGGTGAGATTCTTCCGTGTGACGAACTGGCTGTAGCGATCGTGGGAACCCGGCACGCCACGCATTACGGTAAGAAGCAGGCCGAGCGTTTCGGATATGAACTGGCCAAGGCCGGATTCACCATCGCCAGCGGCCTGGCCCGTGGGATCGATGCGGCGGCACATCGCGGTGCGCTTAAAGCCAAAGGACGAACGATTGCTTTTCTAGGTGGTGGTGTCTCGAAGATCTACCCTCCAGAGCATGAAGACTTGGCCGCGGAGGTCACCGAAAGCGGGGCGATCGTCAGCGAATCGGCCCCCTTGGTCAGTCCAATTGCCGGCGCGTTTCCCCAACGAAATCGCTTGATCACGGGAATGAGCCTCGGTGTGGTCATTGTCGAAGCCGCAGCACGCAGTGGAGCTTTGATTTCCGCTCGCATGGCGATGGAGCAAAATCGTGAAGTTTTTGCCCTGCCAGGTCAAATTGATAACCCTGTCGCCCGTGGAGTGAATAGCCTGATCCGCGATGGTGCCACGTTGGTTCAGTCGGTCGACGACGTGATCGAACAGTTGGGGCCGCTCCGCAAGCCGCTACAAGTCTCGGAAGAGAAAACCGTTCTGCAACCGGCAGAGTTAAAGCTAAACGATCAAGAACAACAGGTTCTCCAGCACATCGATCTGGCCCCAATGTCGTTGGATGCCTTGGTGGCGAGGTCGAAGCTGCCCGTACATCGGATATTGTCAACGCTCAGCATTTTAGAGATGAAGCGGTTGATCGTGCGAACCAACGGAACCACCGTACAGCGTACCGCTTAAGCTTATCCCGTTAGGTGAATAAGGCTTTGATGGGCTGACCACCGTCGGTAATGGGAACAGGGCGGTCGCCATCGTAAAGCGATTTCGCGTAGTCGATACCCATGGCGGCGTGAATGGTCGCAAAGAAGTCGGGAACGGAAACCGGATTGCTGACAATCTTCTTTCCGAGTTCGTCCGTCTGACCGTAAGCACCAGAGTGCTTCAGACCGCCACCAGCAAGTACGCATGTGAACGCCGACCCTTGGTGTCCACGCCCGCCACCACTGTCAAACTCTGGCGGACGGCCAAATTCGGTGGTGACCACGATCAGCGTCTTGTCGAGCATCTTTCGCTGCTCAAGATCGAGAATTAGTGCTGCCATCGCCGTATCGAGTTCCTGAATCAGCTTATGCTGTTCCAGAATGCCTCCGTTGTGCACGTCCCAACCGGCACCGTTTAGGAAGTTGAGGTTGTGCGAGACTTCGATGAAGCGTACCCCTCGTTCCACCAGCCGGCGGGCCAACAAGCACCGCTGTCCGAACTCGCCACCGTAACCCTCGCGCAGGTCAGCCGATTCTCGGTCGAGATCGAAGCTGCTCATGAACTCGGGACCACTCAGCTTAAGACTCAGATCGATCGTCGCGTCATAGTCCTTTAGCGCAGCTTCTCTCGTCTCTGGCTGTAGGCTACGTAACTTCGTCAGAAAGCTTTCCCGGCGATGTTGACGTTCGCGATCTACACCTAGTGGGGGCGATAGGCCTGCGGGGCCACGCCCCGTTTCAGTCAGATAGAGATAGCTATGCTGAGCCCCGAGGAAACCTGGCCCACGGGTCGCGTTGGGATAGCCAATCAGGACGTAGGCTGGCACTTCATCTGAGGCCGCCCCACGCTCGTGGGCGACAATCGAGCCTAGCGAGGGATACACCACCGTACCACTGACCGGGCGGCCCACGTGCATCCAATTCGTCGCTGCGGCATGCTCATCGATCACGGCATGGTTCACCGTCCGCACGGCGGTGACACGGTCCATGATCGGAGCCAGCTTGGCAAGATGTTCGCATACCTGAACGTCGTTGACACACGTTGGGATGGACTCGTAGTACGAACCCGGCTTCTTTGCCTGAGGATCTCCCTTGGCCTTCGGATCGAACGTATCGACCTGCCCCATGCCGCCGCCTAGCCATATCGAAATGACATGTTCCGCCTGGCCGCTGATTCGGCTTCCCATGGGCATGGCCCCGGCAACCGACGTCGCCATGGCCGTCGCAGCGGATGCAGCGAGAAACTGTCGCCGATTGACACCAGACTTTGAAGAAGAATTGTTCATATTAAATCGCTTCTTATCAGTAGCTATGACTTGTTCGCTCACGAATCCGGCAACTACGGCATCCAGACAAATTCTCGCAGGTTCACCACACTCCACACCATATCTTCGTAAACTTCGCGCCACTCAGGCTGTAGCCGAGGATCAGCCGGTGGGCCGACTCTTGCTCGGTGAGCGTGCTCTTGCTGGATTGTATTCGCTTCCGAACGCAAGTGGTTTGACCAGGTTACTTGAGGAAGTCGTTCAAGTCGCCCTGGTTCCTTAACCTGATCTTTGGGAACGAGTCGCTGCTCGAACCCCTTGCGCAGGACATTTGCAAACAGTACTCGCTCCTGATCACTAGGCATTCGACTCAAAAACCGCAGGAACACAGAGTCGACCAATTGTTCAGGAGATTTCGCTTCGACCGCCAAATCGGCCAGGGGGCTTTCGTGGGATGCCCTGGTAAGCCACACAGTCATGGTTCCGTTGGCGATCACGGCCGGCTGCAGCACGTTCGGCTCGGTTTCGCGATCGGTTCGCGGGATCTGCCGTTCAGCCGACCACCCGAATGCGACCATCACGTCATCAATCACCGATACACGCGGGAGCGTCAAACTTGGCCGGTCGCGCTCGTTGGAAATGCTCGCCAGCATCCAGGCACGCTCGACGCGTCCCAGGTTGTTACGATTGCTGGCTGGGCGTCGACCGTCAGGGTCAAGCGTCAGAGTCTCAACCTCGATCTCTTTTCCAGCCGCCCCATAGAACGAGTCGACGATCTGCTCGGCAGTCATCCGGCGACGTTGCGGAGCATTGAACAAACGTCGTGTAGGATCGATATCTTGTTGATCTCCGATCGCTTCGCGTTGATAGAGATCTGAGTTCATAATTAGCCGCATGGTGTGTTTGACGCTGTACCCATTGACGACAAAGTCACGTGCCAGCCACTTCAAAAGTTCCGGATGACTGGGCTTGTTGCCTTCCCAGTCGTGCGGCGGCTCGACAATTCCTGCGCCAACCAACCGTCGCCAAATGCGGTTCACAGTGACTTCTGCAAAACGTTCGTTTTCAGGAGCAGTGACCAGCGCCGTTAGCCGTTCGCGGCTGTCCTTTTTGTCTTCGAGATAGGGCCCCAAGGCTTCGTTATCTTGAATGCCTGTCACATCCGAGAACGGCCATTGAGGTTGGACTGCTGCGCCAGGCTTGAGTGTCACTTCGATCAGCGGTTCACGTTCCTGGCTTTCAAAGAAGGCGACCGGGACCGAACTGGATTTCGGAACTGAGAGAGGCTTCCTGGCGAACATAGCCGCGAGCGAATAGAGGTCTTCTTGAGTGGTGCTGTGGTAAGGGGAGTCGTGACATCGAGCACACTGAAGTTCAATTCCGAGGAATGCATTGGCGACCACATGCCCCTTCGCAGCAAAGGGAGAGTCATTCTGAGCCGCCTTGGCAAAACCGGCACTGCCACCGTCGTCAGCGCCCCCTCGCATCATCATCAATTCGGTGACCATTTGGTCCAGTGATTTGTCATCACGTAGCGAGTCGTGCAGGAACCAGCGGAATGGGCCACTCGCGTTGAGCGTTGCATTGATCAGGGTAGGATTCTCAGCTAAGACATCTTGCCAATAACTCACCCAATGATCGGCCCAGCGTGGGTCAGCCAGCAGTTGATCGATTAACTTGGCTCGCTTGTCAGCAGAATCATCATTAAGAAAAACACGAACCTCTTCCTCCGTCGGAATGACACCAACCGTATCGAGATAGGCCCGGCGAATAAACTTGGCATCGCCCACAATGGGTGCCAGTTCTGACTCTTCAACTGATAACGGCAATTCAGGCCATTTGGCACCATCATTGATCCACGTTTCCAGCGTCTTGATTTGCTGGAAGGAAAGAGGCTTGCCGGTCGGTGGCATTCGCATGTCGGCATCTTCATGTCGGATGCGAGTCATCAACTCGCTGGCAGAGGCATGCCCTGGTTCAATCGCTGGACCGGAATAGCCACCGGCGATGGCCATATCTCGCGAATTCAGTTGAAGACCACCAGAGTCCTTTTCGCTATGACAACGAAAGCATTCACTTCGCAGGATCGGCAGAACTTCTGAATGAAACTTCTTTGCTTCATCTGGTGATGTTCCTTGGACGGCTGCTTTCGCTTCTTGAATCCGACGAATGATGAAGGCATCGATCGGATTAGCAGCGGTGTTACTTTTTGGAATCGAGGGCCCCGGATTTTCTTCGGCCCACTCTTGAGCCAACCGATGTCGCTTTTCCCAGAACGGTTGACGTGACTTAGCCGCGTCAAGGCGATTCTCGTCGTCAAGCGATGCAAGTGAGCTTTCGATACGCACCAGCGCATTATTGAAAGCTTCGTCCGTCAAAGGAAGTGGAGCGTCTGGACTGCCGACAGGGCCAAGCACGTGGTACTGCATTCCGTCTGGTGAAAGCAGCGCCACGGTGAATTCGCCGGGCTCGGCTCGGAACTTTTTGCCACCAGCCATCGTTTCGACAACCACGCGGTACGTCCCATTCTTGGGAACTTGAAAAGTACCGGTCTCTTCGTGAAGACGATGCTGTTTGATGCGATGACCTGGCAGCGGAGGTTCGGCCACCGGCGTGATCGGTTCTTCGCCGCTGGGTGATCCTTGCAGGGCACCTGTCTTGGCGACAAGCTTGCCATCTACCCACATACGGCTGAGACCACGTGCCCGCAAAAGAAAGGTTTGCTTTCCTTCTGGAAGAGATACATCGGCGGCCATTCTCACCAGTACCGGTGCATTCCAACTATCACGAATTCCCCAGCTGTCATAACGCAGAGGTAACCGTGGGGTAAGAAACTCGGATGTTTCCCAACGGATGATTTCTGCCGGATAATCCTCATCGAAATCGAGCCATTGGGTGTGAGATGGCATGCCTTCGTGGAAAGTAACCGTAACACGATCTGCGGGAAGTTCGCCTAGCTTTGGCATCGATTCGGGTGCGGCTTCAGGCTTTGGGGCTTCGCCAACCCGATGAAATCGCTTCTTGAGCGTCTCCGCATCAAGCGCCACGCGGTGGAGTGCCACGGCGTCTAGGTAGCCGCGGAACGAATTCGAAGCACTTCCTCCCAGAGAAGACCCGATCCAAACGCTGTCGTCGTCAACTACAGGCGCGAGCGTCGTTGGACCACCCATATCCCAATTCCCAGGCAGTTGTTTCCCGTCGATCCAACCTTGCACACTTTCAGGTTTGCCGAACTCGTAAGTAACAGCAACGTGATGCCAGCCTGTTCTCGGTATGAAGCCGTCAGCGGTTGTCCAACGGTGCCAGTGCGACTTCGATCCTTTACTTGGGGTCGCAAACAGGAAGCTGGCACACGCCTTCCCTTTGACACCTCGTAGCCTCAGAGCCCAGTTCTGGTTGTCAGGTGCGAACTCAGGATTGCCAGTTCGACCTTTCCCCATGATGTAGAGATTCTCGCCATCTTTCAGATCGCGAGCATTCACCCAAGCTTCGATAGTAATGGAATCGCCGTTAGTGAAGTCAAACGGACTGAGATGGCCTGGGTCGTCGTACGAGTAGTAAGCGCCTTGACCATCAAATTTGACCGCCGTATTGGCGGTATCAAAATCGGGGTACGAAGGAGGACGCGGCCCTGGAACATCGCGGTGGACTCCACCATGCGCGATAAGCGGAGTTTCCTCTTCCGCGCCAAAGTCCCAGTTCACAACGGGCTCAGATGCCATGATCGCTGCGCAAGTGCACACCAACACGAAGGTTAAGGAAAGTAAATGGCAACGAAGCAATCTCATCTGCGATACCTATTGAGAAGGACCAGAACGCGATCAATCGGGGGCGTTTGGCGAATCAACAATCTGAGTGGAGGGATTAGGACTTCGATCGGAAGTGATAGGAAGGAACCTTAAATATCCATAGATTTTTTGCTTTCGTCAAGGTTTCTTGGCTAAGCTAGAGCGACTCGACCTAGCTCAAAACGCTGAATATCACTCGCTCATCTCAGTACTTTGCTCCCTTCAATTTTGACACAATCATGCGAAGCTCCCTCAATTGCCAATGTGCTTTGAAGGCGATGGCCTGCCTACTTTTTGGTATTCTTGTCGCACCAGCCGCGGCGAAAGCGCCAGATCTGCAACAGCCTCCGAATGTCCTGCTTTTGGTGGCCGATGACCTTGGCTATGCCGAGTTGGGTAGCCAAGGAAATGCGACGGTTAAAACGCCAAAAATTGACGCATTTTGTAAGAGTGCCGTGCGGTGCACGCAGGCTTATGTAACGGCACCCAATTGCAGCCCTTCTCGGGCCGGTTTTCTAACAGGACGAATTCCACTGCGATTCGGCTACGAATTCAATCCCATCGGTGCTCGGAACGAGGACCCTCAAACAGGTCTGCCTAGCAAGCAGCAAACCATGGCGGAATACCTTCACGATGCAGGCTACACAACTGGCCTGATTGGGAAATGGCATCTTGGAGGTGCGGCCGACTTTCATCCACAACGTCATGGTTTCGACGAGTTTTTCGGCTTTTTGCATGAAGGCCACTACTTTGTTCCCAATCCATGGAACCAGACAACAACCTGGATTCGCCGCAAGGGACTACCAGCAGGGCAAAACAATCGGTACGAAGTCTCACCGCGCCTGATCTATTCCTCTCATATGGGGCACGACGAACCTGCCTACGATGCCAACAACCCGATACTTCGTGCGGGGCAGCCGGTTATTGAAGATGCCTACTTTACGGACGCGATCACACGCGAGGCGACCTCCTTCATCGAACGATATCACGCGAGCCCTTGGTTTCTCTATGTAGCCTACAATGCGGTTCACAGTCCGCTGCAAGCCAAGAACGAAACCCTAGAACTATTTAAAGACGAAGACGACATTCACCGTCGCATCTTTCTCGCCATGCTTTATGACTTAGATCGAAGTGTCGGGCAAATTCTCGACACGCTCGAGGCGACAGGGCAAAGCGATCACACGCTGGTCGTTTTCTTCAGTGATAACGGCGGTCCCACGAAAGAAACGACCGCCAGTAATCTTCCGCTACGAGATGGTAAGGGCAGCATGTACGAAGGGGGAATTCGCATACCATTCCTCATTCGTTGGCCGGGAAAGCTCGAAGGGGGAATCGTATCCGATGCGATCATCAGCACGCTCGATCTCTTTCCCACGATCACAGGGATCATTGGCAATAGGCCTCAATACGAACTAGATGGCCTCGAAATCACCGAGCTTATCCACAGCCCAGAATCATCCAGCAATCGCATTCTCTATTGGCGGCAAGGGAAACGAGCCGCGTTGCGCGAAGGCCGCTGGAAAATAGTTGCTCCCAATGGACACGACTCCCCAGAGAAGTGGCAATTGTTCGACCTCCAGGAAGATCCATCAGAAAAGATCGATCTCTCCCAGAATCCGCAGCAAATCCCACAGATGAAGGTTCTATTAAGGAAATGGAACGGGCTAAATCAAGAGATGGCGGCCCCACTGTTCTAGGCAGGACGGATAGGGCCAACGATGCTGGAAACTCATGCTACTAGACATGTTGTGTCGATCTGCGGGTCGAATATAATACCACGATGAACCTCGTTGAACTAGCCGAACGAATCCGATCTCTCCGTATCGACCAACGGTTAACGTTAGAAGAGGTCGCCTCGCGCACCGGGCTAACACGTAGTTGGCTATCGAAAGTTGAAAACTTTCGCGTCACTCCGTCGTTGCCCGCCCTGGCCGAGATTGCCAAGGCGTTGGGAATTACTACTTCTAAATTAGTCGAAGGACTGGATGAAAAGCCCTCGTTAACCATGGTTCGTAAGAATGAACGCAAGGTTATCGAGCGAGATCAGTCCGATGCCAACACATCGGTTTACGAATCGCTGGCTCATCGACGTAAATCCCGTTCGATGGACCCCTTCATGATTACAATCCCCCCAGGGGTTGCCCGTGAAGAGGCCTTACCCCACCTGGGCGAGGAGTTTCTGCTAGTCCAGACAGGCAATGTCGACTTTGAATACGATGGCGATGTCTTCAAGCTCCAAGCGGGGGACAGTCTTTATTTCGATGCCAGCGTACCGCATCGCCTCGTGAATGCTTACAAAAAACAAGCCGTAGTGCTTTGCATCTTCCAGTCGCCGCAAGCCTAACTCTTCGTCATGCGGTGAACTTACACAATCCACGACAATGGCGTGGTAAATGTACGCGCATCGTTATTCTGAACGCACATTCTGAATCTGTCTTCAGGTTTAAGGCTTGGCAATCTTAACCGCGACTTCACAACACATTTGTTGACTACCAGGCAACTTCCGGTAAGAATGACTCAAGTCAATCAGGATGATTGCCTGGCAAAATGTTTCTTCAAACACTTGGCTCAACGAGGATATCCCTATGGGGGCAAAGCAAAACATGACGCAGAACCTGGACCGGCGTTCGATGCTTGCCATTACGGCCGCTTCCCTCTTGGCCACCACTTCCGAGGGTAGCGACCGCGAACTTCCGAAATTCACGGGACCTATGGTGGGCCACGTATCGGACGTTGATGCCAACATTTGGTTTCGGCCCGATGAACCTGGCGAATACTCGCTGCACATCCTGAAAGCAGATGGCTCCGAAGACCGCGTCATCACCGCAACTGCCAAGATCGAAAACGACAATTGCCTGACTTGGCACGTCTCTGGAATGCATTCCGGTAGCCAATACGGTTATAAGATTTCAGGCTCCAATGGAGTGCTGGTTTCAGGGGAAAAGTACTATTTTGAAACGGCTCCCGATCCCGCGAAAGCCAGTAAAGTATGTCTGGCATTTGGGTCGTGTGCGGCGAACAAGCCTCTCGAGTTGTGGTCGCAAATGGAGCAACGCGGATCCCAGGCATTGGTGCTACTGGGCGATACGCCTTACATCGATTCGACGGATCTTAGTGTCGCGCGACAACGTCACCGAGAATTCCTCCAGGTTCCTCAATTAGCGTCCTTGATTAGCCATACGCCTACTTGGGGAACATGGGACGATCATGATTTCGGACGCAACGATTCCGACGGCCGTCTTAAAGGAAAAGAAAATACACGACAAGCATTTGTCGAATATCGAGCGAACAAAGGCTTTGGTCACGACCGATCCGGAATTTACACCAAGTTTCAGTACGGACCTGTCGAGGTCTTCTTGCTGGATACCCGCTGGTTTGCTCGGACGGAAACATCTCCCGTCGATACAAAGCAACCAACACTCTTGGGTAGAAAGCAATGGGAATGGCTCAAGGAAGCGTTGTTGGCCTCTACCGCACCTTTCAAACTCATCACCTGCGGTATGATTTGGGACGATAAAGAGAACTCCGAGTCCGATGACTGGGGTACCTATTCGTATGAGCGCGATGCCTTGTACGAGTTCATTGGCCAAAACAAGATTTCTGGCGTTGTACTAATTGGTGGCGATATCCACTGCTCTCGGCACTTAAAGTATGACACCGAGAAAAGCGTCGGATATCCGATTCATCAGTTCATCGTTTCGCCGATTCACGATAGCACGATCCCCAAACTCAACGTGCCTCATCCCAATCTGGTACGGGGCGAAGCGGTTCCTCATGTATGGCTCCGACTTGAGGTCGATAGTACTCAATCGCCAGCGCGGCTTCACGCGGAATGGGTGCAAATGAAAGGACGCCCCATGTGGGATGTTACACTCACGGCAGATGAATTGTCGTTTGGATAGGTTTAGATTGAGAATCCAGAGATACGAAACGGATTTCGCATATTAAAGGCCGAGAACTTTGCCGCACCTTGGAAAAATGCAAACGGTTTATCTAGCAGAAGGATCCCTCGCCAGGATTCCGCAAATCTTTCAGCAATTGGGCGCTGTTCGCACCTTTCTGGTTGTCGACGAAGTTGCGTATAACCTGTCAGGTGCCGCGGCCCAATTGCGTCAATTTCTGCCGCCAGATGCAATCACCTTGTTTAGTGGATTCGAGCCGAATCCTAAGATCGAAGATGTCCAGCGCGGTGTTGCCAAGTGCCGTGCTGCCGATCCCGACCTGGTACTTGCACTAGGCGGCGGAACCGCCATCGACCTTGCTAAGATGATCGCTTCGATGTCGCGACACGAAGAGAGTCCGCGTGACATCGTTCTCAACGGTATTTCGCTTTCGCAGGGTACATTGCCGCTCGTTGCTATTCCAACAACGGCCGGCACAGGAAGCGAGTCGACTCATTTCGCTGTTGTTTACGTGGACGGCCAGAAATACTCGGTCGCCGACCCTTGTCTACTGCCCTGTGTTGCAGTGGTCGATCCGGAATTGACCTACAGCGTCCCCCCGAGAATGACTGCGGCAACTGGTCTGGATGCTTTTTGCCAAGCCATCGAATCGATCTGGGCCGTGGGTGCTACCGACGAATCGGTTGCCTATGCAACCTCCGCCGCGACCCTCGCATTCGAACACTTGCCAGCCGCCGTGAATGCTCCGACGCCAGAATCTCGGCACGCAATGAGCCTTGCGTCTCATCTGGCAGGAAAAGCGATCAACATCAGCAAGACGACACTACCCCACGCAATTTCCTACGCGATAACAGCCGATTACGGTATCCCTCATGGAGCGGCAGTCGCCACAACGTTAAGTAGCGTTCTTGCATATAACTTCGGTGTATCCAAGTCCGATTGCGCCGACGAGCGAGGAACCACACATGTCCGACAACGGCTCTTACTGATTCTGGACATTTTAAAAGCAGCAACAGTCGAACAGGCATGTCATCAAATCGAAGCATTTGTCAGCTCGCTTGGCTGCAACCCAACTCTCGCATCGGCCGGCATCCAAACGGACGAGAGCCTACGGGTATTAGCAAGCCGTGTAAACCCTGCGCGGCTTTCCAATAATCCTCGAATGGCTAGTCAAGAAGAATTGTTTTCTCTACTGCAAGGCAGGAAGACAGTCTCCACAGGAAGTCGGCGTGATATCGTTCCGACAAAAGCCACAGCTGGTTAACGCAATATTCATCCCAAGCATTACACTGACGAAATTATGATCGCAAAACAAGGCAAGATTCAACTTGTCGTTTTTGACTGGGCCGGCACGACCATCGATTTCGGTTCGTGTGCTCCGGCGACCGCATTTGCCAAAGTATTTGCGGCACACGGAGTCCAGGTCTCCGACGAAGAAGCTCGTCGACCAATGGGCTTGAATAAGAGAGAGCATCTCATTTCGATGCTCAGCACCGACGGAATCTCCAAGCGTTGGCATGAATCGAAAGGGGCTCCTTGGACAGATGCCGATGTTTCGCTCATGTACGATCAATTCGTTCCCTACCAACTAGAAGCGATTGAACAAAGCAGCCAACTGGTGCCGCACTTACTGGATGTCATCGGCATCTTACAGGCGGATGAAATTAAAGTCGGAAACACCACAGGATACTTTCGAGCCGCAGCAGAACTCGTCTCACAGGCAGCGAGTAGGCAGGGCTTTGTGCCGGACGCCAATGTCTGCGCCGACGACGTTCCCAAAGGCCGACCGGCACCTTGGATGATCTACCAGGTTATGCAAAAGCTAAACGTCTTTCCTCCGCAGTCTGTCGTCAAAATCGGTGATACGGTCGCGGACATTGAAGCAGGTCTCAATGCCGGGTGCTGGACAATTGGAATTTGCGATAGTAGCAGCATCATGGGGCTTAGTTTGGATGACTATTGCCAATTAGATCCCGCGACAAAAGCAAACAAGCTCGACACAACCGCGTCCGTTTTTCAGAACGCCGGCAGTCATTTCACGATTGCTTCGATCGAAGATCTTCCGCGCGTTATAAGCCAGATTAATCAACGTCTCGGCGATGGCGAACGTCCTTAAACAACCTCGACTTCAACCCCCCGAAACATCTGAATCATGAGTTCCGCCAGCTTACCGGATCAATCTACGAAGCGATCAGATTCTTTCTGGGCATTTTGGGCCATCTTCGCCGCATTCGGAACATATTTCTGCATGTACGGCTTTCGCAAGCCGTTTACGGCAGCTGAATATGACGGCGCAATGGTTGGCAGTATCGATTTCAAGACTATTGTCGTCTCGATTCAAGTTCTAGGCTACATGTTGTCCAAGTTTGTCGGTATCAAAATCATCTCCGAGATGCCTCCGCAACGTCGAGCAGTTGCTCTGATCGGTCTCATTCTTTCTGCCGAGGCCGCGTTAGCGTTGTTCGGCATCTTGCCGCGACCTTGGAATGCCGTTGGGTTGTTTTTCAATGGATTATGCCTGGGAATGGTATTTGGCTTGGTGCTGGGCTTTCTGGAAGGGCGACGGCTTACCGAGGCATTGGTAGCTGGGCTTTGCACCAGTTTTATCCTTGCCGACGGTGTCACCAAGTCGGTTGGCTCGTGGTTACTTACCAACGGTGTCAGCGAAGATTGGATGCCATTTACCGCTGGTCTGATTTTTCTCCTGCCACTTTGCCTATGCGTCACCATGCTAACCAAGATCCCGGGACCCAGCGAACAAGATGTTGCTGCCCGTTCTGCCCGAGATGCGATGTCTCCTCATGACCGCTGGTCACTGTTCAGCCGGTATGCCTTGGGGCTGTCGATTCTGGTAGCCATCTACCTTCTGATCACAATCATTCGAAGTATACGCGCCGACTTCGCTGCCGAATTATGGGGAGACCTAGGTCAAGAAGCGGTCCCATCGACCTTTACCCGCTCTGAAATGTGGGTCGCGTTAGGTGTCTTGTTTGTCAACGGGCTTTCGATTTTTGTTCGGAACAATCGGCTGGCTTTCTTCCTCTCCCTGGGCATCTGTGCCGTTGGCTTCATTATCCTGGCTGTCGCTTTAGTTGGACAACAATCCCAGTCGATCGGCGCGTTTCAGTTCATGGTGCTAGTAGGCTTCGGACTCTATCTTCCGTATGTCGCCATTCACACTACGGTATTTGAACGTCTGCTGGCGATGACCCGCGAGCGGGGTAACCTTGGATTCCTGATGTACCTTGCAGATGCGTTCGGTTACTTGGGATATGTCGTCATCATGTTTTCGCGCAACCTCTTCGTTGGTCGCGAGAATTTTCTCGACTTTTTCACATCGTTCTGCTGGGTTGCCCTAGGGACATCTCTTCTGGCGCTTTTCGTCGCTTCGATCTACTTTGCCAATCATGGTCGGCAGCCAGCAACGTCATCAGCAATCGCCGAAAGAGTTTAATTCATTCACTTCTGCTTCTTTGTTCGTCACCCCGCAGGCGTCATTGCTTATATGTAGTGACTCGTCTTCTATCGCCAGGTCAGTACTCGAAAGAGGCCCCGTCGACGACGAAATCTCTCTGGCATGGCTAAGAGATAGTCGCGGAAAATACTCAACAGCAGCGACACCACAAAGAAAATCGCACCTCCGATCATCATGTAAACAGCCACGCCTTGCAGTTGCTGTGGAAGATGCACATACACCACAAGGGTACCGACGTACAGCAATGTTGTGATCCCACCGACGATGGTCGTGGTCCGTAATCGGAAAAGAATTCCCGTCCCTAAAAGACCGAGACCTGCGGTCAGAGCTCCAATTTCATGGACAATACGCCAATGGGTCGTTTCACTGTAAAACTCGAATCGCTGCCCAAGCAAACCGGTCAGCATTGGGACGGCTAGTAGCAAACTGCCGACAACCAGGCCAAGTGTAACCCAGTCCTCCTGGCGCTCCCCCTCTTGGGCCCAGCCAACATGGGAAACGATCAATACCACCACTCCCAACGACGCCAACAGGATCTCCAGTTTCTGCCACGGTTCAAGAGTCAAACCAAACGCAACAAGCAATAGAGCAGAACACCCCTGAGCGACGGCCAGAGCGATGTACCAACGACTGACCTTACGCGGCACAACCATTAGTGCTGCCAATAGAGAAGTGGCAATCAACCCTAGCAAGAGAGCCAACGTCCCACCATGGAAGCCTACCATCATCAGACGATTGAGCGCTATAAGCACGCCACCTGTACCCGCCAAGCTCAAGAGTATTTGCCCACTCATTCCCAACGCCCGGTGATCACTGTTCGCTTCGTCGATTTCAAACCCAATAACACGATCGACAATTATTCCAACTATCCCAATCACACCGAACGTGAACAGCCCCAATTCGTACGAAGCACCAAAAAAGTGTTCGAGTTGCACCACAGCGGCACTTCCAGCGACTAACGCCAGGAGGTTCCCAGCAAGATGCTTGGATTGGATGGCATACAAGACGTAAAAGAGGCACACTTCCATGAAGAATACTGAAAGTAAGATCTCGCTTACATGGCCGCTGAGTGGCTCGATTCTCCGAATGGACAGTCCATACGCCGAGACCATTATGGCTCCGACCAGTAGACTCGTCCCGCTATGTGCTGCTATTTGCAAGTTCGTCCGGAGAGAAGAAGAGAATCTCGTGGACAGAAGCCAATACCCCAGCGGAACAACCATCAGCAAGGGTCCTGCCACGTCCCATGCTTCCCAGTTCATCAAGGCCAAGCCGCTAAATGAGGCCAACAGTACAGCAATGCATGAGCTTACTGCGGAGGCTACATTTAGATAAACATTGTGTTCCCGTGTCAGCCAAATACCGAGCCAACACGCTATTGATGTTGTCACCATCGCAATGGCGAAGAGATGAGTTGTCTCGTGAAGCGGAAACACATTGAAAGTCGCCCCCAGATATCCGGCAATTCCCATAACCAAGGGAACCAATAGCAACAGAGACGCCACGGTCTGCATCATGGTACCGAGCGTAATCGGTGCCTTTTCATGTTCCTCCGTCTGTTCGAGACCACGAACACTCCAAGCAAACCCTTGAAAGAAGATTGCCGTCACCGCGAAGACCATCATGACAAGTTCTTCCGTTACCGGAACTGGCAACAGATCGACGAACATCACCTCGGCCCAGAGAAACGAAGCGATTCCTCCCCAAACCCAGGCGGATTGTCTTCCGACTACAAAATACGAATAGCCGTAGAGGTACGTCGCCACGAGGGAAAGGCCAATTGCCAGGGTTTTCAGTTTATCGCTCGTGGCCAATGAAGGCTCGTCAAATGGCAAAGGTCCCGTCCGCCAGAAACTCCACAAGTCAGTCAACATACCGCCATAGGTCCACGAACTGATCGTCCAGCTTAAAAGCACAATAAGCCCGCCCAGCAAGACACAATGTCCTGCTCGGTAGAAGGCCTTACCGAAATCTTCGCGGCTGAATGGACCATCGCCAGAAACAAACGCTCTTTCCGCATGAATCGCGATGGCTCCGAGAGCAATCAATAAGGAAGAAACAGCGGCACCTTCCCAAAACCTTGCGACGCTTTGGTCTCCTAAGATCATCAGGCCCGTTAGCGTAATGCCTCCCACCATCGCGTATGCAAACAGGGGATCACGAACCAGAACCGCACAACATGCATAGAGGACCGCTATGGCCAGTGCTGGAATCCAAAGATGGCCACCTTCATCGAGAACGATTAACCCCTGGGCATCATAAAACCAAAGATGCAGCGGCATGACGAGACAGGCCAGAAGCGTTATGCCTTGGCCAGCCGTCTTAAACCGCGTATACCGCAGCAGATAAACACCAGCTCCCAGAACAACCAGATTTGCAACTCCTGCACAAACGGCAATCACCAAGGGGTCATCAAAGAAACCTTGCGTCGCCAACCAGATGACCAGCCCCAAAACTAACAAAGCCGAGCCGAGCATCATCAAGTATTGAAGGCTTCTCGGATCTAATACCGCCTCAAGCAGTTTTCCCGAAATTGAATTAGGAAGGGACCGATCGCCCTCGACGGCTGCTACCCTATCGTTCGAAGAATCAGTATCCGCTGCAACAGCTGTGTCCGAAGCCTGATTCTCTGAAATCGTGCCAATCTCTGCTTCTAGCTCCCTTTGAATACGTCTATTCTCGTCTTTCAGGCTGACCACAAGATGTTCGGGAAGACGCCCCAGCTGTACGTGACGATCTAACTCATGGTCGAGAAAGGCACGGTAACGCAGTTGTTGTAGCGGACTTCTTGGGCTCTCATTTTCCTTGGGAGCTTCAAGGTGTTCACACGACTGGTCGATGGTCTCCAACTGCTTAAGCCAGGCTTCGTAGAACTCTTGAACGCTGGCGTCGAGCTTCCAGTACTTGAGATTCTGTATGGCAAATTGGATTGCCTGACGTAGATCCTGCTGATGTTCGGATGATGACATGTGCTGCTTCCCGACGTTAATACGCAATGACCTGTGCGTTGAATCAGAATCCGCCGCTAAATGCATCGCGAAATGACCAAGAGAATAGGTCGAAGAATTTTCAAGATTGCCGATCGAGACGCAGAACTTGGCCTGAATACAAGCAGGTGGCCGGTCGAAGGAGCTCTATTCGCTGAGAATCTTCTTGCGAAAATTGCGTGGCGTGGTTCCAAACTTCCTTCGAAAGGCAATGCCGAATCGCGTGGCATTGCTAAATCCGGAGCTTAACGCAACTTCCGTAATGGATAGGTCGCGATTCAAAAGCAACTCTTTGGCACGCTCTAGCTGAACGCGACGGATTTCTTCCGCAGGCGTTCGACCAAGGTAAGACTTGAACTGAATCTCTAAGCTTCGTCGCGAAAGGGGAACTTCCTTCAAAATGTCATCCACGCCAATTCCATGCTGAGTGTGGTTTTGGATGAACCTTAGCGCACGCACGATTATTGGATCATCAATCGCCAGAAAATCTGTCGACCGTCGGCTCACAACACCATTTGGAGGAATCAGCACCGGATCTTTCGGCGCGTTCTTTCCTTCCATCATCTGATGAAGCATGGCGGCTGCTTCGTAACCGATTCGCTCGCAAGCAAGCGAAACGGCCGAAAGAGGAGGGGTCGACACTTCGCACAGCAGATCATCTGAATCCCCAGCTAGAATTGCACAGTCGTCCGGAACTCGAATCGACGAGAAATGACAGACCTCGGCCAGTTGTCGAGCATGATGAGCATCGACCGCCAGGATGGCAATTGGCCTGGGAAGCGAAAGCAGCCAGCGATTGACGCGACGCTGTTGCTCATCCCAAGACATCTTTCTTCCGGCACGATAACCGGGGCGATATGTATGACATACGTACCCCCGCGTGACTACCGCAGTTTGAAAGGCCTCGCCACGACTATTTGAATAACGGTTGCTTGGAGGGGCAAAATAGGCGAACTGCGTGAAACCTCGTGACAGTAGATGCTCTACGGCCAGCTCCGCCCGGGCAGCTTCGTCTGTGATAACCCGGCCAATTTCCGGAGTGACAGGTCCGATATCATCGACATCCACAACGGGAATGTTTCGCTGTTGAATCTGCTCGATCTGCTGCCGATTCGATAATCTGGCAATTGCGCCATCTCCCCGCCATCCGTCCGGCAAGGAAGAACGCTGCTCATGGTCGCGTGGATCAATAAGCAAATGCCAATGGGCGTTCTTTTCTGAGTATTGGGCAATCCCGCGAATAATGCGCCTTCCCCAGCTCGTCTCCGTTTCGACCATCACCGCGATGACCCGAACCAGAAGCTTATCGTCAGATGGATTTTTTTCGTTTGACATTACCGAGCATTTAGTCGTTAAGTGGCCTGAGAAAGCATCACTCTATTCTAACTTTCTTGGTCATCTTGTTTGCGCAGATACGAGAATTATTTGTCATTTTGCTCATGTTGGTTTGCAGGGGGCTTTCGCCTCTGCGACAGGCGGTTAAGCTGAACCGCAAGCCACTTGTCTCTGGCGAATCGTCTCCCCACGCCTGGGTGGAAAATGCTTGCCCTAAGGTTCCCATGAGCGAGAGTCCGCATCATCGTCGCACCGTAATTGGACTAATGAGTGGCAGTTCCGCCAAGGGCGTTGATGCCGCACTCATTTCGACCGACGGTGAGAATTTCGTCAAGTTTCATGGGGGACTGCGACACCCATACGACAACGAGTTGCGATCACGCATCCTTGAGGCCTCTCAGCACAACGTTCGTTTGGATGAGTTGCTTTTTTTGGAACGCGAAATAACGCTGCACCATGCCGCGACCGTGGAGGTTCTCAAGCAACAGCTGGGAACGATCGCTAACTCGGCCAAGCTGATCGGTTTCCACGGGCACACCGTACGTCATATGCCCACAGAAGGGGTGACGATGCAGCTTGGTAACCCGTGGCTTCTCGCCGAGAAGTCGGGTTTGCAGGTCGTGTCCGACTTTCGACGCCGAGACATGGCCCGTGGCGGCCGTGGAGCTCCATTGGCTTCCTTCTTTCACCAAGCCCTGTTCCATGACAAGAGCTTCCCCGTTGGGGTCCTCAATTTGGGAGGAATCGCTAACCTTACCTGGCTAAGCCCTGACGGATCGATCGTTGCTGCTGATACGGGTCCGGGTTGCGGATTGCTGGATGAATGGGCCCAAGAGATGGCAGGTCTGAGCCACGACATTGATGGTCAACTCGCGAGCCGTGGGACCGTTCATCAGACGCTTGTCGATGACTTTCTGTCAGCCCCCTATTTTCAACGACCACTTCCAAAGTCGGCTGAGCGTTTCGCGTTCGACCACATCGATGTTTCCGGTTTGAGCGTAGAAGATGGTGCTGCGACGCTTTGTGCCGTCACCGTAGGAGCTGTAGAAGCAGCGATCGACAAGATGCCCGGACCGCTGGGAATTCTTTGGGTAACCGGTGGTGGAGCTCATCATCCCGTGATCATGCAGAGCCTTCGTGATCGGTTTCCGATGGTACAAACCATCGATCAGCGTAACCTCAGCCCAGTTACGCTGGAGGCCGAATGTTTTGCCTGGTTGGCCGTTCGTAGCTTACGAAACCTACCGCTAACCATTCCCGAGACAACAGGCTGTTCGCAGCCGACCACCGGTGGGTTCGTAACGCCGTAAAATCAAGGCAGAATCTCGAACTGACTTGGCAACTCAGGCTGGGAAAGCATATTTAGAATTGGCAACACTGGATCGACAATTCGCTCTAGTTTCGCATGAAAACCACGAGCCTCGAGTTCCTTGCCAAGTTGGTGCATCAGCGGAGACTCTGCTCGCAATATTCCGCCGGATAGTGCGATGACCATTCCATCCTTCGGCATTTGTAGTCGGGTTTGCAGTCCCTGAACCATATCGGCTAAATCGGCCGCGGCTTTTGCAATAATCGTCGCAGCAAGTGGATCAGTTTCGTGTGACGGGGATAATACAATTGGAGCGAGCGAAGCAACCGCTTCACGAAGGTCGGCAACATCTGCCATGGCTGCCTTGATTCCCAAGGATGTCTTCGCCCCCAGCGCCTCACACACTTGTTTGACCAGACCTTGAGCAGTCTTACCCATTTCCAGACATTGTAAAGTTGATCGGAGTGCTAACCGGCCAATCGCGTACCCGCTTCCATCATCTCCCAGCATTGGTCCCCAGCCACCTGCAATCGCATACCTTCCTAAGGGATCACGACCGATGGCGACGGAACCGGTTCCAGCAATCAACCCCATGGATACTTCAGGACCGCAACCGGCAACTAGGGGAATAAGATCCGGAACGACAAGACACGTTTCTGCGAGATCCATTTCGCCTAGGCGTCGACATAGATCGTGTCGTATTGGTTCATGAAGTGTCCCAGCAACGGCAAATATTGCCCGATGACAGGGGAAGCTATCGAGACCCGCTTCCGCTTTGGCTAGTTTTACAGACTCGGCAATCGTCCTGGCCGATGCTTCGAGTCCTATCGCACGAGGATTGCCCGCCAACGCACGCCCTGTCCCAAGAATCGTCCATTGATTCTTATCTCCGATGCGAGCCAAAGTGCACGATGTTTTTGTGCCTCCGCTGTCGACCGCTAACACCAGTTCGCCGTCAGATCGATCGCGATTGGGCAAGCCGCTCACTATATTCTCATGGATCAGCATTAGCGGCTTCGTTCTCCAGTAGTACCCATAATGGCTTGGCGCAGGTGACCGTTGGCCTCACTCAGTAAGACCCGAGCTCGATCGGGCGATTCTCCTGTATGATGCACCACAATCGCTGTTTTCACTTCGCCATTGCATTCATGCAAAAGACTGGAAACGTCTTCGTCCGAAAGTTTCGTAGCCGCTTTGACGATCCGTCTAGCTCGTTCGTTCAGCTTGGTATTGGTCGCCTTCAGATCCACCATGAGGTTTCCGAAGGTCTTCCCCTGTCGGATCATCGCACCGGTACTCAACATGTTGAGTACCATCTTGGTCGCTGTGCCGGCCTTCATTCGTGTAGAACCACTAATGATTTCAGGGCCCACGACCGGAGCAATGACCATGTCGCAGTGTGAGTGTAACTCAGAGACTTCATTACAGGTCAAGCCAATTGCATAGGCCTCGATTTTCCGAGCATAGTCCAAGCCACCAATCACATACGGAGTACGACCGCTGGTGGCGATCCCAACCACGACATCTTTGGAGCTAAGTCCAATGTCTTGCAGGTCCTTGGCTCCAAAGTCAGGATTATCTTCCGCACCTTCTACCGCATTCTGCAGAGCCGATGGACCACCGGCAATCAAACCGATTACCTGTCCAGGATCGGAACTGAATGTGGGAGGGCATTCGGCGGCATCTAGCACACCAAGTCGCCCCGAGGTACCAGCTCCGATATAGATCAAACGCCCTGACCGCCTAAGTCGCGCTGAAATGGCATCAATTGCCGCGGCAATTTGAACTGATTGCTGTCCCACGGCGATGGCCACACCAGCGTCCTGGTTATTGATCAGGTTTACCAAATCCAAAGTCGACAATTCATCGAGGTCTTCGGACGCCGGGTTACTGGCTTCGGTCGTCAAATGATCGAGCATGTTAGCACAGTGAATGAAACACGATCGGAAGAGTAAGGCGAAAAAATGTGAAAGCGTTTTATCTTGCTCAGTTTAGACCCGGATACACGCGTGGCATAGCTTCTCTGCGCAAAAGGGAGATAATTATGCGCTTGGTCGTCTAGCGAATACAGCGACGCCAGCTAGACTAAAAATGGTCCGTCGCAGCTTCGTTTTCCCCATTTCCCCCAACCCAAGGACCGGTTCGCCTGCATGGTAATTCTGGCGACTTTGGCGATTCACCCAATCGATGTAGCAATCATTGCTGCTTACATCGTGGGGACGAGCCTTCTGGGAATTTGGTTGGGGAAGGGGGGGAACTCGACCAACGATTTTTTTCTAGGCTCTAAAAGTTTGCCCACCTGGGCGCTTTTGCTTTCGATTGTCGCAACCGAAACAAGCACCGTTACATTCTTAAGCGTTCCAGGCCTGGCATTCAAAGAAGGGGGCAACTTTGGTTTCCTTCAACTGGCCTTAGGCTATATCGTTGGACGCGTATTGGTACTGGTTTTCCTGCTTCCCCTCTATTTTCGTAACGAGAACGCGACTGCTTACGAAGTCTTTCAGCGGAACTTCGGTAGCTCTACCCGTCGCCTGGCATCGCTTTTCTTTCTCATTGCCCGAACTCTTGGAGACGGTCTGAGACTGTTTCTAACCGCACTCGCGTTACAGCAGGTGATGCAGTTACCTTTCGAGGTCAGTGTTGCTATCCTCGCGATTGCGACAGCACTCTATGCCTTGTTGGGTGGTGTTCGCTCGGTGGTCTGGAACGATTGTCTCCAGTTTGGCGTCTATATGGCTGGCGCTTTGATTGCGTTGACGGTGATCTTGATTCGTCTTCCAGGTGGTACCGATCAATATTTTCAATTTGCGTCTGAAACAGGACGCCTCAAGCTATTCGATCTTAAATTTCTTCCCGACCATGGCCATCTGACGTTATGGGTAGGACTTTTGGGCGGGGCAATGCTCAGTCTCGCGACACATGGTGCCGATCAGTTGATTGTTCAGCGATACCTTTGTGCGAAAGATCAACGCTCGGCCGGATGGGCACTCTTTTGGAGCGGCCCGATCGTATTTGTGCAGTTCGTGTTGTTTCTGGCGATTGGAGTTGGCTTGGCCTGTTACTTCACCGAATTTGATCCTGCAAAAGTCAATATTCCGGGCGATCAGGCGCTGGCAACGTTCATCGTCGGTGAACTTCCGCTTGGTATTCGGGGAATCATCCTGGCGGCTGTATTCGCCGCGGCCATGTCTACCCTGTCCAGCTCCGTTAATTCATCAGCAAGTTCCATGCTGCAAGATTTTGGACGTCAAGCATGGAACCAATTACCTGACGACCGCAGGCTACGCCTTGCACGGGGTTTCACGCTACTGTTTACCTTGTCACAAGCAGCGGTAGCGATCATCGCCTTCCGAGGGCACTTTGCCGATACCGTCGTTAATCAGGCTTTGGCGATCGCCGGCTTTTCCGCAGGATTATTGCTCGGACTTTTTTTCGTTACCTTGGTGATCGGACGAGTATCGAGCGTCCTGGCAAACATCGGACTGCTGACAGGGGCCTTGGTGATAACCCTGGTTGCCTTTCAAACGAATATCAGTGGTTACTGGTATTCGTTGATTTGTTGCGGCACCTCCTTTGGAGTTACCGTCGTCCTTGGCTACCTCGTCGCATTGCGTGGCGAGAATCCTCGAGTCGCTTCCTTGGAGGAAGATTAATGAGTCTGCGTTGCTTAGTGGCTCTCATTCTGGTTCTGGCTCAGCTTGTTCTAGCGAAAGCAGATCTGTTTGCCGCCACCCCACAGTCAACTGATATCACGGGTGAAATCACAACGAAGATCGATCAGGCTATCGCTGCAGCTCTTACCGAAAAGAAGATGCCAGGCTGTGTGGTGGTCGTCGCACATGGCGGACAAGTGGCCTACAAGAAGGCACACGGCAACCGCCGGATCGAACCGTCGGTCGAACCGATGACGATGGATACAGTGTTTGATATGGCTTCGCTGACCAAGCCAATTGTCACGGCAACCAGCATCATGCAGCTTGTTGAGGAAGGCAAGGTTGACCTCGACGCCCCGGTTGCCACCTACTTGCCCGAGTTTCGCGGGAATGACAAGGAAACAATCACTATCAAACAGTTGCTCATCCACACCAGCGGGCTGACCCCAGACAATGCTCTCTCTGACTATGAAAACGGTTGGGCAGGTGCCTACCAGAAGATTTGCAATCTCAAGTTACTGTCCGAGCCTGGACAACGTTTCCGTTATTCCGATGTGGGATTCATCTTGTTGGGTGAAGTAGTGGCCCGCGTCTCGAAGATGCCGCTCGACCAGTACGCTGCCCAACACCTGTTCAAACCCCTCGGAATGAACGCGTCGGGCTATAACCCAAACGAAGCATTGGCCAAACGTTCGGTTACCACCACGCAGGTTGATGGAGAATGGCTGAAAGGAACCGTTCACGACCCGCGTGCACGGTACTGCGGCGGTGTTGCCGGGCATGCTGGTCTGTTCAGCACGGCGGATGACCTGTTGCTTTATGCCCAGGCAATGCTCGCGGCACGCAATCCCGGCACCCAACATCTGCTCAGCCAGCAAACGCTGGCAACAATGACCAAATCGTACGACGCCGCAGGCAACCTCCGCGGTTTAGGTTGGGACAAGCAAAGTGGCTATTCAAGCAATCGTGGTAAGTCGATGAGCTCGTCAGCCTACGGACATGGCGGTTTCACGGGTACCGCTATGTGGATCGATCCAGAGCTGGAACTCGTCGTGATTTTCCTCTCGAATCGCGTTCATCCCCACGAAAAGGGAGCGGTGAACGCGCTCGCTGGAGAGATCGGAACAATTGCTTCCGATGCCTGTCGAAACACTCAGAAAAGTTAGGCGAACACGGCAACCAAACTTGGAATAGACGTTCTCGTCCGTAATACCGGCGGCTGGTCTTCTCTCCTCGATAAATAACCACAGTTTCTCTGTTTTGCGCAATACAAAACGATATTTGCCTAGATTATGGCATATTTCACTAGCGCACAATTCACGTTGCTAGCTAACTAATCGTCTGTCGTGAACACGCGAGCTACTGGCGAGTGTGACCATCGTTAGTTCACGTTCCTAATAGGGCCTTTTAACGGAAATCGTTGCTGTCACAAGTCGTTGAGCTCATTCGGCAGTAAACAGGCTAAGTTGAGCCGAAATAGAAAACATTGACTAAATCGCCTCGACGATCTAAAACGTGAATACACAAAGATTTGTTGTCCTACCTATTGCCTGCCATCGATTCCGCTGTACCCACCTGGGATTCCCTTGTCTCGATCTCGTTTGAGGCAATTTCCCTCGCAAAGCCGAGCAAGCAGTCCTGCCTTATCTGCTCCTGGTGACTTGGCTTAACGCGACCGGTTACAGCATTTAATCGCTTACCACTGGCGTGCCCGCTGAAACAACCACGGGAGCTGGGAACGATTTCTCAGTAAAGCAAACCATGTATCGCGTTTCCTTATCATTGTCCGCTTATTGTTGTGTTGCCGCAGTAGTGGCACTGCTCGGTCAATCCAAGGTCTGGGGCCAAGTAGAAGAGCCACTTATTCAGTCGTCAACGGATGTGGTTGAGTCCCTGCCTGGTGACGAAAATAACACGGAAGAAGTCGCCATGCCCGAAATCGACGGGAAGCTGCGGTTTTCGTTCCGTGGTGCTTCATGGCGTGAAGTGCTGGACTGGGTAGCGGAAGCAGGAGATCTGTCTCTTTATGTCGATGACGTCCCGACTGGAAGCTTCACCTATTCGGATAGCCAATACTTCACGGTAGACGATGCCGTAACTCGCTTGAACCTGTTTCTTTTGCCTCGCGGGTATACGCTCGTGCGAAAGGGGCAAATGTTGTCGGTGATCAATCTGGGTGATCCTCGTGGGCTTCAACAATTGAATGCCATGGCCCGAGTCGTTTCGCCCCAAGACCTCGACCAATTGAACGACCATGAAGTTGTCAAATGCTTCGTCAAGTTAGGGGATATCGTTCCCACAGAAGCCATCAACGAGATGGAACCTCTCACTTTGATGACCACGCCGGTAGTACTTCCCAGATCGAATCAACTCATCATCACGGACACGGCGAAAAACCTTCGAAGTGCTTTGCAGATTCTCGAATCCATGAAGGAACCGCACGGTGAAGAAGCCTCCATCCGACGCTTTGATCTCAAGCACGTGGATGCCGCCACCGTACTGCTCGTTGCCAGCACACACCTGGGAATCCCCGAGAACGACACAAGTGGCATCGACATTACCATAACCACCGACACAACGGGACGCAGATTATACGCCGTGGGATCCGAGGATAAGCTCAAACGGCTTGATTCGCTCATTCAAGTCGTCGACGTGCCTGAGGAAGCGGAGGAAGCACCGATCGAAAAAACGCTTCTATCACATTCCGTAAGTGGAGATAACCTGCAAGCCGTTTACGACGTACTTCAAACGATTCTTGCCGATAAGTCCCTGAGGCTATCAATGCAGGAAAGTAGCAACTCGATCGTAGCCTTAGCGGATGCGGAAACCCATCAAATCATTCGCGATACGATTCAGGAACTTCAAGCTCCGTCGATTGAATTTTCCGTTGTGGAATTGAACTCGGTCGATCCTTACTTTGCAGTCTCGCTCGTGGCGGAGATGTTCGGTGTCTCCGACGAAGACGATCGCGACAAGAAGAACGAAGATCGTGTGCCGCCACCGAAGGTGGATGCCGACCCAGGCAATCGACGCCTCTTCGTACGCGGTACCGCAGAACAGATCCAGCAAATCGAGAAGCTTATTGAACGACTTGATTCCCGCAAAAGCAGTGGTACCGACTTGCGGTTTATCCCTCTGACTGGGCCAAAGCGAGAGAACCTCTTGCAAACAGCGAAAAAGTCGTGGGGAGGTGAGAACTGCCTGCAAATCCTGCCGGGTGACGAAGCAACACCGCAACAGTTCATCGAGCGTTCGCTTCACAATGAAGAAGAGCAGGGGGGAGACGACGCACAAGATGTCGTCCCTACAAACTCGTCGCAAGAAGATCTCCTTCGCCAGCCGATTTCACCAATGCGTCCCGAGGAGCTGCCGACCGATAGCTTCGTCATACTGCCTGAAGTAGGCGACACGATCAACACTTCGGCAACGGTCAAAAACGCCAACGCCCCCATTCGTAGCCAGTTGGTCCCCAATGGTATCTTGCTGCAATCTGACGACATCGAAGCTTTGGACCGCTTTGAAGAGCATCTCCGGATGCTTTCCGCCCAGGACAAGAATGCAATCTCGCCCACAGTCATTTATTACCTTAAGTACGTCTCGGCGGATGAGGCCGTGAAGATGCTGGCTGACTTGCTAGATGGCGGAAACGCTCTGAATGACTCGCCGGCCGATACGCTGGTTCGCGGCTCCGTTGGTAACTTGGGAGGCTACTATGGCAGCCTGCTCTTCGACCGCGATGGCGTCACGACCGTTACCGCAGGTACGGCCACGATTGTTTCCGACGCGCGACTCAATCGCCTGATCGTACAAGGGACAAGGGAAGACATTGCCACAATTGAAAGCTATATGAGGATTATCGACAAAGACTCAAGCATCACCGACATCGAAACCTCCGGCCGTTCGCGTGTTATTGAACTAAAACATGCGCGTGCGACCGAAGTAGCCGAGATGATCCGTGAAGCGTTTCCTGATCGCGTCGATATGACCACTCAGCAAAACGCGCAGGCACGTCAAGCCCCACCCGCTCAAAGTGAAAACCGAGGCAATAGCGACGACCGTCGGGATGACGAGCAGCGAGGATTTCAAGAGAAGCCAACCCGCGGCAGCAAGCCGACCATGGCCGTTGCCGTGCACGAAGCAAGTAACTCGCTGGTCATTACCGCCCCCGACGCACTTTTCTCGGAAGTTGAGCAGTTGGTAGCATCCGTCGATCAGCGCAGCGAACGCGCCGTTCGCGTCATCACAGCGACAAACGGAATCAACCTGGAAATGATCGAACAGGTACTGGCGGAACAAGCAGGCAATTCACCTCGATCAAGTTCTTCGTCACGCACACGTTCGTCCGCGTCGTCGAGTTCCAGTCGATCGAAGGGACGATAAATGCATCCCTCACCACTCTACTATCGGTATCTGTTAAGCGCGATTATGTTTGCTCTCTTTTCGGGCGTTAGCTTTGGACAGGGTGAGTGGATTCGTCGCCTTGATGACGATAACAATGGTTACATCGAACCGGACGAGATCTCGGAACGAAGTCGACGTTATCTGGAAGACTTCGCTATTCCGTATGGCCTTAGCCTTTCACGGCCCAATTCGGTGAAGAAGCTTGAACAGGCAGCTCGCCTCCACGCAGAGCGTCGTGAACGTGCTGGAAGCCCTACGTTACCACCGCCTGCGGAAGTTGAGGGATTAAAGGGCTTCGGGGTCGATCCCGAAAAGCCGTTGGTTCCAGGGTTTGGTCTTCGCGAAGTGAAATACCCGTATACCCAAGCCGATCTGGACGAAGCGGCCTCCATGTTACGTCGCTGGGATCGCGACGGTGACGGCAAGCTCGATCCACAAGAAATCGAGCGAGCCCGCTGGGATGGCCATGACCCGCTAGACAGCGATTTCGATCAAGATAGAAGCCTCACGAAACTTGAACTCTCTCAGAGATATGCACGCCGACGCCTCGAATCACAGCGTCCGATCATGTCAGTCGGCTCCTTGAACGAAGGTGTTCCGAGACGCGACGAGGGACAAGAGATTCGTGACCGCCGAGATCGGATGCGGGCTGGCAGTTCTCTGGATGGTGACCGCGGAAGCGCCTCGCTGGCCGATAGCATTCTTGAGCGATACGACTTCAACCGAAATGGTCAGCTTGATCCGCAAGAAATGTCTAGCGTTGGCATTTCAATCGCCAAGGTCGACTACGATCGAAACGGCGCGGTCGACGAAAATGAATTCGCCAGGTACTTAAACGAAGAACTCGATCGCGAGGCAAACGCCAGCCAAGAAGCCATACCGACCTGGTTCTTCGAGCGGGATGGAGACGGGGACAAACAGGTCGTGATGTCCGAATTCACCCAAGAATGGGATGATGCCAAGCTCGAAGAATTCGCATCCTACGACCACAACCACGATGGAATTATCACAATCGATGAAGTGTTAACATCGCAAACGGTTGCCGGCGGAGAATTCTCGAACTCGCAGGCCCACCTACTGCTTCCCCGGTCGACGGTCGTTTCCGAAATCGAAATTGCCGATGACTATTTGATCGGAGATCTCAACGTTCAGCTTTCGATTACCCACACCTATACGGAACAGCTTGATGGCTACCTGATCGGCCCAGATGGCCAACGCATCGAACTCTTCACCGGTGTGGGAGGCAGCGACGACCATTTCGATAAGACCATCTTCGATGATGACAACGGCGAGCGAATCACGCGGTCGCGGGCTCCGTTCCGGGGTACGTTTCGACCGGAGGCACTTGAGAAACGTCAGCCAGGATTAAATCATTACAAAGGCAAGAACTTGAAGGGTACTTGGCAGTTGATGATTCGCGCCAGCCGTAGCGAACGGTCTGGCGTACTGCACGGTTGGTCACTTCTAGTCAAACCAGACCAAGAGGCGGTCGACAACCCTGATTCCGTATCCGAGCGATTGACCCCAATGGAAAGCATACCCAGCGAAGAATCCTCGGAAACCGAGGATTCGACATTCCCGGCCCAGCCGCAGCAATGACCGGAGCAGTGGTGACTATTTAGCGGACGACTTATTGGTGAGTTCCAAATAGGCCTTCGCATATCGCTTGCCGAATTCTCGGTATGACTCTGCGTTGAAGTGGACCTTATCCCCTTTATGCGTGAGCCCATCGGATTGAACGAAAACAACATGGCCATCCATTTTCGCAATGTTCTGATGGGCCAGATCGACTTGTTTTTTGGATTCGTTCCAAGGACTTTCTTCAAACTGGCCTAATTGGCCAATGATGAACGGAACGTCATCGGCATCTAGTTCATTGCGAAATCGTGCAATCAATTCCTGAAGCTTCTGATCGTAGATTTCGGCTTTCCCTGGCCCGGAGTCCGATTCACCTTGATGCCATAGGATTCCAACGAGCTTACCTGACTGAAGTGCCTGATGCGCCCTCTTCATGGCATCATCGTAAGGATGTGTTTTTGTCGGTGCATCCCAGGCCCCAGGCTCCCATGACTTTATCGGAGAACCGCCTACCGCACAAGGAATCAGCCCAATCGTGATATCAGGGTTGCTTTTGGAAACCTCGAGCCCGAATGTTCGCCCCAACCCCACACCAACCATCTTCGGCTTATCGAAGTGCATTGGATCAACGGCAGGCACCCATTTTCCCTGCTGATTCAACATCAACACTTTGGGGTTCGCTACCTTGTCGTCTGGGGTTACCTTTCCGCGACCCGCCATGTTGGACTGCCCAACCAATAGGAACAGATGAAACTTGTCCTTGGCTGGTAGGTCTACTTCTTCACTTCTGCCAGTAACCACGAAGGATGCAGTAAGGAGCATCGACATAAGAGCAACAAGGGGAAGTTCTTTTCGCATGATGGATATCTTTTGATTCGGTTCGATGGTTTCGTGAATAGAAACATGGAAATTTGCATTTAGACGACAGATCTTAACTTTAACCCATCGTGAATCAGATTTATACTTCCGAACCTATGCTGCGCGTTTTCACACGTTGTTGAATTTCACTTGGTTCAGTAATGATGTCGATCGATCCGTTGGCCATCCTCGCGAACAGTCGCGTTACAACTCCGCTGGTACCCATTCAGCTTCATGAGCATGGCGTGACCATCTGGTGTAAGCTGGAATTTCTGAATCCGAGCGGGTCAACGAAGGATCGAATTGCACGCTACATCCTCTCGAAAGCGATGAGGAGTCAGCTTATTCAACCTGGCGACCAGGTTGTCGAAGCTTCGAGCGGATCCACAAGCATTGCATTCGCGCTGGCATCAGCCCAGTTGGGGCTACACTTCACGGCCGTGATGCCAGAAAACGTGAGCCCTGAACGAGTGAAAATAATTCGAGCATATGGCGCGAGTGTCGAGTTAACCAAGGCAGCGAAAGGGATCGATGCTTCGATTCGATTAGCCCAACAGATTCACGAGCAGCACAACGCGTTTTGGCCGCGGCAGTTTTCAAACTTTGATAACGCAAAAGCCCACTGTGATGAGACGGCCGCGGAGGTGCTTTGTCAGATTCCAAGCGGCAAAGTCGACATGTTCGTCAGTGGGGTGGGAACCGGGGGAACCTTGGTTGGCGTAACCCAGGGGCTGGCCTCGGCCGGATGTCAGATCACCCCTGTCTTGGCGCGTCCCGTTAGCAACCGGCTCATCTCTGATGTCGAATGTTGTAGCTTCAGTACGCGAATTCCTGGCGTGGTGGACGGACTGTCGACCATCTTTCGCGACGCGGATTTACCTGATCTGAGGCAGTTCGAGATCTCAGACGAAGAAGCGATTGATACGACTCGGAAGCTGATTCGAGCTGGTTTTCCGGTCGGTCCGAGTTCGGGGCTCAACTACCTGGCTGCCGTTCAGGCATACAAAGAACATGGTGGCGATCCAATTTGCCTGACTGTTTTTCCTGATCGGATGGAACGCTACTTCTCGACCGATCTATTTTCGTAGGTGCATCTCGGTGTATTGCTTCGCGAGCATTACTTCTGGCCCACGCGACTTGCAAGTTGCTCACTCAACTTCTGTCGAACTGCCTCGTATTTCGACTTCTCGACAACATTAGTCGCCTCCTGTGGATCACTCTTGTGATCGTAAAGCTCAGCAGCAGTCATTTTGCCGGTTTTGAAGTCACGCCATTCGGTGTAACGAAAGTCATTAGAACGCAGTGAATAGCCCATCACGTCTGGCATGCCTTGGTAATAAGCGGGACGCGGATGCTGCGTCAACGCGCTACTGCGGACACTTTTCTCTGGGTTTTCAAGTAATGGCAACAGGCTTGTCCCTTCCACGGCTGATTGGGGAGCCAGGCCACACAGATCAACAATCGTGGGATAGAGATCAACCAGTTCTACCAGTGAGTTGCTCTGCTTGCCTGGATTCGTCATGCTGGGCTGGGAGATGATCAGCGGGACGCGGGCATCCAACTCGAAGTTGCTTGTCTTGCACCACAGATCGTGTTCACCGAGATGCAAACCGTGATCGGACCAAAGCACGACGATAGTATTCTCAACTAGTCCTTGCTTCTTCAACTCGTCGAGAACTTTACCAACTTGTGTATCGAAAAAGGAGATGGCAGCGTAGTACCCATGATTCAATCGCAAGTTTTGCTCGTGAGTGATCGCCCCCTTCTTGGGAATATCCGTATAGCTGCGAACTTCACGGCTATCATGGCGAGCAATCTCTGGGGCATTCGAGCCTGGCAAATCCTTGATCTGTTCCGCTATTTCCTGCACATCGTACTGATCCCAATACTTCTGCGGAGCATTGAATGGAAGATGGGGCTTCCAAAATCCAACGGCCAAAAAGAATGGCTGTTTGTCATTGGCCCGCTGCTGGAGAGTCTCGACTGCCGCCTTGGCAATACGGCCATCGAGGTAGGCCTCGTCAGGCACGTCGACCTTTTGAACCGCGGGCCCCTTGGGCACCTGATGCATTTCAAATGGCTCCCCTTCGACGTACCAATCATTTGAGTGAGCCCCCCAGGCAAACTTCGCTGGCACGCTCCACGACTGCGGATCGTTCTGAATATTTTGACGATAGTTATGAAAGACCTTCCCGATGTTCTGCGTGTAATAGCCTTCCATCTTGAATCGTTCAGGGAGGGTCACAATATCAGGATGTGTTTCCCGAAAATGAGTCACCAGGTTCCAAATACCCAACGAATCTGGGTACCTCCCGGTCATAACTGACGCACGAGACGGATTGCAAAGAGCCTGTTGGCAATAGGCACGCTGGAACAGCAGACCACGAGCGGCTAAGGCATCGATATTGGGTGTCTGGGCGATGGGATCACCGTAGCACCCAAGTTGCACTCGCAGATCATCCACAGCAATGAACAAGACATTCGGTTTGCCGATCGCCGATCGAGTCGTTTGCTTTTCATTCGGCTTCGTAGTTGGTGGCAGCAAGAGAATACCACCGGTCCACGTCAACTGAGGTATTGCAATTCGGTCTCCCTTGGACAAGTCATAATCGTATACTCGCATCATGGTGCGACCGCCATCGGTGTAGTGGAAAGTTGCTCCTTCAACTGGCTTCCATCCTGGAAGTTCAGCAGGCTTAACCGAAGCGGAAATTGCCAAGTAGGCCTTTGCATTCTCGGACGCTGACACGAATGCAGGCTCAGCCTCCCCACCATTGCCCCGTACAAACTGCCAGCCTTCAAACCGCTTGGGAATTGAATCCCACACGTACGGTCGGTTTCCGTAGGCCCGTGCGCCGTCTTCGAATGGATGTACGTCGACTACCCTCCGTTCGATCGTCAAGGGGCCAACCTGCTTCGCATCGTACGGCTTCCAGTTGTTTTCCAGATGGTAGAAGTGACCATCTTCGGCACCGATGAACAAATCGGGGCGATTGTCTTTATTCCAGTCAACAACCGTCGGGCTCGTGGTATGCCCTGCCAGGCGATGCGGATGTACTTGAACTGGAGCATCAAATGCCCACGGCTTATCTTCTGTCGAAACATTTCGCATCAGGTCGACGCTGCGACTGTTGAGCAGCAGATCCAATTTGCCATCACCATCCCAGTCGACAATACAGATCTTACGTCGACCGCTTCCACCAGCCGTTTTGGCGTTGAGTTGTAGAGGTTCGCCCCTTCGATCGGTGAAGATTCTTTTACCAGGGCGGAGGATCAACTGGTCACCGGCCTTTTCCCGCTTGAACCAGGCAAGGTATCCTTCGTGGTCTAAGCTGACCAGATCGTTCAGTCCATCTTTGTCGAGATCGATCACAACCGGTGTCGTGCGCCATTGGGTTGCCAGTTGTTTACCCTCAGGCTTCCACCAGTTCCAGGCCGGCTTCGGCGGAGTTCCTTCCCATTCGACTTCAACGGGCTGGGCTTCTGCTAACTCATCTGGCTTCCCAATGTTGCGATACCATTCAATCTTTCCCCAGATTGAATTGACCATCAGGTCGTCTTTTCCGTCATGATCCCAGTCGGCGACGCTTAAGGTTGTGTATCCCCATTTCGCCTCGGCCGGTCCTTGAATAGAACCATTAGGCCCGGCTTGAGGTCGGATCGGCTTTCCATTGACCTTCAACAGCTTGGCGTCCGCCCACTTGGGAGGATTACCCCCATCGAGATTCTCAAAGAACGCGATGTTTCCGGCTGAGTTCCCGGTAATGATGTCTTCGTCTCCATCGCCGTCCCAGTCTACGCCAACGGGCGTTGCCAGTGCGCCGAACTTAAGTGCATCGGCCTCTTGCTGGAAGTATTTCGGAGGGAGAAATTGCGGGATACCATCGACGACCTTGCCGGTATGCTCGACCAGCGCGACTCGCCCATCTTCGTCACCCACGATCAGGTCCCAATCACCATCCCGATCCCAGTCGAATGCGGTTGGCGTAATCATCTGCAGGTCCATTGCCAATGGCTCACCTTCGTGCGTAAGGCGTTGGCCAGTGGCAAACTTGGGTCGCTCTCGCGTTCCCACGTTTTGAAAATAGGTGAAGCCGTCGAGGAATTCACCACAAAGTAAATCCAAATCCCCGTCGCCGTCGAAATCAGCGAGATTCGGAGAAGGCATCCCAAAGACATCTACCAGGCCACTACCGGCCTCAAGCTTGGTTGGTTCGGCATACGTCGGCTTGGCAGTTGTTCCCGTGTTGCGAACCAGATAGACGTAACCATGTAGTGGCCCACGAGTCCAGTTCCCCTGAGCATCAAAAGCATCGTCCCAGCCATATTCGACCCAGTCCCCCACACCAACCAGCAGGTCAACGGCACCATCTGCGTCATAGTCGACGTAGCGCCACTGATTGGCGCGTACACGATTGGGATGAACATTCTTCGTCGGATAGATCGACTTATTTTCTTTGAATTCCCCCCCTAGAAAGTTCACCCATTCCGTTCCAGGTGAAAGAACTCGCGGTTGTCCATCCACATACGAAACATGCACCGAATGCATCCCTGGACCAATTTTCACCGGCGGCTTGAACGTCGGATACTTCGCGTCATCGCCAGGGTTCTCGAAGAGATACATCCCATTGAAAGGGACATCGGGACACGATACGACGAGGTCTGTGTCTCCGTCTCCATCCCAGTCCATGGGCATTGGCCAAGCCCAAAGCCCTACCCCTAGATCCACTTTTAAGCCTGGGTTTCGATACTTTACAACCGCCAGGTTATCGTCCGCGTGCACTTGCGATGTACACCAGTTAGCTGCAATCAACAGCAACGCAAACGCAGTCATTCGCTTTAGCAATAGAAGCATTTCTCTTAGCATGGGAGGCATTCTTGGGGAGGGAAAACGAAATACAAATTTGACAACGGTTTATTGCGAAACCGTCAAAACGAACTGAGGCTTTTTACCTTCCGTCTCGACGACAGCATCTAATATGGCAGAATCCGCTGGCAAGTCGATCTCGGCCATCAACGAACCGAAAAGCGGCTTACCTTCTTCAACTTTCATTTCGCGGCCGTCGTACGGAACGCCATCATAGGCACGAAGTTCCACTCGGTGCGGACCACCAACTACACCACGGCCATTGTTCTCTGTCGAAAATTTACCATCAACGATACGCGCTTTGCCTTGCGGCCCCTTGTTTCCACGACCAGTATCAGGCGTAAAGATCAACTCGCCAGAGGGAATAGGCTTTCCATCGTACGTTGCTTCTCCGGATAGCACAAAACGATCCGAAGATTTTGCCTGGCAGCCGAGTGACGTCAGACAACCGATTAACAACAGACACGCAGTGAATGCTAACGTGTCGGTACGCAGGCCAGAAATTGTTGTTTTCATGATACGGCGTTCTCGCACATTTGAATCTGGAGATGAAACCTTGACGCTCGGGTCTCGGCCCCAACTAGGGCTTTGAAACGGCTTCGTTGCCACTTCGGCTCGCCAAGGAAAGCAGAACATCAAAGTCGGTAGTTTCCGGCAGAAACGAAACCGATCCATCTCCTAAGGCAAACTGGGCTCCGCCGGGATGATTACTTGAGAACGGACGTGAGTTGCCATACGAACCACATGATTCGTTGGGACCACAGAAATTGACGCTGTATTCGAGGTTCTTAAATGCCGCTGCATCACAGGGCCAGCCAATGCTGTTGCTAGTTCCGGCAATCCAGCTGGTCTCGCCCTCGAAACGTTCTCCGATGACAAGTGTATTTGAGGTGCCGTCGGTAATGTCCCCGAAGCGTACGTTCGAGTCGACATAAAGCGTTCCTCCAGTCGCCATTCCACGGCGCTCGCTGCCGCCAGTACAAGCCGAATGGTACGCATTCCCGATGAGAACGGGGTAACTTTGACCCGTCTGCGGATTCGTCCCAATTGGGCCGGCTACACCGTTGTAGTGTTGTGTGTACGTATTCTGCCCGCTGACTTGACCACTTCCCCAGACGCCGCGTCGTTTGTCGCTAGCGTTACTAGGGCAATGGAAAGTATCAGGAACGATATCCAAGGTAAGTGGTTTGTTTGCCGGGTAGCCCGATGCGGTCCATACAATCTGATCTTCGAGAGCCGACTGCTCAATGAACGACAAGATACGAGCATGCCAACTAAGTTGGTTTCCCCCCTTATAACCACCGGGCGGAAACGAGCCGAAGGTGTCATGATAGTTATGCAGGGCCAAGCCTAACTGTTTCAGGTGATTACTGCATTGCATCCGCCGAGCAGCCTCACGGGCTGCCTGGACTGCCGGCAGCAATAAGGCAATCAGAACACCAATGATCGCAATCACAACCAATAACTCGACCAGCGTAAAACCCTTAGGCCTTCGACAAATCGCTGGGGGAAAAGCTGACATAAGAGAATCCTTGCGATGAGGGGGGAATCGTGTTGCCGAGTCAAAATCATGAGTAGACATTGCGGCATCTGAAAGATCGTTACACGCATCTCACTTCAACCGCACTGGCAACAGAGGGAAGGCTATTCGCGAAAAGTTCACAGCACGATTTGGCGCGAGCTGAGGTCTAAGGCGACAATAGCATCCCACTGGGATCCCAGGCTATTACATCCTCGAAAATAAATCAAGTAATTATTTGATGCTGCTGGAAAAGCACGGCAAATTGTTGCTTTTGTCGAAGCTATGAGGTGCCTTATAGTGATCGACCAGGAAGTCGTCATTCAGAATCATCATGATGATGGCAAAACCAAGGCCGACATCCCAAGCTTGGGGTAGAACCCAGTTCTATCGTACGTTGGCGACATGGATTCCGGGACGACGCAACGGAATCAGCTGGTCATCCCACGGGATTGACCAGGAGCACAAGATCTCGAAGTTTGGCAGCGGTGACTGGCATCACTTCTTTTCTTTTGGTCGTTTATTTTAGATTGGGCACGGAAAGTTCGTTAAACACATATCAGCAATGGAAATATCATGTGGAGAGCCTCCAACATGCTGATGAGCAAAACCAGTCGAAATGCACGCTTTGTCCGCGAATTCGCTTGCCATGAAGAGGCGATTCGGGCCTACGTGCGCCGATTGGCCCCCTCACGAAGTGACGCCGATGATATCCTGCAGGAAGTCGCTATGGTACTGTGGGAGAAGTTTGACGAGTTCCAAGAAGAAGGCAATTTTCGGTCGTGGGCGTTCGGTTTTGCTCGGTATAAAGTGCTCTCCTGGTTGCGCGACCATGGCCGCAGACGTTTAGTGCTCGACAGTGATGTCGTGGCCCTGATCGCTGATGAATCAAACGAGGAAGATCGGCATCTCGAACAACAGCGGCATGCTTTTCGTTCTTGCTTTGCCAAGCTTCCCAGTGATCAACGCTCGCTATTGGCCAATGCCTATCATCCTGACATGAAAATCCAAGAGGTCGCGGCCACAAGCGGCCGTACGACAGCCGGTTTTTACCAGTGGCTTTATCGAATGCGGCAGATGCTGCTGGAATGCGTTCAACGTCAACTCGCCAGCGAGGCGAACCTATGAGTAACGAAGCTAGATTTCGCCAAAACGTGCAAGACTACCTTGAGGGTCGAGCGACTCCCGAGCAAGTTCTCCAGATGAATCAGGAACTACGGAGCGACCTGGATTCTCGGCGTGCATTTCGAGAAATGTTGAATCTCGATTCAGCTCTCATGGAAGCGACCAAGGAAATGATGCATGAAACAGCCGAAGTCACTGCCGAGTTGTCGGAAGAAAGTGCTCCACAAGTTCAATTTGAGCCAACGCCAGAAAAGGTCAGTGCCTCGTCGCCTGATGGCGGCAACAATCACCATTGGGTGAGTCTGCTTTTCCTGATCGCGGCAAGCTTGATGATCCTTGCTGGATCGCTGGTCTGGTTTGCCAAGAGCCCCGAGTTTGCCATCGTAGAATATGCTGCAGGTGCTCAGAGTCTGTCTACCGGGATGACCATCGGCACGGAGTCCCATTTCATCCAGGCCGGAACGGTTCAATTAGTAACGACGCGTGGTACTCGAATCGCTATCGAAGCTCCTGCGCTGTTCTCCTTTGAATCTGCCCAGCGGTTGCAATTGAAGCATGGTCGCCTGGCCGCGGATGTCCCTCAGGAAGCACATGGATTTACGGTGATAACGCCAACTGGTCAAGCCATCGACCTGGGGACCAAGTTTGGAGTCGACATGCCGGAAGCTGGCGAAGCAGAGATCCATGTATTTGAGGGTGAAGTCGTTGCCCAATCGACCGATGGGGGTAATCTTAGCAATCTTCGCAATAGCCAGGCATTTCGGTTGCAATCGGCGGCAGGAACCCCCAGCAGCTTTCGATCGGGTGCTTTTATTCAGCCGGGCGAAGTTGATTCGCTGAGTGCCGCACTTCAAGCTGGTCAGCCCAAACGTTCCCAGTGGGCCCTCCAAGAGCTTCGTGACGACCCGCAACTCATTGCCCTATTCGACTTCGAGACCGAACAGAAGCAACCAGGGAAGTATCGTTGCGTTCAAGGTCGCTGGCCAGGCTCACAAGCTGCAGAATTCGTCAACGTGGGCGATCACATGAAACTCGACGTAGGGGGCGAGCGTCTATGGCCGCAATTAACGTTGGCTGCCTGGGTTCGCTTGGATCATCTAGGCGAACCATACCACTCGCTTCTGCATACCGACGGTTGGGATGACACCAAAAAAGGCCAGGTTCACTGGATGGTCACTCGCTTGACGACCATGCGATTGGCCCTCCGGGACAACAAGCTTGCTCCGAGTGACCGCCCGAATGAAGGTTTTCCTGACTCGCAAACGAGTGTTCTTCCTGAACAAGGGCGTTGGGTTCACTTAGCCACCGTCTACGATTCCGACAAAAAGACGGTCCGCTTCTATTTCAATGGCAAATTCGATAGCGAATCGAAGCTTTCTCAGGCCCATCCTGCCCGCCTGGGGCCTGCGCAAATCGGCAACTGGAACACGCTTGATCGCACCTTAAGTGGTCGCATTGACGAGATGCTGATCCTAGGCCGTGCCATGTCCGATGCTGAAATGGAACACCTCTTCGCCGCTGGCAATCCGTACCGCTAAATCGCTGACTCCGCCATTGCTCATGCAGTACGGAGTGTCATCGGATCCTCTTCTGATTTAGGATAGATCAGGGCAAACAAAGCGTTTCAACAGCTGTAAACGACGACATTGTCTTCACCTCAATTGTCATAAATACGATCCTCAACAGCGTTAAAAACGACGCTTCTATGGAAATATTTGGGTGAGCAAAGATGTTTTTAGATTATCCCGGTGAGATCTCATGATGCGTTGGCTTGCCCTGGCAATCTTTCTTCCTGGCATAGTGCTGGCAAACGATACCACGTTCGCGGAAACGGTGGACTTCGTTCGAGATGTCCGTCCGATTCTGCAGAAATATTGCTATGAGTGCCACGCAGGCGATGTTCGTAAAAGTGGCCTGAGACTTGATGTTCGTTCGGAAGCCATGAAAGGGGGCGAACTTTACGGCGAGTCGATCCTCGCCGGTAAGCCGGAAGAAAGTCCCCTTTTGCAGTTCATCGCGGACGAAGATGCTGACTTGCAGATGCCGCCTGAGGGGGCAGCTCCTACCTCTACGGAAATTGCCACACTCAAGCGCTGGATCGAACAAGGGGCCGCGTGGCCCGATGGCGTCGATGAAGTGAAGCTGACAAATCCCGGCGACCATTGGTCTTTTCGTCCCATCGAAAGGTCCGTCCCGCCAGTGGTAACGCGGGCGGATTGGCCACGCAATCCGATAGACCTGTTCGTTCTCGCACGACTGGAATCCAAGGAACTTTCTCCCTCCGAGGATGCCCCTCGTCGCGATTGGCTACGCCGGGTGACGTTCGACTTGATCGGACTTCCCCCGACACAGCAAGAGTGGATTGAGTTTCGAGACGACGATCGTGAAGATGCCTATCAACGCGTAGTCGATCGACTCCTAGATTCGCCTCGTTATGGGGAACGCTGGGCGCAACATTGGCTGGACGTGGTTCGCTACGCCGATACGCATGGCTTCGAGGTCAACACCGAGCGACCCAACGCGTGGCCCTATCGCGACTACGTCATCGAGGCACTCAATCAAGATGTTCCCTATAACCAATTTATTCGCGAACAACTTGCAGGCGACACATTGAACGCCGATGCAGCTACGGGCTTTCTGGTCACGGCGTCGGTTCTTTTGCCCGGGCAAATCGGCAAAGACGAGGCTTCCAAGCGATTGGCCCGGCAAGACTCGATCGATGAGATCGTTACCAACATCGGGACCTCGTTCCTGGGAATGACGATTCACTGCGCCCGGTGCCACAACCATAAGTTCGACCCCATCTCGCAGCGCGACTACTACGAGATGCAGGCCTTCGTATCCGGGGTCGAGTACCAGGATCGTAAATTTGAAATTCCGCTTGGGGACATGCAGCGCGATCAACTGCAGCGTTGGACCCAACGGCAACACGAACTGACGATGCTTCTTGGGCGGGCAGCTCCGCTGGCGGATTCCACCTCGCTACGGCCGATGGTCAACTCGTACGAAAATATCGATCGCTTCACTCCGGTTCGTACACGGCAGGTCCGCTTCCAGGTGAAAGCCACCAACCGGTATGAACCTTGTATCGACGAGTTGGAGGTCTTCAACATCGAAGGAGTCAACGTTGCCCTGGCCGAACATGGCACAAAGCTCACCGCTTCAGGAAGTAATGTCTCGCCCAATCGCCATGAGCTTCGTCTAATTAACGATGGCAATTACGGCAATTCCAGCAGTTGGATGTCCAACGAAGTCGGGGGTGGATGGGTCGCGGTCGAGTTCGCCGAACCTCAGTTAATTGAACAGGTCGTCTGGGGACGCGATCGTCAGGGGAAGTTCTCGGATCGACTGGCGATGGAGTACACTATTGAGGTCCGCGACGAGAACGGTACCTGGAAGAGCGTCGCCGACTCGACCAACCGGCATCCCTTCGATCCGCAAAAGAACAGCCACGCCCCGCTGGACGTGAATACGATAGCCGAAGGAGAGCAGTCGCAAATCCGCAAGATGCTGCACGAGAAAGAGATGCTGGCCAAGAAGTTGAGCCAATTGGATGGTAGCCGCTCCGTCTTCGCTGGTACCTTTCGAGAACCCGACGAGATTCGCATCTTGGGGCGGGGAAGTCCCGAAATGCCAAAAGAGCGTGTTTCACCTGCGGTGCCAGATCTCTTGGGCACCACCATCCTCTCGAATGACGCCCCCGAAGTGCAACGACGCCTGGCACTGGCCGACTGGATCGTTTCCGAAAACAACCCATTGACGTCACGGGTGATGGTCAATCGCATCTGGCAAGGTCACTTCGGCATGGGATTGGTTGAAACCTCGAACGACTTGGGACACAACGGGGTCCCTCCATCGCATCCTGAACTACTGGACTGGCTCAGCGCAGAATTCATACAAAGTGGCTGGTCCATGAAGCACATGCATCGTCTCATCGTGCTCTCCTCGACCTACCGTCAGTCCAGTTCCTTTCATCCCGCAGCGGCCGAAGTCGATACCGATAACCGTCTGCTTTGGCGATATCCTCCCCAGCGATTGATGGGCGAGGTGATTCGCGATTCGATTCTCTCGATCAACGAGAATCTCAATCTCGAAATGGGAGGCCCAGGCTTCAGTCTTTTCGACAAGCGGGGAGGGCTATCTGGGTTCTCTCCCATTGAATCCTTCGAAAAGGATGGTCTGCGTCGCATGATCTATTCGCATCGCGTACGGCGTGAGCGGGATCCGGTGTTCGGAGCGTTCGACAGTCCCGACTACGGCCAAAGTACCCCTCGCCGCCGAGAATCTACGACGTCGATTCAAGCTCTGAATTTGTTCAATAGTTCGTTTGTGCTCGAGCAGTCTCGCAGCCTGGCCGAGCGTCTCAAGAATCAGCACGCCGATGTTCCTCTGCAGGTTGAGGCTGTTTATCAGCGTGTGCTGCTAAGACCTCCGACGCCGCAAGAGCAGAAAGAAGCCACCACTCTAGTCGACCAACACGGACTCGACTCCCTTTGCCGCGTTTTATTCAACAGCAACGAGTTCCTGTTTATTCGCTGAAAGAATTGGAATGTTTCGACCTCACTCTCCTGTCGAACCTGTCATCAATTGGCTCGATCGACGCCGATTCCTGAGTAATGCCGCGAGCGGACTGGGAGCCATCGCGTTAGCCAGCCTCTTCGGCCAGGAAGGCATGCTTGCCGCGGACGATCAGACAATTGACCCCTCGCGTCCTTATCAGCCCCGGTCATCCCACTTTCCCCCAAAAGCGAAGAATGTGATTGTCATCTTCTGTGCCGGGGGCGTGAGTCATCTCGACACATGGGACTATAAACCGGAACTAGAGAAGAGGGACGGCAAGCCGATGGAGAATGGCCCTGCGGTGACCTTTCAAGGGCCGGCTGGCAACCTAGCACGTCCGCAGTATAAGTTTCGCCCGCGAGGCAATACCGGCAAGATGGTCTCTGACATGCTGCCGCACCTGGCCGAACTCACCGATGACCTGACCTTCATCCACTCGCTGACGAGCAAGAGCAACACCCACGGTCCTGCCGAGAACTTCCTCTCAACCGGGTCGGTGCTCGATGGATTCCCCAGCCTGGGAGCTTGGGTAACTTACGCGTTGGGCTGCGAAACGCAAGAACTGCCTGCGTATGTTGCCATTCCAGATCCCCGTGGCGTTCCTCAGAATGGCTCGAACAACTGGGGACCTGGTTTTCTGCCTGCCGCGTTTCAAGGCACCACCTTCAGTGCGACCAGGCCGATTCACCACTTGGAGCCTAGCGGCGTTTCTGCCGCGAAAGATGATGCGTCTCGTCAGTTTCTCGCCCGGATGAATCAGCGTCATATGGAGGAAAACCCACATGACTCAAAGCTCGCCGCGCGGATTGCCAGCTACGAATTAGCAGCGAGAATGCAACTGAGCATTCCCAACGTGATGAACCTGGAGAGCGAGCCAGAGCACATCTTGAAGTTGTACGGTGCAGACTCGCCCGACAAGACCAAAGCCGCGTTTGCTAGAAACTGTATTCTGGCCCGGCGACTGGTCGAGCGAGGTGTTCGCTTTGTCCAGCTCTTCAATGGAGCCTACGCAAGCGGCGGCGAGTTGAACTGGGATGGGCACAACAAACTCAAGCAACAATACGACAAGCATGCTCACATTCTCGATCAACCGGCGGCGGGGCTCATTAAGGACCTAAAGCAGCGGGGCATGTTAGAGGACACTCTGGTCGTTTGGTGTACCGAGTTCGGTCGCATGCCGATGTTTCAGAAGGGATCGCAAGGACGCGACCACAACCCCGACGGCTTTACCTCGTGGATGACCGGGGCAGGCGTCATGCCAGGCATCAGCCACGGTGCCACGGATGAACTGGGCAAGACGGCCGTTCAAGATGTTCATCCGCTCTACGACTTCAACGCCACGATCCTGCATCTGCTTGGACTCGATCACGAGCGGCTGACCGTTCGCCACAATGGGATAGATCGACGTCTCACTAATGTGGAAGGCCATATCATCCACGAGATTCTGGGGTAATTCTTTCCCCAGAGTCTATCTGCGTTCACGAAAGCGATTGATTCTGAGTGAAGAGATCAACTCGTTCGCGAAGCTTGGCCAGGCAGGACATCGTTATGCGGTGGACTAACCACAAGTAAAGATCCGACCAGAATGCTCTGGACGGATCTTTACTTTTAATCGAAGTAGCTAATTGCCTTACGTCTCAACAGCAATATCCAGCGTAATGACCTCACCGCCAAGTGTTGCCTTGATTCCGCTCGACTTGGGGTCGGAGAACTTCCCGTAGTTCTTCGGAGCGCCTTTAGTTTTCACTTCGATTGATAGTCCGGTCTCGTCCGTGGTTGTCTGGCTTGGGGGGGGCAAGACGGCCACTTCGTATTCACCTGCCTCCAATGGTGCCTGAGGAGGTGGAAGATATGAGTATTCCCCCGTCGCACTGGTGCGCGTGGTAAACGAATAGCTTCCTCCTACCAGGTTGAAACTAACCTGCGAGCCTTCGGGAGCAGGCTGACCGTCGACGGTAACTTTGCCTTGCACACCCTTCAAGCCGGGCTTTGCTTCTTCGCATCCCGCAAGCACGAGAAAGAGTAAAAGAATTAATGCACTGAATCTTTTCACGTTGTTGTTCCCTCTGAATGCCCCCGACGGTGCTCGGGCGATGAGAAAGTAGATTGGAAAATGAACGTTAATTTTGAGAGATCACCTGACCATCATCTCGGGTTGCCTGATATTTGAAGATATCGAGATCAATCGTTTCCGCGATGAACTCAACATGACCATCCACGAAGAGGGCCATGACGCCACCAGCGTGCTCGGAAATCAAGGGGTTGTTGGCACCATAGTTGGTACTGATGCCGTTCAAGTCGTAGTTTTTCTCGTTTGGCGCGTAGCGGACGGTGGTGATGTTAAATGCGCGATGGTTCGAATACGAAGGCGGGGTTCCCGTTCCCTCGGAGCCCATCAACCAACCATGTTGCCCGGCGGCCGTCATCAAGACATTTGGCCCAGAGATATTGGTCAAGGAACCGGAGTTCGCCGTGAACATACGTCCGCCACATTCGCCAACGGCAAGCGTGTTGCTTGACCCGTCAGTCACATCACGAAAACGGATCGATCGATTGGGAATCAACATTCCCCCTCCGGAAATGACTCCATCGTTGGTTCCTCCCGAGTGGGAACAGCAAGCGAAGCCCGTATTGGTACGCGACTCGGTAAAATTCGTGTTATTGATGACCGCGCCGGCGATTCCGATATAGGTCGCCGCCGAGTCCCAGGCTCGGCTGTTCCACCCGGACGTTTCACCAGGAAAAGAGGGGCAAACCATCGCCGTGGGCGAAGTCCCTACCAACGCGGAAGTGTTTCCGCTCCAGCCTGGTCGATCGGCCTCGAAGTTGATTCGATCGTACAGAGCTGATTGCTCAATGAACGGCAAGAGTCCTCCCCACCATGAGGTGCCAAACGGACTCGAGGTCGCTGCCGTCGATCGCCATCCACCGAGGGGAAACCCCAGGTGGGTGTCGTGATAGTTGTGGAGAGCAACACCCACCTGTTTAAGATTATTCGAGCAAGACATTCTCCGTGCGGCTTCACGTGCCTGTTGAACGGCCGGCAACAAAAGGGCAATCAGAACGCCTATGATCGCAATGACGACCAACAATTCCACAAGCGTGAATCCGCCATAGCTCTTTTTGATAGACATACCACGTTTCTCGCAACAAGCAATGAATGGTTTATCAGGAAACGAAGCACAAACGGCGATCGCCGGCGACAGACAATCTGGCCGGCGACGATCGAAGTTTTTCGATAATTGCGTGAACTAGGTACCGGAGATGACCTGACCATCATCTCGCGTGGCCTGATACTTCAAGATGTCTAGATTGATAGTTTCGGAAATGAATTCCACATGACCATCCGTAAACACTCCCATCACCCCACCAGGATGATCGGAAAGCAATGGGTTGTTCGGGCCATAGTTACCGTTGATCCCGTCGAGATCGAAGTTTCGCGTGTTCGGGGCGTAACGGATTGTGGTGAGGTTAAAGGCACGCTGCGTGGTTGGAGTTCCTCCACCGTTGGTTCCCATCAGCCAGCCATGGTAAATACCACTGGCAGACATCAAGACGTTCGAGCCAGCAATGTTGGCGTACGAGCTTGAATTGGCGGTATACATGCGGCCTCCCAGTTCGCCAATCACCAGCGTGTTGCTTGTCCCGTCGGTCGCGTCTTTGAATTTCAGGACCTTGTTGGCAATCAACATACCGCCCGCTGCAGTCGTTCCATTGTTGTGGCCGCCTGAGTGCGAACAACAATCAAACCCGGTCGCGGTTCGCGATTCGGTGTAATTTGCATTGTTGATCACCGCACCCGCGATACCGATGTACGTGGTAGCCGAATCCCAGGATGCGTTTTGCGGCATCGTATTGACGTCGCCAGCAAACGAAGGACATACAAGCGTCGTTGGAGCCGTTCCAGTAAGCACGGCGCTGTTGGCACTCCAACCGCTATTGGAAACGCTGAAATTCAAGCGGTCATAGAGCGGTCCCTGCTCGATGAACGGCAACATGCCGCCCCAGAACGAAGGGCCGAACGAGTTGGAATACCCCTGGCGAACGCCAAGGGGAAACGACCCATGCGTGTCGTGATAGTTGTGCAAACCAATCCCAACTTGCTTCAGATTGTTTGAACACGACATCCGTCGTGCAGCTTCACGTGCTTGCTGCACAGCCGGTAACAGCAAGGCAATTAACACACCGATGATGGCGATGACGACCAACAACTCGACTAGCGTGAACCCGCGAGCCTGGCCATTTTGAATGCGCATGAGATGACTCCCAATCAGAAAAGGAATTGAATAAGAACGCAATTACCACGAGAAATCGAGCTGATAGCCCGCGACAGTTATAAATCTATCAGTTATTTTTTTAGCTTCTGTGTGAAACCCGACCAATTTTGTGCACAATCCGACATCTCAGACAGATAAGCCAAGTGAGATATCCCACTGGCGTTGCCTTTGATATCCAGCAATTTTTTGAGGTGCCTCGTCATTGTTCACTTCGCGGGACCAACACGAACTGCGCATAACACATTTAAATAGTTGGATGAGTGTGTGGAGATAAGATAAGTAAAGGGTAAAAGCGTCCGGCGCAAAGCGTCTTGCCTAAACGAAGCCTTCCCAGTGGGGCATGTTCATTTCTATAGAAATGATTGTCCAGAGAATGCTCACAGTGGGTCATAGGACTGCCACAATGTGATTTCCAAGAAGAGCACTCTATTTTACGAAGAAAACGAGAAAAAAAACGTCTTTGATGAATTGCCTTGCTCAGCAACTTTTGACAACGGGAAACATCCCTTCCTTCAGTGCCATATATGCAGGTTTAATAATCGATCAATAACCACAATCTGAACACTGGTGTTTTGGAGCAGCTGACATGCGGGCTACGCCCTCACTCCAGCAGCCCACTGCGATTCCTTTTACCCAATCCGAACTCTCATAACGGTGGGCCAGGTTTTTGGGGCATTTCAACTCTGGCGTCGCCGTGTTGGTGAGGTCCGCCAGGTAAGTCTCGCAGACCTACGCGGCCGTCCAGTCTTTCGACGGTGGGAACGAGGCAGGCGTCAGTTCGTTGGTCAATTTGATCCAGGCCAGAGCCGGTTCCTTGTTCTGCTTGCCCAGTATTTGTTACCCATCCTCGTCGAAAAGAACTATGCACCTCGCGAATTTCTTCCCGCTTCTTCATCCCTAGTGGTGTGATATACCAGCAGTCCGTCTACTTCCAATGCCACGCAGAGCCATGCTGTGGGCGACGCGACTTTCGAATCCTCGCCATCTTTAATTTTACCACTGGAAGTTGTTCCGGTTGCCGCTGGGAATTGACTTACGAAATACGAGAGAGGACACTGAGAAATGGAACCGGTTTCGGTTCCTTGTCTCCAAGGGATCAACATGCGGTTTGCCGACCGCGAACCCTTGGTCTTTTTATGCGCGTGTTGAGCCATCAAAATTGCCAGTCACGAGATTGAAACATACGCAGCCGTCTCGTCATCCGAAGAATGGGTATCCACATGTTTCAATTCCTTGCCATTTCGACGCGTAGTTCTGTAACGCCCGATTGCCGCCGAACATTCCCACGTCATTTGCTACCCAGAGAAACTACACTCGCGATTGCGGTGAGTCTGGTGCTCATCACACAACTCTTTCTTGCAACACCACTTAGCGCCGGGTCAAAAGATCGCCCGAACATCATCTTGATACTTGCCGATGACAAGTAGAATTCCGAGTGTGAATTTGATCAAGGAGTTCGGGAAAAATAGAGTTATTCAGACCGAATTTCAGGGTTTGTAAATTGTGGTAAATAGCGACAAATTCAGGTCTAATTTGGGAGATTAACTACACTTTGCTACACGGACTGGCTATCCGTCTTGCACGCTGTTGGGGCGGGAACAGATGGCAACGCCTCCGAAGTAAACTCAGCTGCTATCGTCAAGAACCAGCAGAGAACAGACCTAGTCCGTAGTGACTACCGTATCCAATAGCCAAAGGACACGAGATCGTCTCGTCAAAATGCAAGGTTAACCCAAAGGCCTTTGAATCTGGCGGCTGGGGTTTGTCAGATTGTCGAGCTCGTACGTAGGTCAAAAGATGGGTTGAAGCAAGACGGCGATGACCGGAACTCAAATCATCGTTCCACACCTCGATTCTTGATGGTTTGGGATACCCCCTAGATGCAAGTTCCCGGCAGATATCGTCTTCGAGTGTGTAGCGACTTCGCTTGAGCTTTAGATGTCGTGATGGCACATAGGGAGTTTCACTATGCAAGACGGTCGAACTGCCTAAGATTGGTAATCGACGTCCGCTTTGGGCGTTGATTTGTTGCTCGATTTCTTTCAGCGAACCAAATCCAATCCAGCGAAGCACAATACGAGGGATCTTTTTTGCCCATGTAAACCGCAATCGACGAATAGCCTGTTGAGCCGCGTCATCAAGCCCCATTGGAGCATGAATGAGCATGTGGTCGAGCAAGTCACTTCCGTGAAGGCTTAGCGGGACAAAGTGGGCGTGCCGGTGATTTTCCTGCAATGGCTTGCCGTCGTGCGTACGACCGATGATCGATTCGGAATGAGCCTTAATGTCCCGTGCTAAGATTCGTACCAGGGCAGCATGCATCGCCTCAGCTTGCGGCAGGCAGCGCGACATGGCAGGAAGCCGAGAAGCTTTGTCTCGATCAATCGCCAGAGCCACCAGTGCGGCTTCAACCGGTTTCGCTGGGGCTGATCGATAACTAGAAATAGCGCTTCGTGGCGAGGGCTCAGGAGCAGAGTATAGAACTTCCTTCGTGCCTGGGGTTCTATTCCAGCGATATTTGCGAACGTCGGCCGTATCCCAGGACAAGCAGTCGATCAAATCGACCGGGAAGGCGGCTTCCAGTTTCTTTCTGGCAGTGGAACTTACTTTCTTGCCCTTGCTGGATGATTCCTGATCTACCGCTCGCTGCACTGCTTTGACGCGCCATCTTTCGTATTCAGATTGCGGTATGGCAGACAACAGCCGTAATGGATGGATGCTCGTTCGATCTTCTGTCAAAGGCTGAAACCAGCTTTCGTCAGGCTGATGTTCTTCAATCAGCTTGGCATCGGTCCAAGATTCGGCTCGCCCAAGGTAGGTAATGGAACAAATTAAACTTTCAAGGAGTGACTTCAGTTCACTGTTCAAATCGACATCATAATGAACCAGCAGCGAACTCTGCTTCGGGAATCGCAGGAACGCATCAATTACCTTGGTAGTCTTCTCATTCTTTCCCTCGATGTACGGCATGTAGTGCCGTGAGTGAGCCTCGTAAGTGCGGGGCACTCGATAGGCCGGTAGCGTCGAGGCGAGTTGCTCAAGCAGTTGAATCGCGGCGACAGGTGGTTCGTTCCAGTGAAGCCGCGTATAGCCGACTGCCAAAAACGTGCGGAGCAATCGCCAAGGACTGGGAGGCCACTCGATACGGCCCTCGTTGACATGTGTCCCCGTCAACGTGGCATGGTAGCGATGGGCCGGAAAGGTAAATTCGATGGTAGGCATGGGGTAAATTACCGATCCAATTATAGCTTGTATGAGACGGTCGTAACGCCCAGATCTCCGGCAAAAGAATCCTGGCAGGCCTTGATCGCGGTAGAAAGTTCCTGCTCCAGTTGCTCGCTCGAAGGAAGTTCAAAGCCTGCGGGACGGCTTGCCGTGATCTTGGGCATTTCTTGTTGATCAACCTCCAGATCGCAGGCCGTTCGCAGACGCAAATCTCCGTCGACCAGCTTGCGGATCTTAAACAACGCCAGAAGTACCAGCAGACGCGTTGCCTGGTCGTTGAGTCCATAGCCACGTATTTGAGCAAGATCGATATTAAAGTAGGCCGTAATCTTGCCGGCGGTGAATTCCTCACGCGAAAAAGGAACATTGCCAAAGCCTTTCGATGTATCACCACTCGGGTCAACGTGGTCATTTTTGACACCACCTGACATGGCGATTTCAACCTGCTCGGCCTCGATGAATGCAGATAAAGCTCGCGCTACTCGCAATCGTCCACCGGCAAGTTCTTTCTTGGCGAGAAAGATGCCATGGATCAATGAGTTCGCGTCATATTTGAATAAGGTCTCGGCCAATACTTTTCGATTTATCGGACCGGTCGCTAAAACGGATAAGTCCTCCTTTAGCTGTTTGGCAAAGCTATCATCCTTGCCTTCCAGAATGTATGGACTATTCAACCGATGAGCTTCCGTGATCGTGCTGGTCAGGTAGTCTCCATCCTGGTTATTGACCCGAACGTAACTCAGCCCACGCAAGGGAGCGACAAGTTGGTCGATTGCTTTATCCCAGCAGACTTCTTCCAGACGGTTGGCCATGCTTTGGGCACTTTCGACCAACAGGCACGTTCCCTCGTCGACCTGATATTGGGCCGGCCCCAGATCAGGGAAACCCGTCGGTTGAAATCGACGCGTTTGAATCGGTCGAAGCGGAATCGAAAATAGCAGACGGGTCTGCTGGCCATCCAAGAGTGAGTCCAGGTTCTTGTTCATTAATGATTGCCCTATGAAAGAAAACGATTGGTTGTTTAGAGGTCGTATTAACTCGCGGACGATTCTTCTTCGGATGGATCGATCTTGGCATGTCCAGTTGCCCAAGTCAGTATCCGTAGGCTTGGTTCGGCAAGCGGAATGGCCATCGAAGCGGCAATTCGGCGTGCCATCGTCCGATTCCCCACGGCTGTTGTCACGTAGGGATGCAAGCCGCTAACTTTCAAACGTTGGTTGGCCAAACGCAAAGCTCCCGAAAGGTCACCGGCGGTCAATCGCGACAGTGGACGAGGGTCAAGCTTTACGGATATTTCCGCGTCGACTTCCGTGTGATCATTTCGTTGAATTGGCAGTGGCGAAGGGGCGTAGCACAGCCGTAAGGCACCGTAGGTAGATAATTGCTCAGCACAGCCTCGCTCGTTGATTGGTTTTGGATTCGCCAACACTTGAAATTCTCTCGAATCTCGATTCCTTAAAGCATCTTCGAGTTTACGCCAATCAAGTGCCATCAAAGGACGAATAAGCTTAGCTACCAGTCGCGTGTCAACACTCCCTTCCAGCCAGACTTGAATGTCCGCAAGCGTTACCCCCGTCCCAGGCGTCGGGCACAAAGCAAGTCGGCGGTGGCCGTCGCGTTTGCTCTCAATCAGGCGTCGCTGGACAAGCTGAACCAGGTCATCTGATAGACTTCGCCCCTGGCATACCTGATGCGGTCCCCAGGCCAGGCGTTCGTTTAATACGTGAAAGCGATGAACCCTCGAAATATGGCCCTGCAGGTTCTCTTGCAACGGGAGCCAATGGCGTCGAACTGGATTGCTTCGATCGAACCGTAACCCATCAGTCGTCCTGGCATGCTGCCCTGCAATTGCCAACGCGAGGCGAAACTCCGGACGCCCTGCCAACGCTTCGGCGGCAAGCAACCAGCCAGGAGAAAGACCGTAGAGCGGCTGCAGACCTCTGCTGCCGGTGAACTGGGGGCTACGAACGAGTTGTTCCTCCGCTTCCCCCAGGCGAAGCAGTAGCTCCAGCCAACGCACGGGCGCACTACCATCACGGCAGCAGGCGAGCATCCCGTCTTGAATACGCCGGGCAGACTGAGAAATGGAAGCTGGAGCGTTCTTGTCGGCCGCTTTACTCTCTAAGCGTTCATACCAGAGAGTGATTTCATCCAACAGGTTCTGATTCGGCTGTTCACTAACTTGCCAAACGCCGAGAGGGACCGCCAGGTTTGACAATCCATTCCGTTCGATGTAGCCGTACCGCTGAAACGAGGTGATCCCGCGTGCTACGCCCAGGCGAGCGATCGCTTTCGCGGTTTCCAACGGACGCGTGGCGACCTTCCGATCGGTCTGGCATCGTGCTTCGGCAATCAAGCATTGGATCTCATCAAAACGTGCGAAGTTCTCCCAGAGGGGCATCCACTGTTCGCCGCGACTATTTTCTTCAGCCGCACTGCCATACCCGGCCGATGCCGAGCGAACCGCAAACGGAGCGGACGCTTGAGGAAGACTGTTGGCCAATGCCCGTCGAGTGACCGAAGAGACGAACACAATAGCCCCTTCTAGCATGAGTACAAAGTCCCAGGAGTTGATATTGGTATCGGCACTAAAGCCAGTGGTTGCGTTCGCTCCACCGGCAGCTCCCGGGAAGAACTGGCCAACCGCGCTAGAATCGAGCCCATTTTCGATCTCGCTGAATAACGCGGCACGTAGAAATCCGGTCGCTGAAGCGTGGGCGACACCTTCCGCCGATGCTGTATCAAACAACTTCACCAATTGCTGCATGAAGTTGTTGGTGAAATCGAGACGGCCGTCATTTCCTCCTGTACCTAGCATCGCCGGGTAAGCCGGGTTGCCTTCCTCGGAAAGCGTAACGACGGCGTCGAGCCAGTCACCTAGTGCTCCTTCCCACTGTTGTCGGCACGTTTGGAGCATGGTTTCTTTTTCGTCCCCCGTAGGACGCGTGTCACTATCACCGACAATTGCCCGGCATAAGGCGATTGCCTTGCGGTAACGGTCGAATCGCAATGCGGTACTATTTTTGATGGTATCAAAGCCGGTGTGATTGTCTTTCGGGTAAAACCCACTGCCACCATTCCACGGCGCTACCAACGGCGTAGGGCTATATCGATTCAGGAAGAAGTCCAGCAGTTCGTCTTCGTCCAGGCTGGTCAACAAAACGAATATGCCGTTTCGCCAGGCGCCGCGTGCGTGCGGATCGGCTTGTTCGGCAACCAACCGCAGGATACCCAGGGCTTTCAGGTAGTGAGCCAACGGAGTGGCACCGCACCCAGGCAAGTGATGAACGTGAATACTCATCCGTTTGTTTCCTGCATAGTCGCGAGCAACGGGTCTGGATCGGTGTTGGCCGAATCCTGCGAAGCTCGGCCATCAGCGGCGCGAACGATCGCTTCCAGCCAGGCCAGTGTAAATATGCCCCAAGTTTGCCGAACCCGTTGAACTCTTTCAGTCCAACTGACTCCATAACGGGCACTGATTCCCAATTGGGATACATCCAGATGTAAAACAACCGAGGGAAGAACGTGGCATTGACCTTCTGTGTCGTAGAGTTGCACGCCACTAAGCGGGTCTCCATCGCGGATGCCGCAAATAGGCATTCCGGTTCCTGTCAGCGAGCCGTTTTCAAAGGGAAAGTCCTGATCGAGCGGAGTCGATTGCCATCCGCCGCGAACTTTGCCGTGGTGACTGCAAACCAAATAAAGCAGCAAATGAAAGTCATCCGCCGAGAGTGCTCGTAGTTCACCCACCAGCGGGTGATTCTCTGAGCCAGAATCACGCTGACAACGAGCGATTTCCCCCAGTTCGATCAACTCGGCAAATGGCCCCAGTAAGGCATCGTGTTCAGGCTGATCGCAGGACAACAACTCCAGCATGCCCAATGTGGTTGCTAATTCATGGCGAAAGCCGCGTCGCTTGCCCATTGGCGGCCCTGGCCAGTTCAGCTTTTCCGGCCAATTGAAGTGCTTGTGGCGATAGTCGACCCAGTCACGTGCCTTGGCCAGTTCCCAGCAGTCGACACCGGCTTCTTCACGGCGAATATTGGCCTGAAAGGCACCATGAGCTTTCCCCCAGTCATGCCAGCGGGCCGCCATCATTAACAATGATTTGAGCGTGATTGGCAGTCCCAACGAGTCGGCAACCTTCTCAATCTCTTGGGAAACCATCCAGCCATGTGTCGCGATGGTTTGTAGCATGCTTGTGTGGCTGCGGTCTTCTCGTGATTGTCCTTGGTCGGCCAAATCATCTTCTGCTTTTCGTGGCCGTTCAAAGACATTGCTCACGTCAACATTGATCGACTTGCCCGGCTTGTCGCCTGTAAAGCCACGTTGAGGGTCATAGCCCCCGTATTGCACGTCGACCAATACCACGCTACCAGGCAAAAGCTGCCGATCACTAACCAACCGCTTCCAACTTCCTTCAACGTAGTCCCAGCACCACGCATGCGACCGGTTGCTCCACTGTGGCCACTTCTTCTTTTTCGAAATCAACCAGTCGCGTGCTTGGGCTATCGGCACCGGACAAAGTGCATCACGAACAGGCTGATGAGCCGGCGAAGGAAGTTTCTCTTCCTGTTCATTCCAGTCCACGGCAGACCAACATACCGACACATCGCGATTGCCTTCCTCACGGATGAATCGTCCAATGTCCAGATCAGCGCCACTTAAGTCGGGCGTCGTATCGAAGAGCTCTTCACAATCTCGTTGGCTCAATAAATGACAATATTCAAAGCGATACAGACGCTGATATAGTTCTGGCGTATCCTGTTTCAAATTGCCTTCGAGTTCAGACAATTCCGCTAGCGAAACATCACTGGCCTTCGAGATCGCCTCAGCGGCGGCCGATAGGTCATTCTCCTCATAGGGAAGACTGTCTTTCGCTTTCAATTGAGGATCGACTACAACGACATTCGCTGTGCCGCCATAACGTGCCGCCCGACCGAACCGCTGTACCAAACTTCCCCACGGAGCGAGCTCCGTAATGAGCGTTGTCGCAGAAATATCGACGCCAGCCTCGACGACTTGCGTGGCCACGATGATACGATTGACATCATCTGCCGTGCTTGCGTTACGAGAAAGACACGCCTCGGGCCATGCCTGACGTTCTCGCCCCCGGAAGCGACTATGAACAAGGTGCAATTCAAGTGTGTCGTCTTGTTTCGCGATAAGTTTGCTGAGCGAGTCATGGATCTCGATCGCTGATTCTACGCGGTTCACGATCACCAAGGTCATGCGCGAAGCAGCGTCCTGAGCACGATGCCGCTGTAGAATCAACTCTGCCCACTGCTTTTTTGCCTTGTCTGGTTTTCCAGCAATGACCTCAACTGAGCAAGGTTTGCTCGCTTTCCACAGTTCGCCTTGTCGATCTGCTTCTGGAAGGTCAATTGCGTGCTCACATAACGCTGGCACCGAATCAGCGAAATCCTTGGTCTTCAGCCAATCAGAGGTGAGAGTCGCACTCATCCACCAGGTAGCACATTGGCTGCCAATTTGTGATTCCCATAATGCACGAAACGCCTGGAGCTGAACCGATGTGGCCAGGCCGACTCCTTGTAACTGCACCTCGTCCATTACCCACAGGCAGTCTCGATTCAATAGGCCAAACTCAATTGGCCAACGAGCCCGGCCACTGCCATAGCCTCGATTCAAAGCCCGAGATAGCAGCATGTCTTGTGTCCCTACCAAGACGCATGGCTTTTCTGGGTATCGGTACCAATCACCCGTATCAACGCCTCCTAATAGCGGATAAACGGGTACCGATTCGGTATTCTCGACTTGCGAGACTTTCTCCAAAAGCTGCATCAAAGAATCAACCGTCTGTTCCACCAAAACGCGTGACGGCAAGCACCAGATCAACCGACGCGGCCAGTCGTTACCCTCTCGACGATGAAACGCCCAAACCGAGGCAACTCCCAGTGTCTTACCGAAACCTGTGGGGATATGCACGAGTCGATTTTGCAACGCGGGTTCGTTCGCGAGAGCGATCTGCCAGTCGTGTGGCGAAAAGCCGGTGACTTGATTGAACCAAGATGCGAATAGAGTAGATCTCATTAAACGCGTTCCGATCTGTCCCTGGATCGACAATGGATTAGTGAGTCGAATTCGCCAACAAGGCCAATCATCGTAGTAAAGATGCTGCCTGGTTGCGAGTGTCGCTTATAATTTTCTAGAGATGGCTCGTGACACGTTTGGTCACAAGGTCGTAAGCAACTCTAAAAGTGTAGAAAAAAGGCGAAGCAACCAATTCGGTCGCTTCGCCCATAGCGTTAACTGGCACATCGCCAGTGCGGATAATCATCGCCCTTCGAGCGATTATTCGACCAGTGCAGCGGCTGCAGGTTGCTTAACTCGTCACCTCCGCCCCGAGACACGGGTTTTATATGATCAATTTCCCATCCATATATACCTAGCGTTCCATACTGATCCCATTTTATTTTGGATCCGCACTTATCAGACCGCCAAATGCGAGGATCGTGACCAGCTATTATATCGCCTTTACGCCACACAGCCGCCTTCTCGGCTTCGCTCCAGCTTCCTCCATCTCCTCGACTTCCACGCGACCTCGATTTAGACATAGCAATCTCCAAGCCAGTTCCGATTGACAGCCTGAAGATAACGCGCGATCATATAAATCGTCGGAACTGGCGTCTGATTGGCGTTATCCGGCATAACATGGGCCAACCATCGCCTCAGACCTTCGAAATCAAGGGCGGTGAGTTGGCTTTTTCAGTTCGAAGGCAATATTAACGCTAGACTTCCTGTAAGTCAAATGCTAATTCAATTAATCTGAAGTCATCGTATTTGGCGAACCTCCCCGCGTTCATTGAAACGCGGCTCCATTGAAGCAGATTTATTGTCTTGGCCTTTGAGTTCGGCAAACTCGATTCCGTGCCTAGGGCACGGCCCCGCTTGAGACAAGAAGACGCTGGCTGAGAGCAGTTCAGCGTCTTCTTTTTTGGCTTGCTACCTGATCATTCAAATTGAAGCTTGAACTGGTGAAGGGAAAAAAGGGAGCAGCCAACCTTGCGAGACCTTCTCGAACTTATTCCATTCATATTCATTGCATCACTGCTACAATGACCAAATTAGCTGTTACTCAAATATTGCTCTTTGGCAATTCATTAAGTTTGTGCATAGCGTTCCGTGGAATTCCATTTCCTAGAGCCTCCGTAGAGACTGGTATCTGCGGAGGCTCTTGATGGAATGTTAATGTTTACGCGAATTCTGTTGACTGGCCCCTGCCAGCAGGGTAGCTTAAACAGCCATCAAACGTCGCGGTGGGCGTTTTATCTCGGCCAGGAGGGTGACCTGTTCACCGGAGCGTTGCCTCTATCTTCCTGGCATGGCTCCTGTTCTGCGGGAGGCCGATTGTGCGGAATACTTACCTGGTCTGTTACGACATCTGCGACGACAAACGCCTGCGGAAGGTCTTCAAGACGATGCGGGATTTTGGCGATCACTTGCAGTACTCGATCTTCGAGTGCCAGTTCACGCCGGTCGACCTGGCCAACTGCCGCCACGAACTGAGCCAGATCATCCACCACCACGAAGACCAGGTGCTGTTCGTTGATCTGGGGCCGGTCGAAGGTCGTGGCGACCGGGTCATCTCCGCCTTGGGCAAGGCCTATACCAACATCGATGCAGCTTGCATCATCGTTTGACGAAGGAGTCTGCCATGATTCGAGCGGAAGAAGAAGCGCTGATGCCGGCGCGGACGATCAACGAGTACGTGTATTGCCCGCGTCTTTTTTATTACGAACATGTTGAGGGAATTTTCGTCCACAACCTGGAAACGATCGAAGGGAGCCAGGTTCATAGCCGTGTTGATAACAAGGAGGACGAACTTCCTCCGGCTAATGAGCTCCTCGAAACGGATCGCCCGGCCAAGCTGCGCAGTGTGACCCTTTCCAGCGATAAGTATGGCATCATCGCCAAGCTTGACCTGCTGGAAACGGATGGCTCGACGGTCACGCCGGTCGACTACAAGCGGGGCGAACCCTGCAAAGCAGACGATGGCTCGCTCGATGCCTGGCCGGCCGACAGGGCCCAACTAGCCGTTCAAGCGTTAATCCTGCGCGATAACGGCTACGTTTGCGAAGAAGCGATTGTTTACTATGCCAAAACCAAGCAGCGCGTACGGTTCGCGATCGACGATAAGTTAGTGGCCGATACGCTGAAGGCGATCGACTCGGCCCGCGAGCTTTCATCAGGCAGCGTGATTCCGCCACCCCTGGAAGATAGCCCCAAATGCCCTCGATGTTCGCTGGTAGGAGTTTGTTTGCCCGACGAAACCCGCCGCGTGACCTCGAACCGCTCGCAAATTACTTCCTCGCAATTAACCCTTTTCGAGCTAGATGCGCCGAAAACGGCCGACCTGGGCGAGGGATCGCCCGTCGAAGAATTGCGTCGGTTGGTGCCATCTCGGGATGACCTGCGTCCCCTCTATTTAAACCAGCCTGGCTTGTACGTCGGGTGCTCAGGCAAAGTATTGCAGGTCAAGGACAAGAAGAAAGTGATTCAACAGGTTCGCCTGGGCGAGATCTGCCAGGTGAATTTGTTTGGCTCGATTCAACTGACGACCCAGGCCGTCCAGGCGATTTGCCAGGCCGAGATTCCGATCGCGTATTTCTCGATGGGTGGTTGGTTTTACGGTGTTACGCACGGGCTGGGGGTGAAGAACATTTACCTTCGCCGCGAGCAATTTCGCTGGGCAGATGCCCCGTCTTTCTGTTTAAATCTGGCCAGGGCACTGGTGGCCGGCAAGATCAAGAACCAAAGAACCATGTTGCAGCGGAACCATGTCGAACCGCCTAAGGTTGCCCTCGCGCATATGAAGTGCATGCAGGAAGACGCCGAGAAAGCGACTTCGCTGGAATCACTGTTGGGCATTGAAGGCAACGCGGCACGCGTTTACTTCCAGAATTTTCAAGGGATGATCAAGATCGACGATGGCGAAGCGGACGCGGAAGATGCCAAGGCGTTTCGCTTTCACTTCGAGACCCGCAACCGACGTCCTCCCCGCGATCCGATCAATGCCCTGTTGAGCCTGGCCTATAGCATTCTGGCCAAAGACTTGACGATCATCTGCCACACGGTGGGCTTCGATCCGTATCTTGGTTTCTATCATCAACCACGCTACGGACGCGCCCCATTGGCACTCGACCTGATGGAACCATTCCGAGCGCTGATCGCCGACTCGGCGGTCCTCAGCGCGATCAACACCAAAATGATTCAGCCCAACCACTTCATCCGCGCCGGCAACGCCGTTGCCTTAACGCCCGATGGCCGCAAGGCATTTTTCAGAGCGTACGAACAACGCATGGACACGCTGGTCACGCACCCGCTATTCGGCTACCGCGTTAACTATCGCCGAATCCTGGAAATTCAATGCCGCTTGCTGGCCCGGGTATTAACAGGCGAGATCAGCAACTACCCGGTTTTTGTGACACGCTAAATCGATTTTCCAGAACAGAAACAACGTCTCAGGCTATCGCTTGCCAAGTGCAGATCGGGACGATAAATAGTAGTTACAAGTTCAATTCGGGGAAACAACTTGCCAAACCCTCCGCGAGCAGCAAGGCAACGTCAAAACCCCAGGCACCGCTCGCACGCGACTAAACAATTGCATTGACTGAACTTACGAGGAGACCATGTTTCCACTAGGCTGGCCCAAACAGCTCACAACGCACGCCCCTCGCAAAGTGCGATATAAGTTGATAAATTTCAACAACTTAGAAGAGCGTTCTTTCCGCGTTCATTGAGACGCGGCTCCATTGAAGCCGGCCCAGGACCGGCTTTTCGACAACGCACACGACTTCTTTCCGCGTTCATTGAGACGCGGCTCCATTGAAGCTTTCCGGCCTCGCCGCCCTCACCTTCACCTTCGCCCTCCTTTCCGCGTTCATTGAGACGCGGCTCCATTGAAGCTCGAAGAATTCAACAACGCCAACCGCCTCGGTTGGTTCCCTTTCCGCGTTCATTGAGACGCGGCTCCATTGAAGCTTGCACATCCAGTGGGGTGTGAAATCGTCGTTGATCCTTTCCGCGTTCATTGAGACGCGGCTCCATTGAAGCACTTCGTGTTCGCTCATTTGGTCTGGTCCTTAGAAGCTTTCCGCGTTCATTGAGACGCGGCTCCATTGAAGCCAGACCGACGCACGCGAACCACTGAACGCCAGATTCGCTTTCCGCGTTCATTGAGACGCGGCTCCATTGAAGCACGAGGTCATCACGCGATGGCATCGCTTGAGTCATCTTTCCGCGTTCATTGAGACGCGGCTCCATTGAAGCCTTGGAAGCTTTGCCCACGTCGTCGACTTGTGGCCACTTTCCGCGTTCATTGAGACGCGGCTCCATTGAAGCAGTTCATGCAAGAGGTTTACCCTTCGTGGCTGACTACTTTCCGCGTTCATTGAGACGCGGCTCCATTGAAGCACCAACTGGCCAGTGAGTACCTTTCTACGCCAGCCGACTTTCCGCGTTCATTGAGACGCGGCTCCATTGAAGCTACCGAGAACACTTTCAACATGGCGTTCGCATGTTGACTTTCCGCGTTCATTGAGACGCGGCTCCATTGAAGCGAAGGCTCTGAAGATGAAGCCATCGCCTACGCCATTCCTTTCCGCGTTCATTGAGACGCGGCTCCATTGAAGCTACTCCCACGTCACGGTAAAGTCTCGGACGCTTGACCCGACCCCTTTCCGCGTTCATTGAGACGCGGCTCCATTGAAGCCTTAATCAAGCTAATGAAACCAACATAATCTTATCCCTTTCCGCGTTCATTGAGACGCGGCTCCATTGAAGCAATAGTACCTTGAACCACATGTGGCTGAAGGAACTCGTCTTTCCGCGTTCATTGAGACGCGGCTCCATTGAAGCACTCGAAACGCACTCTGATGCGTCCTTTCCCCATCGCCTTTCCGCGTTCATTGAGACGCGGCTCCATTGAAGCTCGCAGATTGCGATGTCAACAAGTTTTGGTCTGCTTTCTTTCCGCGTTCATTGAGACGCGGCTCCATTGAAGCAGTCTCAAACCAGTAATCGACCAGTGCGTCGAGGATGGCCTTTCCGCGTTCATTGAGACGCGGCTCCATTGAAGCTGGGTGAATGGCGGGATGGTGTTTGCTGGGGAATATCTTTCCGCGTTCATTGAGACGCGGCTCCATTGAAGCTCCAGGAAATCCTTGGCGATTGCGCCCCAGCCGTGGCTTTCCGCGTTCATTGAGACGCGGCTCCATTGAAGCGTCCACGATTCCGGGAAGCCCATAAACCACGCTGCATGGCTTTCCGCGTTCATTGAGACGCGGCTCCATTGAAGCGCGGATCACGATGGTTGTCTTGGTGTTTGGGGGGAGAGCTTTCCGCGTTCATTGAGACGCGGCTCCATTGAAGCTCGTTAATCCGCTGGCGTCAATGGTTGGGGTTCCAGCCTTTCCGCGTTCATTGAGACGCGGCTCCATTGAAGCGAGATTACCGCACTCGGAAAGATGGGTCAACAATCTCCTTTCCGCGTTCATTGAGACGCGGCTCCATTGAAGCGTGGCTTGGCCTTAGGTGGTGCGGACTTAGCCGCTGGCTTTCCGCGTTCATTGAGACGCGGCTCCATTGAAGCATCCTTAAAACGGAACTAATTCCGCCTCCAAGAGTTCCTTTCCGCGTTCATTGAGACGCGGCTCCATTGAAGCTTCATATAGCGAGAAACACAATGGCCCTGACAACCGACTTTCCGCGTTCATTGAGACGCGGCTCCATTGAAGCGTTCAGCTTTCTCTTTTGCCCATTCTTGCCGGTAGACTTTCCGCGTTCATTGAGACGCGGCTCCATTGAAGCAAGACTGTGGCCGATGTGCTAGACCAGGTCGAGCACTTTCCGCGTTCATTGAGACGCGGCTCCATTGAAGCCAGCATAGCTCACTCTGGCGCGGAAGAGTTGGGAATCGCTTTCCGCGTTCATTGAGACGCGGCTCCATTGAAGCTCGATATAGCGACATACCGACGAGTAAGATTTTTTCTTTCCGCGTTCATTGAGACGCGGCTCCATTGAAGCCACCATTAGCAACCTCAATATTAACCCCCATCTCATTCTTTCCGCGTTCATTGAGACGCGGCTCCATTGAAGCAATATTAGGTCTGTTAATCGTGCAGGTACTTACCAACTTTCCGCGTTCATTGAGACGCGGCTCCATTGAAGCCAAACTTTCAACCGGATACACCTTAGAGCCACTTGCCTTTCCGCGTTCATTGAGACGCGGCTCCATTGAAGCAACTCGGCAAAGATGGCTTGCTGGTGATGATTCACGCTTTCCGCGTTCATTGAGACGCGGCTCCATTGAAGCCGGTCTCGTGGCACGACGCCGGCCAATACGACGCGGCTCTTTCCGCGTTCATTGAGACGCGGCTCCATTGAAGCCAGCAACGCGGCCAGGTTGCCGAACTTCGTATCTTTGCTTTCCGCGTTCATTGAGACGCGGCTCCATTGAAGCGCCTGCGTGCTGCGAGAAGGGTTCGACCTGGCGTTGACCTTTCCGCGTTCATTGAGACGCGGCTCCATTGAAGCCGGGTCCGCCACTTGAACGGACAGGGAATTCACGTCCCTTTCCGCGTTCATTGAGACGCGGCTCCATTGAAGCAATGCTTCTCGCTTCATGCTTCCTGCCTTAAATAGTCTTTCCGCGTTCATTGAGACGCGGCTCCATTGAAGCGTCGTTGACCAAGTCACCAATAACGCGAGCGTCATCTTTCCGCGTTCATTGAGACGCGGCTCCATTGAAGCATCAATACGATTGCGTCCGTTTGGGAAGATGCCACCCTTTCCGCGTTCATTGAGACGCGGCTCCATTGAAGCTGGAATGTAGCCACACCAGAGCCTAAGCCGGTTGCCTCTTTCCGCGTTCATTGAGACGCGGCTCCATTGAAGCAGGTATTTGGTCCAGTTAGTCATGGGCTACGACCTCCTTTCCGCGTTCATTGAGACGCGGCTCCATTGAAGCGCATGAGGCGTTGGGACAACTTCGACGGCTTACCGAGCTTTCCGCGTTCATTGAGACGCGGCTCCATTGAAGCTGAGATCATTGCGGAGAAAGCTGGCATAACGGTTCAGGCTTTCCGCGTTCATTGAGACGCGGCTCCATTGAAGCAAGGCGAAGCATCTGGGTATCCCTTACATGAAGCGACTTTCCGCGTTCACTGAAACGCGGCTCCATTGAAGCGGGGTTTGAGGTCGCAGATCTCTCATTCCAGGGAGGTTTGGGGGCGATCGTTTCCGGATGTATGGGTAAACAGTATATTGAGCCCTGATGGTAAGGGTTTCTCGGAGTCTTTCGTTGCAGGGAAGTCACATGAGCCTCGTGGTGCAAGTCATCATGTTCTTCGGTAAGTCGGTTCGCGAGCGAGGTTCCGAGTACGCGGCAGCGGGGCGAGTTCATGTGGTAAATTCCGAAGATTCCTGGGCTTCTTTTGAAGTGGAAGGTTCGGATTTCGAGCCGTATACGGTGCTGCTTGATTGGGAAAATGGCCTTCGCAACGGCATGGAATGCAATTGCCCTCATTATGATCGGGGCAACTTCTGTAAGCATCTGTGGGCCGCCATCCTTGTCGCTGATCGCCTTGGGTTGGCGAATAACTCACAAGGCTCGAAAAAGCGAGACAGTCATTCCGTAAAAACTCTATCGTGGAAGAGTCAACTCGGTCGTGCCGCGCGTCCTTCACACTCACACCATCTCTCCAGGTCGGCAACGCCTGCGAATTTGCGGCCCCGACAATTACTGTTTTGTCTCGAGCCTCAAATCGCGTCGCACGCTCTAATTGTCGCGCTTTACCAGCAAGAGAAACGGGATAATGGATCGTGGGGAGAGGCCACCCGATATCAAATGGACGACCCCACTTTCGCCAGCGTTGCCGGCCCAGACGACCTCCGTCTGCTTGGGTTGTTGAATGCCAATCTGGACCTGACCGAAATGGATGACCTGGATGAAGATTGGAATGAATTCGACGCCTCCACGCAAATTGAGCTAAAACCGGAACTATATGAGTTTGTTTTGCCGATGCTGGCCGATACGCATCGGTTTTTCTACATGCCACGATACGGTTCATGGGAAGACGCACGCCCCATTGGCTGGGATACTAACACCGCGTGGTCATTTCAACTGAGCGCCCAGTGTATCGATTCTGAAAAAGCTTGGGAAATCACCGGCAGACTAACATCCGGTCGTCAGATTCGCCCGCTCTCGGATTGCGTTCGTTACTACCCGACCGGGTTGATCTTGATGGATGACCAGCTTGCCCGCTTCGACTTGCCGACCGATCGTCGCTGGCTGGAACTGCTTAGTCGTCAGGGTTCGTTGCTCGTTCCTTACCAGGACCAAGCCGCGTTGATCGAGGAACTGTGGCACCATGGATCGCCAGGCAAGATCCTTGGCGACGAGCGGCTAAACTTGACTTCTGTGGAGGGTCACCCTCGCGGAAGACTAGTTGTTCAAGCCAGACAGGGCGACACAACGCGTCGATACCGAAACGGTTCCGACCCGGTATTGTTTGCCGACGTCTCCTTTCTCTACCAACAGCACGAAGCCGGGCTCGACAGCACTCAACGTATTTGGCCTGATGCCGAGTCGCTGCAAGTGATCCGCGCCAATGAAACCGAGGAAGCTCGTCTGCTCGATCGGTTGCATCAGTTGGGCATGAATCCTTTGAGGGCAACGTATCTCGGCTCAACCTCTCCCGGGCGTCACGTTTTTCCGGCAGGTAGCTTCGATCGAATTACCGCCCAACTGATCGAAGAGGACTGGGAAGTGCATGCCGAAGGCGTGCCGATCCGCAAGAGCAGCGGGCTCTCGCTGAACGTGCGCTCGAAGGTCGATTGGTTCGAGTTGGAAGGCGAAGCAGATTTCGACGGCCAGGTTGTTTCGCTGCCAGAACTGCTGAAGGCGCTGAAGAATGGGGAACGCTATATTCGTCTAGGTGACGGCACGCAAGGTATGCTGCCCGAACAATGGCTAGTAACACTCGGCGTGGTTACCGGGTTCGCCCAACGATCCGAGGAGGACGGGCTTCGCTTTCAACCGAGCCAGGCATTGTTGCTCGATTCGATGCTATCGGCGGCTGGCCAAGAGGCGTCATTGAAAGTCGACCGAAAGTTTTCCGCCATTCGCAAGAAGCTACAGTCATTCGACGGCATAAAGCCTGCCAAGCCGCCGCAATTATTTCAGGGGAACCTGCGCAAGTATCAGCAAGAAGGGTTAGGGTGGCTCAATTTTCTGGAGAAGTTCAGCTTTGGCGGATGTCTGGCCGACGATATGGGCCTCGGCAAGACGGTCCAGGTTTTGGCACTGCTGGCAGCACGCAAGCGACGGTCATCCAAGAACAAGGAGAAACGCCCATCGTTGGTCGTCGCGCCCAACAGTGTCGTTCATAATTGGAAACTGGAGGCCGAGCGATTCGCTCCGCGCTTGAACGTAGCGGTCTACGCAGGGACCGATCGCAAAAAGAGACATCCCGAACTCGATCCGTTCGACCTGGTACTGACAACCTACGGAACCATGCGAAAAGATATCGAACGCTTGAGTCAGATCGGTTGGGATTATGCGATTTTGGACGAAGCTCAGGCAATCAAGAACAACGCTTCGCAAACCGCCAAAGCAAGTCGACTGCTCAATGCCCGGCATCGATTGGCCCTTTCTGGCACTCCGATCGAGAATCATTTGGGCGAACTCTGGTCGCTGATGGAGTTCCTCAACCCAGGACTGCTGGGAACGAGTACCCATTTCAAGGACTTGACCGGCAAAGGATCGGAAATCGACCAGCGGCAGGTCGATGTTCTTCGCCAAGGCCTGGCTCCCTTTTTGTTGCGACGAACGAAAGCTCAAGTGGTTCCGCAACTTCCCCAGAAGACCGAGCAGCGGCTCTACTGCGATCTGCCTCCCTCGCAGCAGAAGCAATACGACCAGCTACGCGATCATTACCGGGCCACTTTGAAGCAGAAGATTGCCCGGTCAGGCTTGGCCAAAACCAAAATCCATGTCTTGGAGGCACTACTGCGTCTGCGGCAAGCGGCCTGTCACCCTGGATTGATCGATCCTGCCCATAGCGGCAAGCCATCGGCCAAGCTGAACCTACTTCTGGAACAAATTGATGAAGTCGTTTCAGAAGGTCACAAAGCGCTCGTCTTTTCACAGTTCACCAAAATGCTGGCGATCGTAAAGCAGCGCCTCGACGATGCCAAGATTTCGTATGAATACCTGGACGGGAAAACAAAAGATCGTCAATCCTGCGTCGACAGGTTCCAGAACGATGCCGACTGCCGGGTATTCCTGATCAGCCTGAAAGCAGGCGGCACCGGTTTGAACCTAACGGCAGCGGACTATGTTTATCTGCTCGATCCATGGTGGAATCCCGCCGTCGAATCCCAGGCCATCGACCGAGCCCACCGCATCGGCCAATCCAACCCGGTCTTCGCGTATCGCTTGATTGCCAAGAACACGGTGGAAGAAAAGATCCTGGAGCTTCAATCGCAGAAAAACAAGTTGGCCGAAGCAATCATCTCGGCCGATAGTTCGCTGCTGAAAAATCTATCGGCCGAAGACCTGCAGGCGATTCTGTCTTAGGCATGGTTTCGGGAAAGTAGAAATAAACGTAGTCGTGGACACAACTAGATCATTTTCAACTCCTAGACAATATTGTCATAACCATCAATTCCACCGGGGTTTACCACTAAATCACATCTGAATTATCGTTCACTAATCGCTTAGCAATCATTGCGATAGCCATTCAGAACTAGTCCAAGCCGTTCGCGTCTGAAGAATCGCTTTGAATCCAAGTCGTCCTTGATGGCTCAGTCTTGCCAGGAAAATGGCTGGGGCTCATACGCATGCGGGGACTTAAAACGTCCTATGAAACGCTCCTCAAACCTATTCTTCGCTTTGGTTAGATAGATCAATCGCAGTGAGATGCCGTGTGGGCGGCGGTGGTTGTAAGTTTGTCTCCGGAAGAGATCACAGCATGAGCCCTGGCCGGCTTGCGACGCAAAGGATCTCGCGCTGGAAATTCGCCTCCGATACAGTTTCGGAAGCTTTCGTCGTGACTGCGCTCCATGTCAAGCCAATCAACCAGAGAATGAGTCGTTACATCGAATCGCTATGTGGACTACAAGGATATGAGATACTCGATCAGGAACCATGTAATAAGCTCTGGGAAGCAAGCGAAAGTGTTGATCGAACGGTGGCGAGTCGATTACAACACGGTACGCTCAAACAGTTCGCTGGGAAACAGCCGTTTGGCATCGGAGATCATTCTTCGGCGCGAAACGGTTTTAACTACGTTCCGGCAAATCGACTTGAAGGATTTTATGATCAAACACTTTTGCCAACAAATCGAAGGCTGGTTTGACTTTCCGGCATTATATCGAACAGCCGTAGCAGACTGCCCAGAAAATGGCTTGATTGTTGAAGTCGGTTCCTACCTTGGGAAGTCGACGGCATTCATGGCCGTAGAAATTATCAATAGCAACAAACCAATTCGCTTTTTCTGCGTGGATACTGACCTGCAACCCAAAAACTGAGCCATTCAAAATGAGAAAATCGAGGTAAAATCGGGCCATCCTATTCGAGGAGATCATGACCATGAAGAAGTCTCGATTTACGAATGAACAGATTGCCTTTGCCCT